>NZ_JACGXB010000004.1:0-377315 GCF_014138065.1 Ochrobactrum sp. P6BSIII | reverse complement strand
CCCGTTAAAAACACGCGGAGCAAGGTTCAAAACATGGGTCAATTCTCGATGACAATATCCGGCAATGCCGGGTCACTTCTCAGTGCAAATCAACACGGGTTCTAGTGCGTCGATAAATGCACTATGCGCCTCAGTAGTGAGGGAAATACCTTCGTCCGCCAGAAACGTGGGAAGCCGACCAATTTCGATAATGACTGCCCGGACCTTAGCGGCGTGGACGGCTGTTCTCACATGATCATCGTGAGCGTCCTGAAAGGAGTCGCCAGCGGCCTCCAGCGCGTCTTGGTATTGGTCGTAGGCGAAATCCAAATCGGGAACGGGTGGGGTATTGTCGACGTTCTGAGCGATGAACCAATCATACCAGCGGCCCGCGAGTTCGCGCATCTGTCGATTGCTGAGCGCGGTCGTCAGGCCAGATTTTGCCGACCGTAGAAGTGAGATGCGACCTTCGATAGTCGCCAACCATTCGAGATGAGCAAGTTTGACTTCGCTCGAAGTCTTCTCTGTGGATGCTCGAAAACGTTCCTCTTGGCGAAGGCCGTAAGCTCGCTGATACGCATCTCGAATATCCGCTGGAATCATTTTCCGGGAAAGCCAGTCCCCGTTTTTAGCTCGTGTCAGTCCTGCCATAATGACTTGCATCTGTAGCGCCCTTTGTAGCGATAGGGCAACGACAAATCCTTGTAATTCAACAACTATCTGAAACAAAAGAGCTTCTGGAAAGCTGTGGTGCGGTCGGCGGGACTTGAACCCGCAAGCCTAAAAGGCGACGGATTTTAAGTCCGTTGCGTATACCAGTTTCGCCACGACCGCAGCGACAGGATTTCTATGTCATGATTTGCGCGTTGATTTCAAGACAGAAAGCTTGTCAGCAATAACAGCTGAATTATCGAATATCCTTATGTTCTAAAATAGAAAAGCGGTATGATCGGCCCGTTTTCCCGACCATGAATTTGATCGGTTCGCGCCAGATGTCACTATTTCTGCAAAAGCCTGTCAGCTGACGAATTTTGGATATGACAAGCTGTCAGGAATGATTTACGCCTAGAGCTGGACCGCTACGCGGCGGTCTGGGGCTTAGTAAGCCCTTTATCACTGCGTGGTTGGCGTCACCGAAAGGCGCCGAACCTTCGTCCTTTATGGTCAGGGTGCTTGCGACGTATGTCCAAGCTTCTCTGAAGCCAAAGGTCGTGAGGCCGTCGCAGTGCGGTTACTAACACCCTGATCACCAAAGATCGAAGGGCACAATGCGGGGGCGTACCGCGAGAGTGCTTTGGGGGCGTGACCGATATGACAGACACTGTAACCTATTGCACAATCACCTATGATCATGTTCAGGATTGGTGCGGCGGATTCTTCCGCCAGGACCAGCGGCCAGAAGCTGAGGCCGCGCTTCGTTTGATGCAGCGCGAATTACAGAGAGAGCGCTCTATTTCGTGGCAGGCGCTTTACCTCGAAGAAATAACAATTCCGCTTCCACTGAACGAAGCCGTGCTGTTCGAACTGCTGAATGACGGTCCGCTGGTGGTCTTCGGAGACCGCAAGATCGTCACTGTTTACTACGTGGGGTAGGTTGGTGTTTCCCTTCATCCTTGTTTGCATTGGCAAATCCGTATAGCGATGTGAACACCGAGTAGGAATGAAGAGAGTTTCAGTATGACCGCCTTCGTCAAATCCGTGGCTCAGGCCGAAAAGGCAATGCGTGCGCTTTTCCCCGAAACACAATTGCAGCTCAACGATTATCTCTCCCGCAAATATGGCGCAGAGATTTGGTTGAAGCGCGAAGATCTGACGCCGGTGCGGTCCTACAAGATTCGCGGCGCGTTCAATTTCATTTCCAAGGCCGTCAAAACAACCGACGAGAATGTCGTCTTTGTCTGCGCTTCGGCAGGCAATCACGCGCAGGGCTTTGCCTTCGTCTGCCGCCATTTTGGTCGCAAGGGCGTTGTTTTCATGCCGGTGACCACGCCGCAGCAGAAAATCGACAAGACCCGCGCTTTTGGCGGTGAATTCATCGAAATCAAGCTCATCGGCGATATTTTCGACGTCTGTTATGCCGCGTCGCAGGAATTTGCGGCCAGCAACAAGGGCGTCATGGTGCCGCCCTTCGATCATCCGGGCATTGTGGAAGGTCAAGCGACCGTCGCACTGGAAATCGAACGGCAATTGCCGGAAGGCAAGAAGCCGGATCTGGTTCTGCTGCCGGTTGGCGGCGGCGGGCTTTCCGGCGGTGTGACGCAGTATATTTCCGATCTTGGCTGGAAAACCGCGTTTCGCTTTGTCGAACCGAAAGGTGCCGCAAGCCTGAAAGGCAGTCTGGAAGCGGGCAAGCGCATCAAGCTTACCCATGTCGATAATTTTGTAGATGGAGCGGCCGTTGCCGAGATTGGCAAGGAAAACTTCAAGCTTCTCAAAGGCTTTGACGCAAAGTCTGTCATAACAGTTCCGGAAAACCGTCTCTGCGCGACGATCATTGAAATGCTCAATATCGAAGGCGTGGTGCTGGAACCAGCAGGTGCTTTGGGCATTGATGCGCTGAAGGATTTCAAGAAAAGCGAACTCAAGGGCAAGCGTATCGTGATTGTCGTTTCGGGCGGCAATTTTGATTTCGAGCGCCTGCCCGATGTGCGCGAAAGAGCGCTTCGCTTTGAAGGCCTGAAGAAATACTTCATTTTCCGATTCCCGCAGCGCCCCGGCGCACTGCGTTCGTTCCTCGATCTGCTGGGGCCGGAAGATGACATCGCGCGCTTCGAATATCTGAAGAAATCTGCTCGCAATTTCGGCTCGGTGCTGATCGGTATTGAAACGAAAGATGCCGCCAATTTCAAACTTCTGGAAAAGAAGTTCGGGGAAGCCGGTTGGGCTTATCAGGACATTACAGACAATCAGGTTCTGGCTGATTTCATCATTTGAACTGAAGTCTAAGTGACGCGAAAACGAAAACATTTGCTTTTTTGGCAAAACCACCCCATATGGGCGGCAGGCGCATGGGCCGACGTTAGATGTCGGCTTTCCCGGCATTGGACTTGTTGCGTCACACCTCTGTCTTCCGGAATGGTCTGGTAGCGGAGGGGACCTGAGATCTGCTCGGGCACGGCTGCGCAAGTCGCCAGGGGTTTTCCCGGCGTCCCGTCGTTATCATAAATACGGATTTGGCTCGGGCAAGTTGCGCTTTCCCGGCATTGAAAGCGGACCGCAGATGTGCGGTGCCGCCGAAAGAGATTGAATTGACAAATGAAAATACGGGCGGCTTTGCCGCTCTTGGCGTCACCGGCGTTTTGCTCAAGGGCGTTGAAGCTGCTGGCATGACCGAACCGAAGCCAATCCAGACGCAGGCGATCCCGCCGCAGCTGGAAGGCAAGGACATTCTCGGCATTGCGCAGACCGGCTCGGGCAAGACTGCTGCTTTCAGCCTGCCGATCCTGCAAAAGATCATCGGTCTGGGCGATAAGCGCCGTCCGAAGACGGCGCGTGCGCTTGTTCTGGCACCGACCCGCGAACTGGCTGTGCAGATCGAACAGACGATCCGCAACGTTTCCAAGACCGCGCATATTTCGACCGCGCTCGTGCTGGGCGGCGTATCGAAGCTGACGCAGATCAAGCGTATCGCACCTGGCATCGATGTGCTGATTGCAACGCCGGGCCGTCTGACGGATCTGATGCGCGAAGGTCTCGTTGACCTTTCGCAGACCCGCTGGTTGGTGCTCGATGAAGCCGATCGCATGCTCGATATGGGTTTCATCAACGATGTGAAGCGTATTGCCAAGGCAACCCATGCCGACCGTCAGACTGCGCTTTTCTCGGCAACCATGCCGAAGGAAATTGCAGCGCTCGCAGGCAGCCTGCTTCGTGATCCGGTTCGTGTGGAAGTTGCGCCGCAGGGTACGACGGCTGCCGAAATCACCCAGGTTGTGCATCCTGTGCCGACCAAGGAAAAGCGCCGTCTTCTGTCGGCTCTGCTGGCCGATAAGAACATGCGTTCGGTTATCGTCTTCACCCGCACCAAGCATGGTGCCGATGCGGTCGTGCGCCACCTTGAGCGTGACAAGTTCGACGTTGCGGCCATTCACGGCAACAAATCGCAGAATGCCCGCCAGCGCGCGCTGAACGGTTTCCGCGACGGCACGCTGCGCATTCTGGTTGCAACCGATATCGCCGCGCGCGGTATCGATGTTCCCGGCATCAGCCATGTGGTCAACTATGACCTCCCAGATGAGCCGGAAACCTACGTACACCGTATCGGCCGCACGGGGCGCAATGGCGCCAGCGGCGCTTCGATCACCCTGTACGATCAGGCGACCGAGGATTCGAAGTTGCGTGCTGTGGAACGCGTGACCCGCACCAAGCTTCCGATCAAGGATGCTCCGGTCAAGCTTGCACCGGCACCCGCAGCAGCGCCGCGCATTTCGATTGTGGGCGAAGACAAGCCGCAGAAGACGCAGCACCGCAAGGGCCCGTCGCCGCAGCAGCACCGTCGTCCAGCACAGAAGCCGGGCGAACATCGTGGGGGCAACCACGCTTCCGCAGGTGGTCATGCCAATGCCACTGGCGAAGCCGCACCGAAGGCAAAGCGTCCATTCCGTCGCAAGCGCCGCAACGGTAATGGCGGCGGCGGACAGCGCGCTGCATAACGCCGTTCCGAAACATCTTTTACAAAAGCCGCCCATTTCGGGCGGCTTTTTCTTTTGAACAGACATTTTGTGGATTGAGTTTGCCAGTTGGCGTGGAAAATTATTCCATCCTTCCTTGAAGGGCAGGGCAGTTCCTCATACTTTCCCGGCAAACAGCTCGGCCAAAGATGAAGGATGGAAGCTATGCTCCAATCGGTTCTAGACGCAATCGGTAACACGCCATTGATTCGTCTCAAGAAGGCTTCCGAAATCACCGGTTGCGAGATTTACGGCAAGGCTGAATTCCTCAATCCAGGACAGTCGGTCAAGGACCGTGCAGCGCTCTACATCATTCGGGACGCGGAAAAGCGCGGCCTGCTTCGTCCGGGCGGCGTGATTGTCGAGGGGACGGCGGGCAATACCGGCATTGGCTTGACCCTTGTTGCGAAGGCGCTCGGCTATCGCACAGTCATCGTCATTCCGGAAACGCAAAGCCAGGAAAAGAAGGACGCGCTGCGTCTGCTCGGTGCGGAACTGATCGAAGTTCCAGCAGCACCTTATCGTAATCCCAACAACTATGTGCGCCTGTCAGGGCGGCTGGCTGAACAGCTTGCCAAAACCGAACCGAATGGCGCGATCTGGGCCAACCAGTTTGATAATCCGATCAATCGTCAGGCGCATATCGAAACCACTGCGCCTGAAATCTGGCGCGATACCAATGGCAAGGTCGACGGTTTCGTGGCGGCGGTCGGATCGGGCGGCACTCTTGTCGGGACAGCTTTCGGCTTGAAGGATCACAATCCTGATATCAAGATCGGGCTCGCCGATCCCTATGGTGCAGCGCTCTATTCCTATTACACGACCAGCGAGTTGAAATCCGAAGGCGATTCGATCACCGAAGGCATCGGGCAGGGGCGTATCACGGCCAATCTGGAAGGCTTCACGCCTGATTTCTCCTATCGTATTGCGGATGCCGATGCGCTCGATGTCGTGTTCGATCTCGTGGAGAATGAGGGGCTTTGCCTCGGCGGTTCTTCCGGCATCAATATTGCCGGTGCGATCCGGCTTGCAAAAGATCTCGGTCCGGGCCACACAATTGTGACGGTGCTTTGCGACTATGGTAATCGTTACCAGTCGAAAATGTTCAATCCATCCTTCCTGCGCGGCAAGAACCTGCCGGTGCCGGGCTGGTTGGAAACCAAAACCGAAATAGACATCCCATTCGAGGAATAAAACAATGGCCTATGAGACCGATGCGCTTTTCCGTGAAGATTCCTATCTTTCAACGGCGGAGGGCAAGGTTCTCGCCCTTACCGAGACTGGCGGTATTATTCTCGACCAGACAAATTTCTACGCGACCTCCGGCGGACAGCCGGGGGATATCGGCTTTTTTGAGCGCGCCGATGGATCGCGGATCGAGATCGCAGCCACCGTTACCGGTGAAACCAAGAACGAAATCGTCCATATGCCAGCCGAAGGGCAGGCAGCACCGACAGTCGGTGAGGCGCTTGTTCTGCATATTGATTGGCCGCGCCGCTACAAGCTGATGCGCATGCACACTGCCTGTCATCTTTTGTCCGTTGCCTGTCCGTTCCCGATCACCGGTGCGGCAGTGGGCGAAGATGAAAGCCGTGTCGACTTTGATCTGCCAGATCCGACCTATACGAAGGAATTCGTGACCGAAAAGATCATGGAACTGGTCAAGGCCAATGATCCCGTTTCGATCAGCTGGATCAGCGATGAAGAATTCCTCGCCAACCCCGATATTGTGAAGTCGAAGAATGTTCGCCCTCCCGTCGGGCTTGGCCGCATTCGGCTTGTTGCCATTGGCGAAAACGGTTCAGTGGATTCCCAACCATGCGGCGGCACCCATGTGTCTGAAACGCAGGAAATAGGAGAAATCCATATCGGCAAGATCGAGAAGAAGGGCAAGGAAAACCGCCGTTTCCGCATTCGCTTCGGCGCCTTGCCCGAAGCTTGAGTATTTGAGGAGCATGATCATGGCTGAGAAGAGCGCATTTGTCGTTTCACGCGATTGGCTGAAAGAACGCCTGGGACAACCGGGGATAGCAATCGTGGATGCGTCCTGGTATCTGCCTGCCGCGGGTCGCAACGGTCTTGAAGAATATCATGCAGCGCATATTCCGGGCGCGGTCTTCTTCGATCAGGACGTGATCGCCGACAAGCATTCTGGCCTGCCGCACACCTTGCCGTCGCCGGAACTCTTCGCGCAGCATGTCGGCGCGATGGGTATCACCGCCGACGAGACAATTATCGTTTATGACGGCCCCGGCATGTTTGCCGCCCCCCGCGTCTGGTGGATGTTCCGCGTGATGGGCGCCAAAAATGTGTTCGTTCTTGATGGCGGTTTCGACGGATGGAAGGCCGCGGGCTATCCCGTGACTGACGAGCCGACGAAGATTGCAGCCTCGCTATTCACGCCTGCTTTCGATCAGGCTGGCGTCGTTGCTTTCCCGGAAATGCGGGAGATCGTCGATGAGCGTCGCGCGCAGGTTGCTGATGCGCGGGCCGCCGGACGTTTTACCGGGCGGGATGCCGAACCGCGTGTGGGCATGCGTTCCGGTCACATGCCGGGCGCGCGCAACGTTCCTGTCGGCACGCTGTCGGAGAATGGCGAGCTGAAAGATCTGGATAGTCTGCGTGCGATCTTCGACAAGGCAGGCGTCGATCTCGCCAAGCCTGTCGTCACAAGCTGCGGTTCCGGCGTCACGGCGGCGGTCATCATGCTGGCACTGGCCTCGCTCGGCCATAAGGATAACCGGCTCTATGACGGTTCCTGGAGCGAATGGGGCAGCAGGCAGGATACGCCGGTGGTGACGGGCGAAGCCGACTGATCATGGTCGACAAACTTACTGCCCGCATTACGCATCTGGAAATGCAGACGCGACCGGCGCTTTCCGTACCGGTTCCGTCTGGCGTGCGGCTCGCCATCATGCGGGCCAGCGACATGCCGGTGCATTTCTATCGCTATCTTTACGAACAGGTCGGTCGGCAGCATCACTGGATGATGCGCCGCGTGCAAAGCGATGCGGAAGTGGCCAGCATCATCCATGCGGATACGAGTGCGATCCACGTGCTCTATGCGGATGGCAATCCGGCCGGTTTCGTGGAACTGGATTTAACCGCTATGCCGGAAACGGCTGAAATTCTTTATTTCGGTCTGATGCGTGATTTTCAGGGGCGGGGGCTTGGCAAGTTCTTTCTCAGCGAAGCCATTTCCGCTGCCTGGGCCCATGGACCGCAGAAAGTTGCCATCCACACCAATACGCTCGATAGCCCACGCGCATTGCAGCTTTATCAGAAGATGGGATTTGTTCCGGTCGGATGGTCGGAGGAAGAAGTCACACCATGGGCGGACTAATTACCGGGTAGATTAGCCGCGTGCAACCTCGCGGCCATTGGTGATGGAAACAACGGAAGCGCTCGCCAGTCGGGCGCTTTCTTCGTCCAGAACCACACAATTGCGTCCGCGTTGCTTGGCCTGATAGAGGCAGCGGTCGGCGCGGCTCATCACTTGCGAATTGCTCTCGGTTTTTGGAGCAGACGCCACGCCGATGCTGATCGTCAGAGGATAGACCTGATATTCCGTCGAATGAAAAGGCGTGCCTTCCACTTCGGTACGGATGCGCTGCGCCACACGCACGCCCGTTTCGCTGCTGGCGCCTGGCAAGAAGACACAGAATTCCTCGCCACCGATACGCCCGACCAGATCGCCCTTGCGTGTCACATTTTGCAGGGCAAATGCGATCAGCTTCAATGCGCGGTCGCCAGCGCTATGGCCGAATGTATCGTTGATGGCTTTGAAGTGGTCGGCGTCGATGACCATCAGCACGCCGGTTTCAATACGCGATCTGCTGATCTTCATGGCATCGAACAGGGCTTCGCGATTGAGCAATCCCGTCATGTGATCGACGCGCGCCCGCGCCTGCAATTCAATATGCGCCCGTTCAAGTTGGTTATAGGCGTCTCTCAGCTTGTTATGCTGCCGGAAAATATAGGCGAGCGACGGGAAGGCTGTCGCAATGGGAATGCCGGAGCTTAGCGCCAGTGCAACAATGCCCGGCCGTGCGCCCGAAAAGGCAGCAACTGTCCAGGTGAGCGACACAGAAAACAGCACAACAGAAAGTGTTATGACACCTGCTTTCCATAACGCTGCTTTCATTTCCTAACTCCCCGTCCCTGGATCAGGATTATTTAATTGTCACTCGAAACCTTACGTTGAGGGAGCAATTGATTGGAGGGCTTATAAAAGCATCTGGGCGTCAGGAAAAGATGCCAAAAGGTATGATTGCAACTTTTCCACGAACAGTTTCCCGAAAGACACAATTTAGGGTTTTATCACTAAAGGCTGATCAAGCAAATTGTATTGGGGGAGCGGGGATAATATCGGGATTTTCGAATAATCTAACCGATAATTGTAATGGCTAACATAAGGGAAGGTCGGAAACAACCGCCTGAGGGTGACGGAGGCGAGCTTTTCGAAGCGCGGAGATGGCCAGAACGCTCCGAAAGAACTCGTCTCACGTCGAGAGTGTTGTCTTGCGACAAATCTATAGTTTTGGAGATTTTATCGGCTATGAGCCGGTGAGGGCGGTGGTCGTCAGAAGATGGCGAGATATTTCAGAAGAGAAATGATACCAATGATGATCACAATAACTTGAGCAATCTGCTTCACCTTTGCATCCAGCGGAAGCATGTTGATCAGATAAAGCACGAGGAAGATAACAAGAATTGTTATCAGAAGGCTGATGAGGATGGACATAGCTGTTCTGAACCTTCCTGGAACGGCACTGTTGTCGTTTGTGTCCGACGGCCGCTCCTCCAGAACGCCAGACCAAACATTACACGGAAAACATGGGGCAAGTTCCCAGTTTCTTCCGCGGCATTCTCGTTTCCAGTTTGAAAACGATATGCCGGATAACGTTTCGCTTTGGAGAAGGTTCCGCTCGATTTGTGAGCGGGCACGGAGACTGATGGCCGGTTTTGAACGCCGGCCACCATAGGCGGGAATATTATCGCTGCTGCATGCTGCCGTTTTCGCGACGACGCATATGCCAGCTGAAAGCTTCTTCCAGAAGATGTGGCGTGTGACCGCCACGCTTGCAGGCGCGTTCGAAATAATCATTGAGCTGGTCGCGATAATCGGGATGAGCGCAATTGTCGATGATGACACGGGCACGTTCCCGCGGGGCAAGGCCGCGCAGATCGGCAAGGCCCTGTTCGGTCACCAGAATATCGACGTCGTGCTCCGTGTGGTCCACATGAGTGACCATCGGTACGATAGACGAAATG
Organism: Ochrobactrum sp. P6BSIII; assembly: GCF_014138065.1. Taxonomy (NCBI): domain Bacteria; kingdom Pseudomonadati; phylum Pseudomonadota; class Alphaproteobacteria; order Hyphomicrobiales; family Brucellaceae; genus Ochrobactrum; species Ochrobactrum sp. P6BSIII. The sequence goes on along the minus strand of NZ_JACGXB010000004.1, from coordinate 367,392 downwards.
GCGCCGTTCTTGGCTTCCGACTTGCTGACGAAAATCGAGATATAGGCGTTGCGCGCGAAATCACCCGAACCGCCAATACCGTTCATCATATGGGTGCCATCGACATGAGTGGAATTCACATTGCCATAAATATCGAACTCAAGCGCCGTATTGATGCCGATGATGCCGAGACGACGGATGACTTCCGGGTGGTTGCTGATTTCCTGTGGCCGCAGGATCAGCTTGTCGCGATAGCGGTCGATATTGTTGAACACCCGTTCGCCGACTGCCGGGCTGAGCGTGATCGAAGCACCGGAGGCATAATCCAGCTTTCCGGCATCAAACAGCTCGAAGGTGCTGTCCTGCAGCACTTCACTATACATGCGCAGATTGTGGAAAGGGCTATCGGCGAAACCATTGAGCACAGCGTTTGCGATGGTGCCGATACCGGCCTGAAGAGGATTAAGCGTCAGATCGAGACGGCCATGTGCCACTTCATCCTTCAGAAAATCGATCAGATGACCGGCAATAGCGATGGTTTCGCTGTCGGCTGGTTCGACCGTCGAAGCACTGTCATTTTCCTGCGTGATGACGATGCCAGCGATTTTCTCGACCGGGATCGGAATATAGGGCAGGCCGACGCGGCTGTCGCAGGCCGTAACCGGGATCGGGTCGCGGGTAGGGCGCTTGGTCGGGATATAGATGTCGTGCAGACCTTCCAGCGCCATAGGCTGGTTGAGATTGACCTCGACGATCACCTTATCGGCCAGAATGGCGAAGCTTGCCGAATTGCCAACCGAAGTGGTCGGAATGATACCGCCACTTTCGGTAATCGCCAGCGCCTCGACAACGGCATAATCAATCGGGCCAATCTGGTTGGAGCGCAATTGCTCGACCGTTTCGGACAGATGCTGGTCGATGAACATGACCTCGCCGCGATTGATCGCGGAACGCAGCGTGCGGTCAACCTGAAACGGCATACGACGGGCGAGCACATGGGCTTCAGTCAGGATCTTGTCGACGTCGTGTCCAAGCGAAGCGCCGGTGATAAGCGTAATCTGAAACGGATCGGTTGCCGCACGGGCCGCCATGGCGACCGGCACGGCCTTGGCGTCACCGGCGCGGGTAAAGCCGCTCATACCGACAATCATGCCATCCTTAATGAGGCTGGCTGCCTGTTCCGGGGTAATAATCTTGTCTCGCAGCGAAGCGTTTCGAATGCGTGCTTCCAACATCTATAACTCTACCTTCTATCCCATCCAGCCAGCGGGCCGGGAATGCCCGTTCGATGTGCATCGTGACCAAGAGTTGGCCGAAAACGCGAGTGCTGGAACCCGTGTCGGGTCATACAACATGTACAGGACGATTACATGCTGCTTTGGTCTTAGACCGTTTCAGGTTCCAAACACGTTTCAGTCATTCTCACGATGCGGGCAGCGAGGGAATGATTTTAATCAAGCGTAGAATTTGTCAATCGCTGATCAGATTGACCGCTGGAACAGCCCGACGGGCAGGGTGCATTCGTGTCGCTAGAATGCGAAGGTCATGGCCCATCGCCAGAGTATATTGCAGGTAATTCTTATATTTATACAGTATAGTTGATATTTGAAAGAAAATTTGCAATCATAATTTATATATATCTGGTTATTTTTATATTCGGTTTTGATGATGTTTTTATTTTCATTGGTTAATATAAAATATAGGATTATATCCGTCCTTCTTTTCACTGTGTTCTTGGCGGTGTTTTCCGGCGCAGCTAATACTCAAGGGCCAACCGAGACATCAAAACCGGTACAAGTTGGCATTTATGTCAGCGAGCCCTTCGTCAATAATGACGGCAATGGCTATTCCGGCATGGCAATCGATATCTGGCAGAACATCGCCGCGCGCCTGAATATAACGTCGCATTATGTGGAATATCCGAACTATAGCGACCTCATGAAAGCCGTTTCCGATGGCAAGATTGATGCAGCCGTCACCAATCTTACCATCACCGAAAACCGTGCTGAAATCGCAGATTTTACCTATCCGTGGTTCGATGCTGGTTTGCGCATCATGGTGCATACTCAGGCCGGGACGGGATGGGACGACCTTATCGAACGCCTCAACAGGGCTGGTCACTTGACCACCTATGTCTGGATTCTGGGCATTCTTCTCGTGGCAACGCTGTTTCTGACGCTGTTCGACAGACGCTTTGATGAAAATTTTCCAAAACGCTGGCGGGAAGGGCTGGCGGAGAGCTTTTATCACGTGGTTTCAATTGCTACGTCCGGCAAAAGCTCACGTAAAAACCTGTTCGGCTGGATAGGACGTGTGTGGCAAACGTTCTGGATGGTTTTCGGCATCGCCATCATCGCTTATGTCACGTCATCAATCACCAGCGTGATGACCGTGGCGCATATCGACAACACGATATCGAGTTTGAGCGATCTTCAAAGAAAATCCGTCGGCGTTCGAACCGGCAGCGTTGCTGAACAGTTTCTGAAATCCCGATCCATAGCCACTGTATCGTTTGATCATTTGCCGGAAGCTGTTTCCGCTCTCGTCAATGATGAGATCGCGGCGATCGTTGCTGATGGTCCTGTGCTGGAATATTACACACATCAGCATACCGATGAGCCGCTCGACCTTGTCGGCGGAGCATTCAGCCCGGACAAATACGGTTTTGCGTTTCCACGTCACAGCGAGCTTGTCCAGCCAGCCAGCGTGGCGATCATAAGTCTGCACGAGAGCGAGGAAATCGCGAAGCTGAGAACCAAATATTTCGGTCCTCCGAGCTGAGAGCAGACGTGCGCTATAACGGAGCCGTTGTGTGGCGTAGGTGGAAACAAACGAGAGAGCAGCTTGCCGCTAGGCTACGAGCGATCTTACATCGTTCGGGAAGTCGATGAGGAGCAGGCGTCTTCTATCGCTTCATTTGCTGCTTTTCGTTCGCTGAAACCAACGCAAGACCGACTTCAAGCTAGAACCCACCCAGCTTCATACGTTGATCACATAAGATAGATTATGGAACTATAAGATATCTATTCCGCTTAGCATATCCTATCGAGACGCTTCCGCTCGCCATCGGCAAATCAGACCCCATCAGCTCCGGCTGAACCGGATTGATAAACGCAATTAAGCTCGTCGATGATGGAAATGTCAGCGGCGCCGTGCGACGTAAAGATGTCCAGGAACCGGCGATCCTTGTTCGCTGCGCACAGTTATGTTCTCACACCGAATGCAGTCCATGCCGTGTGCATCCAGCATTGCCGTCACATATGACTTGGCATGCGCGAAACGCTGATAATCGCCGACCATGAAAGCCCGACCCGCAAAGCGCGCTTCGTCCTGTGTTTCGCTCGAAAAGCCGAAATAGCCGTCCGGCTCGAGTTGCGTGGCCACACCTGCAAAGAAGCGATCCAGCTCGCCCATGTAAGGCAGCACGTCGGTCGCCACGATCAGATCCCAATTGTCCTCAGCCGTCGTTTCAAGAAAGCGTACCGCTTCACCAACGAACAGCGCGTCATAGTCGCCTTTTTCAAACGCGACTTCGATCATGTTTTCAGAAATGTCTACGCCCGTCTTGTGCGTTGCCATATCGTCGAGCGCATCAGCAGACAGACCGGTGCCACAACCCAGATCGAGCATACGATCACGATGAAATTCCTCATCGATCTCCAGCAATATTTCGCGCAGCTGTAGCGGCACGTCATAGCCAAGCTGGTCTACGAGAATCGTGTCGAACATTTCGGCATGCTGGTCGAACAGTGTCGCCACATAAGCGTCGGGCGCTTTCAGTGGAACAGCGCCGCGTCCCATGCTGGCAAGCCGCACGGCTGCGCCGCCGTGATCGTCAGGATCGATGGCCAGAACTTCTTCATAGGCTTTTGCAGCGCCGTCAAAATCGCCAGCTTTTTCAAGCGCGAGCGCACGATCATAGGCTTCCGCCAGAGCGTCTTCATCGAAAGATTTGTTCTCGGTTTGCGCCATTACCGTATGCCTTTTCAAAGTCTGTATAGTGCGGCAGCTTATTTATGATCGGCCAGTTTGCGCGCAATCACTGCGCAAGCCATAAGCTGAATCTGATGAAACAGCATCAATGGTAGCACAATACTGCCGACATTGGCGCTTGCGAAAATGGCGCTGGCCATAGGCGCGCCACTGGCAAGGCTTTTCTTGGAGCCACAAAACATGATGGTTATGCAATCGGCGCGATTAAAGCCCAGTCGCTTGCTCCCGTACCAGGTGATCAGCAGGACGACAATCAGCAATACTATATTGACGCCGACCATCATCACCAGATCGTCCCAAGAGACTGATTTCCAAAGACCTTCCACGATGGCTTCGCTGAAGGCCAGATAGACAACCATAAGGATCGAACCGCGATCCACAAAGCTGAGCGGCTTGCTGTTTCGCCGCATAAAGCTGCCGATCCAGGGTTGCAGAATCTGACCCAGAACAAAGGGCAGCAGCAATTGCAGCAGAATGGCTTCAAATGCATCAAGCGAGATGCCGCCTCCTCCACTCTGCACCGCAAAAAGCAGGCCCACCAGAAGCGGTGTGAGGAACATGCCGAAAATATTCGATGCGGAAGCCGAGACAATTGCAGCCGAAACATTGCCGCCCGCCATGGACGTGAAGGCAATGGACGACTGAACCGTCGAAGGCAGCACACAGAGATAGAGAATGCCCGTATAGAAGGCTGATTGCGCCAGACCGGGAATGACCCAGCCAGCTGCGAGCCCCAGGATCGGGAACAGCACGAATGTGGACAGGAAAACTGCGAGATGCAGCCTCCAGTGGGTGATGCCCGAAATAACGGCTTCACGCGAAAGACGCGCGCCGTGCAAAAAGAACAAAAGGCCGACAGCAACCTTCGTCGCCATGCCGAACCATTCGGCAAATTCGCCCTGAACCGGGAGCACCGATGCCAGCAGAATTGTGGCGATCAGCATTGAGGTGAATTTATCCGGCAGGAAGCGCATTGTTTCGTCCAATCTTGTTCGGCGTGCCTTGGGGAGGATCTGGCGCCGCGTCGCATCCATGAAACATGGGAGATATTCAGGGACATGAGCCCTGTTTTGCGGGGCCTGTTTATTAAACGCATCGGGCCTGTTTTCAATCCTTGATGGTTGGAAAACAGGCCTGTTTGCTTCACTTTTCCGGGATTTTCTTGCGATTAACTGGCGGCGCCCGCTTTATTCGTAGCCGTTGGGGTTTTTTGACTGCCAGTTCCACATATCCTGGCACATCTCGCGCAGGTTCTTTTCGGCTGACCAGCCAAGGAAGTCGTTGGCAAAGGTCGGATCGGCATAACACTCAGCAACGTCGCCCGGACGGCGTGGCGCGATTTCATAATTGATCTGGCGGTTGGAGACGTGCTCGAACGCCTTGACGACATCGAGAACGCTATAGCCCTGCCCCGTACCGAGATTAACGGCAAAGCATTTTGGTTCATCCAGCTTTTTCAGCGCCTTAAGGTGACCGGCGGCCAGATCGACCACATGGATGTAATCGCGAACGCCCGTGCCGTCTGGCGTTGCATAATCATTGCCCCAGATGTTCAGCTTTTCACGGCGTCCTGTTGCAACCTGCGCGATGATCGGCATCAGATTGTTCGGAATGCCTTTCGGATCTTCGCCAATCAGGCCGCTTTCGTGTGCGCCGACGGGGTTGAAGTAGCGCAGAATGGCGATCTTCCAGCTATTGTCGCTGTTGTAGAGATCCCGCAGCATTTCTTCGATGATGAGCTTGGTACGACCATAGGGATTTGTTGCGGAGAGCTGCTGGTCTTCGGTGATCGGCAGCTTCTGCGGATCGCCGTAAACGGTCGCGGATGAAGAGAATACCAGCGTTTTGACGCCGGTTGCTTCCATCGCCTGCAACAGCCGCAACGTACCCAGCACGTTGCAGTCATAATAATGCAGCGGCTTTTCGCTCGATTCCCCCACGGCCTTCAGGCCCGCAAAGTGGATCACTGCTGTGCATTTATGACGCGTGATGATCTGTTCCAGAAGCGCGCGATCACGAATGTCTCCTGGCTCACGAATGGGTGCGCGACCGGTAATTCTCTCGATCCGGTGAAGGGCTTCCGGGTTACTATTGTCGAAATTATCGACCACGACCACTTCATGGCCTGCCTCGATCAGCTGAACGCAGGTATGAGAGCCGATATAGCCGGCGCCGCCAGTCACAAGAATTGTCATCGATCAAGTATCCACTTGTTGAACATGCCGCCCCGATGTGCGATCCCGAGCTGACTATGCAAAATCGGCAACGGACTTCAACCCGTTCCAGATGATTCTTTGGGAACAACTGGAAACGGAGTTAGCGAAGTTTGATGGAGCGCAGATGACCCCTTCCCGCAATATAGACCGCCTGCTTGAGATTATGGCTGCTCTTCGCGATCCGAAAACCGGCTGCCCGTGGGATGTCGAGCAGAGCTTTCGCTCGATCATGCCTTATACGCTGGAAGAGGCCTATGAGGTTCTCGACGCCATTGAGCGCGACGACATGGACGATCTGCGCGAGGAGCTGGGCGATCTTCTGCTACAGGTGGTATTCCATGCGCGCATGGCCGAAGAGCAAGGCAGTTTCGATTTCGGCAATGTGGTAGAGGCGATCACCCATAAGATGATCCGCCGTCACCCGCATGTCTTTGGAGATGAAGAAGCCCGTAGCGCTGGCATGGCCAAAGGCTCGTGGAACCGGATCAAGGCGGAAGAGAAGGCGGAGCGCGCCGAACGCCGCGCAAGTCTCGGGCTCGACACGCATGAGAATAACGGGTTTCTCGACGATATTCCAACCAACTTCCCTGCCCTCGTTCGTGCGCTGAAATTGCAGCAGAAAGCGGCAAAGGTCGGCTTTGACTGGTCTGAAGCCGCGCCTATTCTCGACAAGATTTCCGAAGAGACTGCCGAGTTGAAGGAAGCAATGGCGGCACAGGACAAGGCTCATATCGCGGAAGAATATGGCGATCTGCTCTTCGCCATGGTCAATCTTGGCCGCCACCTCGATATTGATGCGGAAACGGCATTGATCGCGGCGAATGATAAATTCAAGCGGCGCTTCCATTTCATCGAGAAGACGCTGGATGAGGCCGGAAACAACCTCGATTCAGCAAGCCTCGAGGAAATGGAAGAAATCTGGACCGAAGCCAAGAAAAAGGGGCTGTAATCAGCCCCTTACTTATCGGACCATTTCGGCCGGAACATCTGATAGACGCTCTCCGTGGTGGCGTAATCCATATAACCGAGACGCGTCACGGGTTTCACCTTGGTTATATCAACCAGACCGTCCGTCAGAATACTCTCGTCGATATGGACGCCGACGACTTCACCGATGACCATGTAATTGTCGGTCGGCTTGCCTTCCTTGTCCTGCAATCGCCTGATGTCGACAGCGACACATTCCAGTGAGGCATAGGCCTCTTTCACACGCGGAGCGGCGATAATTTTCGATGATGCGCGGGTCAATCCGGCATAATCGAACTCGCTGGCGCCACGCGGTGCGTCCACGGAAGACGCATTCATATGCGTCTTGAGGTGCTCACTCACCAGATTGGTCGTGAACTCACCGGTTTCCTCGATGAAAGTCACGCTGTCCTTGATGCCGCTGGATGAAAACATCACCATAGGCGGCGTATCGCAGATCGCATTGAAGAATGAATATGGAGCGAGATTGACCGCTCCATTCTTCGAACATGTGCCGATCCAGCCGATCGGGCGCGGTGCGACAATTGCCTTGAAGGGATTGTGGGGCAATGGATGCCCCTCTTTTGGCTCATAAAACATCGAGATTTCCTCGCCTTGGGAAATAGTTTTAAAGCTCTATCTTATTCCGCCCATGGGCCGGAATAGTCGGAAACGATCTTGTCCATATCTGCACGGGGACGCTCCGGCATCTTGTTTTCTGCGGTGCCGATATGAACGAAACCGGCCACGCGTTCATTCGGCGCAAGACCAAGATATGCGCGCGACGGTGCATCGTCCGAATACCAGTTGGTGATCCAGTTGGTCGCATAGCCAAGCGCATTGGCGGCAATGCAGAGATTCATCGCGACAGCACCTGCCGACAGGAACTGCTCCCACTCCGGGATGCGCTCATGTCCGACGGGTGACGACACAATGCCGATGACGAGCGGCGCACGCGAAAAGCGGGTCAATTCCTGTTCCTTGCGACCTTCGGGCAGCGGGCCTTCGCGTTCTTCAGCGCGCTTGACCAGAAACTCCCCTACCCGTTTGCGGGCATCGCCACGGTAGAGGATGAAACGCCAGGGCGTCAGGCGACCGTGATCTGGAACGCGGGCTGCCACTTTAAGCAGTTCAGCCAGTTCTTCGCCTTCTGGTGCTGGAGCGCCAATTGCTGAAATCGGCGTGGAACTACGCTGAGCTAGAAAATCGAACACCGGATGCGCCACGGAAAACCTCACGACTGGAACTTGCTAAAACCTTTATTGCAACTCTTCTTTTCGAAGGGCCGCCTCTTCTCGCCCGTTGCAACGGTGGTGTAAAGTCAAAACTCGGAGAAACCGCAACACGGTGATGGCTAAAAAATGCCGGTGTCATTATCGATTTGGCCTTGAATTCGACACCCGCATGGGCTCAAAAAAGCTATGTCGGTTTTCAAACTTCTGCCTTGCGTTCAAACATCACGATATTTTCGCGGCGAATGGCTAGCTGTAGCGCTGCTGACCGTGATGTCGGGTGCGCCTGCATGGGCGCAGGGCCTTGACCCTGCTGCCGAGGCAAGCGGCGGATTGAATCTCCCCGAACCCCCGCTCAATCTGCCCACGCTCAGCCCCTATGCGTCGCCGACAAGCCCGGAAAACAATCCGTTGATCAAAACCACCGAGCTGGACCTGAAGGCCCGTCTCATGGATGACGGCGCTGACATACCGACAGGGTTGGTATGGCGCGTTTTCTCGCCCAATGTCGGGCCGGACGGGCAATTGCCGCTGATCGCCAGCGCACAGGGCGGCAGCGCCGCATTCAATCTGCCGGAGGGAAGCTACCTCGTGCACGTGGCTTATGGGCGCGCTGGTGCCACCAAGCGCATAACGCTTGGCAGTAATGCCCGGCACGAGCTGATGATGCTCGATGCGGGCGGCATGAAGCTGAGCGCGGTTCTGCCCGACAAGAGCAAGATCAACGACGATCTGCTGCGGTTCTCGATCTATGCGGACGAGGATAACAGCGAACGCTCGCTGATTGTCCCGGATGTGAAGCCAAACGCCATTATCCGGCTCAACAGCGGCACTTATCACGTTGTCTCCAATTATGGCTCCGCCAATGCCATCATTCGCGCTGATATTCGCGTCGAAGCAGGCAAGCTTACCGAAGCGACGGTCGAGCATCGCGCTGCGGAAATGACACTGAAGCTGGTGCGCGAGCACGGCGGCGAAGCGCTGGCCGATACGTCATGGTCGGTTCTCAACGCTTCGGGCGATGTGGTGCGTGAAAGCGTGGGCGCCTATTCATCGCTGGTTCTGATCGAAGGCGATTATGTCGCTGTGGCGAAGAACAAGGACCGCATCTATCAGCGGGATTTCAAGGTTTCGTCTGGCAAGAATGAAGAAGTAGAAGTCATTGCCAACAAGGAATTCGAGGCGTCTGACGATTCTTTGGATTAATAACAATTTTCGATTATGCTATTGTTGTTGGAAATTTATTGGTATTTTTCATTTTCACTTTTTGATTATTCTTTTTCCATCCATAGCCTTCTCACAAGGTATTTACATGAAAAGAATTATGATTTTGGCATTTAGCATTTTTGTTGCTTCGCAAGCCTATGCAGGAGCGATGGGAATGAACGCAAACAGCGCATATAACAATTTCTCTGCATCTTCTGCTTCTGAAAGAGGTCCGTTTCCGCCGCCGACTTTATGCGAGATTGAACCGGATTCGTGCCCTTATTCCCCATAAACAAAAAGACCGCGCCTCGGCGCGGTCTTTTTGTTTGGTGCTAAGCTCTTGTTATCTGCCACCATTCTTGAGGCGAATCAGATCCGGAGGGGTTGCCTCTTCAACAAGACGGGCAATCGCCTCATCACGCGTCATCGCTTCCTGATCGCGAGAGCCGAAGCGGCGCATATTGACCGTCTGTTCTTCCGCTTCACGCTTGCCGCAGACGAGAATGACCGGAACCTTCTGGAGCGAATGTTCGCGAACCTTGTAGTTAATCTTCTCGTTGCGCAGATCGGTGACAACCTGCAGACCGGCAGCCTTCAGCTTGGCAGCCGTTTCGATGGCATAATCGTCGGCGTCTGACGTGATCGTCGTCACCACGACCTGAACCGGCGCGAACCAGAGCGGCATGTGACCGGCAAAGTTTTCGATCAGAATGCCGAGGAAACGTTCCATCGAGCCGCAGATTGCGCGATGGATCATGACCGGCTGGCGCTTTTCCGATTCATTGTCGATGTAGAACGCGCCAAAACGTTCCGGCAAGTTGAAATCGACCTGCGTGGTGCCGCACTGCCATTCACGGCCAATGGCGTCCTTTAGCGTATATTCGAACTTTGGTCCGTAGAACGCACCCTCGCCCGGCAGGATGCCGGTCTTGATGTCGTCCGACTGCTGTTCAATCTGTTCGAGAACAGTCATCATCACGCTTTCAGCGCGATCCCAAAGCTCGTCCGAACCGACGCGCTTTTCAGGGCGGGTCGAGAGCTTGATCGTGATCCCTTCAAAGCCGAAATCTTTATAGACCGACAAAATGAGATCGTTGATGCGCAGGCATTCTGCAGCCATCTGCTCTTCGGTGCAGAAGATATGCGCATCGTCCTGCGTAAAGCCGCGCACGCGCATAAGGCCATGCAGAGCACCCGACGGTTCATAGCGATGCACATTGCCGAATTCGGCAAGCTTGATCGGCAGATCGCGGTACGACTTGAGGCCGTGCTTGAAAATCTGCACGTGGCCCGGGCAGTTCATCGGCTTCAGCGCAAAGACGCGGTCGTCGTCGGTATCGTCACCGGCAACCGTTACCTTGAACATGTTGTCGCGATACCAGCCCCAGTGACCGGAGGTCTCCCAGAGCGACTTGTCGAGCACCTGCGGCGCGTTGACTTCCTGATAGCCATGGCTGTCGAGGCGACGGCGCATGTAGCTCACCAGATTCTGGAACATTTTCCAGCCCTTGGCGTGCCAGAACACGACGCCCGGTCCTTCTTCCTGGAAATGGAAGAGGTCCATTTCGCGGCCAAGACGACGATGATCGCGCTTTTCGGCCTCTTCAAGCATATGCAGATAGGCCTGAAGGTCGTTGTCGTTTGCAAAAGCGGTGCCGTAGATGCGGGTCAGCATCGGATTGTTGGAATCACCGCGCCAGTAAGCACCGGCAACCTTCATCAGCTTGAAGGAATTGCCGATCTGGCCGGTGGAAGCCATGTGCGGACCGCGGCAAAGATCGAACCAGTCGCCCTGGTAATAAATCTTGAGGTCCTGACCTTCTGGAATGGCATCGACGAGTTCGACTTTGTAGGCTTCGCCCTTGTCGGCAAAAACCTGCTTGGCCTTGTCGCGCGACCAGATTTCCTTGGTGAACGCCTTGTTGCGCTGAATGATCTCGCGCATCTTCTTTTCGATCACCGGCAGATCGTCCGGAGTGAACGGTTCATTACGAGCAAAGTCGTAATAGAAGCCGTTTTCGATGACGGGACCAATGGTAACCTGCGTACCCGGGAAAAGCTCCTGAACGGCCTCTGCCAGAACGTGTGCCGTATCGTGACGGATCAGTTCAAGCGCGCGCGGGTCTTCGCGGGTCAGAATCTCGATCTTGCCGGAAGCGCCAAGCGGATCGGAAAGATCGCGCACGGTGCCGTCGACGGCATAGGCCACTGCCTTTTTTGCGAGAGATTTGGAGATTGATTCCGCGAGTGCAGCGCCGGTGATCGACGCATCATAGTCCCGTACGGAACCATCGGGGAATTGCATGGAAACGGTATTCGACATTCTATTCGTCCTTATCCAGTCCCGCCAACGATTGCGGGTGGTTCATGATCATGCGTTGTCAGTATTGTGAGGCTTCTAGTATTTTTTGTCCGGCCAGTAAAGCACGACATCCCGACAGGGCTATTTGTCGGGATGTAAAAACAAACGGTAAATGGGATGTCAGCCCTTGATGGGCAAGCAGTCGATACGCTGCTTCTTGAGCTTGGCGCAGGCCTTCTCAGCGGAAGCGGAATCCTTGAACCCGCCGAACCAGACGCGATAGACCTTGCGGCGCTTGCCGTCCGGCGAAATCTCGCCCTTCAAACCATGGGCGACCTGATCCACTGCGGGGCGCAGCTTTTCCTGAAGTTCGGTAGCTCCAGCACGCGTCGGTGTTGCAGCAAGCTGGATACGCCAGGCAGCGCCGGCAGACGCGACGAGATAGCCGCCATCGCCCTGCTCGATCTGGGAATCGTCGATCAGGTCGGCAACCGAATCTTTCTTCGGGGTTTCTTTCGGCGATGGTGCAAAAGCGACCGGCTTTGCCATTGCCACAGCCGTCCCCTCGCCGCTGGCATTGCCATAACGGGTCAGAAGCTTGGCCATCTGGCCGTCGCGCTCACCTGCCGAACCAGCGCCCAGAACCACACCGACAAGATGCTTGCCGCCGATAATGGCGGACGAAACCAGATTGTAACCGGACACGTTTGTATAGCCGGTCTTGATGCCATCGACGCCGCCATAGCGGTACATCAGATTGTTGTGACCGTTATAGTCCCGACCGCGATAAGTGAACGAGCGCTGGGAAAACAGCGCGTATTGTTCCGGGAAGTCGCGGCGCAACGCCATACCAAGCACAGCCATATCGCGCGCTGTGGTAAGCTGGGTCATATTGGCAGTCAGTCCCGAAGGATTGACGAAGAAGGTGCTCTTCATACCAATCTGGCGCGCGCGCTGCGTCATCAGACGGCCGAAACCGGCTTCAGATCCGCCGATATATTCGCCCATTACCGTCGCGGCATCATTGGCCGAAATGATGATCATCGCATTGACCGCATCACGCACCGAAATGGTCTGCTCCGGCTTGAGCCAGAGCTTCATGCGCACCTTGGCGGCAGCGTTCTTCGAGATGGGCATCTGGTCATCCCAGTGCAGGCGACCGGTCTTCAATGCTTCAAAGGTGATGTAAAGCGTCATCATCTTGGCGAGCGATGCCGGTGCACGCTGGAAGTTGGCGTCGTCCTGCCCGAGTATACGGTTGCTGTCAGCGTCGAACACGACCCACGAGGGCTTCGCCATTGCTGCGGAACCACAAAGAATAGTGGCTCCAAACGCTACGGAAGCAACGAAACGTGCGATACGGGACGACGATGTCAGCATGATGGCTCGCGGATTTAAAAATGCTAGCTGCATTTGCAGGCAAATTGCGGCCTGAAAAAGACCATAACGATGCCTCAATTCTTATTCCCTAAGAAACATTGATATCGTTAATGAATTCTAAGCATCGTGCAAAAAATACAGGTATTTAGAGCATTTTCAGCAAAAGTGCGTAGCCGTTTTGCGCAGGATAATGTGCAAAAACAAATAGATAGAGCAGTTCCACGTTTCTGTTTTGAAGCGGAACTGCTCTAGTGGTGAGGGGTGGAGCAGCGCCAATAGCGCCAGGGCAGATACCATTTTAGCTCGCCCGACAATTCGCGCGGCACTGGGTCTATACCACGCGTGCCGAACGGGCCGCAGCGCATAACGCGGAAAAGCCCCATCCAGCCACCGCTCCACAGGCCGTGACGCGCAATCGCTTCATAGGCATATTCCGAACAGGTCGGCATATGGCGGCAGGAGTTTCCGATCAGCGATGACAGTGTCAGCTGATAGAATCGGACACATGCTGTACCAAACACCCTGCCCGGCGTTTTGCGCCAGCTATCGGTGAAATTACGGCTGTATCGCTTTGCTTGAGGCGGCGTATCAGTCGCGTGGTCTTTGCCACAGGAGCACATTGGGTCAGGCGGCCTTGGCTTTGTCTTCGATCTGGCGAATGCAATCGACAACGGCGTCGAAGGTCAAAAGCGTTGACGCGTGGCGGGCTCTGTATTCGCGCACGGGCTCGAAATATTTCAGGTCTTCGAACCGTCCTTCCGGTGACGGTCCATTTTCCTTGAGCATGGCATACATCTTATCACGAACGGCTTTCAGTTCGTCGGCAGTTGCGCCAATGACATTGCGCGCCATGACCGACGACGACGCCTGCCCCAGCGCGCAGGCTTTCACCTCATGCGCAAAATCAGTCACCACGCCATCTGTCATCTTGAGATAGACCGTGACCGTCGAGCCGCACAGCTTGGAATGCATTGTGGCGACAGCATCCGCTTCGGCCAGCCGACCGATGCGCTCCATATTGCCCGCAAATTCCAGGATGCGTTTGTTGTAAATATCGTCGATCATTTGCGTAAGCCTTCCGCCTGATATGCTGGCCATGCAGCTTCATGTCTTTACATGGTGCCAGCAGTCAGGAACTTCAAATCCGTTCAGAGTGTCAGATTCAGCAAGATTCAGCTGTTTTCGAATCCTGCCTCTGCCGCTTTCATTGCGCCAAAATGATACGAATTTCAAAATCTTGATACCAGTCAGAGAAAAAACAAAAAAATGTTTTTTGATATCAGTTTGAAGTTGCAATTTACTCCCTATATATTAGGCAAGTAACGCCTGCAGTTTGGATGGCGTTGGAGCGTTGGACTTTTAAATATTGTTGAACGTTCTGACGGTCTGTTTTAAGGCATGATATCATACGAAAAACCTTTGTGTTTTTAGATGTCATGTTTTAGCAGGGCACCATAGTGAAGGCATGAAACCTGTCCGGTGCGCTTAAGCCACCGGATCAATACATCGCCCGCTCGCAAAGCGTATCGTTGTATTGTCCGTTTAACTCGTCTCCTCCTTGAAGGAGACTACTGGAGAATACTGATGGACGCGCGCATCCTCAAAGAAGATGACGAATCCGGCCTGCCTTCAAAGAAGCAGGCAAATGTTACCCCGTTGCACGGTAAGCCGACGCAGGCCGACGCGGAAGCTGCAGTTCGCACGCTTCTCCTGTGGGCTGGCGATGATCCGGAGCGCGAAGGCCTTCTGGAAACGCCAAAGCGTGTCGCCAAGGCCTATAAGGAGCTTTTCTCTGGTTACGTGGAGAGCCCTGAAGAAGTGCTTGGCACCGTGTTCGAGGAAGTTGCCGGTTATAATGATATGGTGCTGGTGAAGGACATTTCCTTCTTCTCGCATTGCGAACACCATATGGTTCCGATCATCGGCAAGGCGCATGTCGCCTATCTTCCTGACCACAAGGTTGTTGGCCTGTCGAAAATCGCCCGTGTGGTCGATATTTTCGCACATCGCCTGCAAACACAGGAAAGCATCACTGCACAGATCGCCGACAGCATTCAGACCATTCTGAAGCCGCGTGGCGTTGCCGTAATGATCGAGGCCGAGCATATGTGCATGGCCATGCGCGGTATTCGCAAGCAGGGTTCGACCACCATCACCACCACCTTTACCGGTGAAATGAAGGTCAAGGTCGATGAACAAGTGCGTTTCATGACCCTGTCGCGCAGCAAATAATGCACGATCCCGAAAGGCTCGGCTTTTCGGCTATGCATGATATGTTTTTCAGATATTTTGAGGCACGTTGCATAAGCCACGTGCCTCTTATCCATTTCAGGTGAGACAATGACGACCTTCCCTGCCCAGCCTTCCGATAAAAAGACGATTGAAGAAGGTGCGGTGTTCATGCCGCGCTTCGATGCTTCCGGCCTCATCACGGCGGTTGTCACCGACGAACGTGACGGTGTGCTTCTGATGGTAGCCCATATGAATGCGGAAGCGCTTCGCCTGACGCTGGACACAGGGATCGCGCATTACTGGTCGCGTTCGCGCAACACGCTTTGGAAAAAGGGGGAAACCTCCGGCAATTTGCAAAGCGTGATCGAACTGCGCACCGATTGCGATCAGGACGCCTTGTGGCTCAAGGTTCGGGTCGCTGGCGATGGCCCCACCTGCCATACCGGACGCCGCTCATGCTTCTACCGGCAAGTGGTCACTGAAAACGGTGAAACCACACTGAAAATAGAAAATGGCGGCGGTTGCGATCACGATCATTGATCGCTTTCAAAACGATGTGATGATGCGAATAGGCCTCGCGTCATCAATTTGCAGCATTTATTCTTTGGATACCATGTTTCGCTAATCTGATCGAATCGATGAGGTGTCCAAGGTGATGCTTAACTGGGGGGTACGGCGCAGGACTGTCAGCATAGACGTCGAAGCGCCTGCTCAGGAAGTCATTGAAAAGCCCGAAATCAAGCGCGAGCCGCGTAAGATCGCGCTGGCGCTAGGCGGTGGTGCTGCGCGCGGCTGGTCGCATATCGGTGTGTTGCGCGCGCTTGACGAGGCTGGCATCAAGATCGAAATGATCGCCGGTACATCCATTGGCGCGCTCGTCGGTGGTTGTTATCTGGCGGGCAAGCTCGATGAGCTGGAAGAATTCGCCCGTAGTTTGACCCGCCGCCGCATGTTCAATCTCCTCGACATTACATTTCGTGGCAGCGGCCTGTTTGGCGGCATGAAGCTTGATGGGCGCTTACGCGAACATCTCGATGGCCTGCGCATAGAAGAGCTCACACGGCCCTTTGTAGCGGTCTGTACGGAATTACGCACCGGCCATGAGATATGGCTGTCGTCCGGGCCACTAGTGGACGCTATGCGCGCTTCCTATGCCCTGCCCGGTGTATTCGAGCCTGTCCGGTGGGATGAGCGCGTGCTGGTTGACGGTGCGCTCGTCAATCCGGTGCCGGTCTCTGTGTGCCGCGCTTATGAGCAGCGTCTCGTTCTGGCAGTCAATCTCCATTACGACCAGTATGGCCGCGCAGCGGTCATCAAGCATGCCCAGATGCGCCAGGAAGGTCTGCCGGGCGCGGTCCATGGTGAGAAGGAAGCGCGGCTCGGAATCACCGGTGTGATGATGGATGCCTTCAACATCATTCAGGACCGTATTTCGCGGGCCCGCATGGCAGGTGATCCGCCGGATCTATCCTTGATGCCGGTCGTCGGCCAGATCGGACTTGCCGATTTTCACCGCGCTGCTGAAGCGATTGATGCTGGTTATGTCGAAACGATCAAGCGTCTGGAGGATATTCGGCGTCTTCAGGGCATAGCGGGCTGATTTCTCTGCATTTTTGCGAATCCTCCGGAATCGGGATTCGCGATTCCAGAGGTTTTTTGATCGCCACGAGCGCTAGGGGCGTCTGGAAGACAAGCTCTGTGAAGATTTTTTGAAAAATTATCATTTGCAGGAAGTCTTTGAAAAAGCCCAAAAAATAAGGGTTCCCAGTGTTTGAAGGAATGAACGCGCTACGGTTTTTCACATTCTTTTCGAAAAAGATTGGCTGATGATGCAGATGGGGCTTGTGCACCCCAAGGTGATTTGCTAAATGCCCACTCGCCGGAGCAATTCGGCTTCTACCACGGGCGGTCGTGGCGGAATTGGTAGACGCGCAGCGTTGAGGTCGCTGTGGGGCAACCCGTGGAAGTTCGAGTCTTCTCGACCGCACCATTCTCTCTTTAGAGAGTTGAAATCGTTAGATTTTAAGCAAACGCCCTCTGGGGCGTTTTTGTTTTTCCGAGCCTTGCTATAAACAGTTTCAGCCTTGGCCCTCGATATTCCCCCTCTCTGACATAGATGTCTGTGCTAGTTTCCAGACCTAAACAAAATCATGGAGGATTGCATGAAGATCAGTGCGCGGAACAGGCTCAAGGGCAAGATCGTAGACGTTACCAAAGGCGCTACGACGGCGCATGTGCGTATCGATATCGGCAACGGCGTGATCGTCACCTCTTCCATCACCAATGAGGCTGTTGACGAGTTGCGTCTTGCTGTGGGTGGCACGGCCTATGCCGTCGTCAAGGCGTCCGACGTCATGGTTGCCGTGGAGGACTGAACTACCGGCATATCAGCAAAGAAAAACCCCGCCTGAGCGGGGTTTTTGATTCATGCCTTGTCCAGTTCCGATCGAACCATTTCGCTATGCTCTCCCAGATTGGGTGAGCGGTGGTCGATTTTAAGTTCTGCATCGGAGAAGCGTATCGGCGTGCGCAATCCCGGCACGCCTTGCGGGTCGATCTTCATCCCGCGTGCGATGAATTGTGGATCAGCGAAGACGTCGGCCACCGAATTGATCGGCCCTGCGGGAACACCAATCTTTTCCAGTCTCGCCAGAAGGTCGTCACGCGTCCACTGACGGGTGCGCTCTTCCAGAAGCTCTGTCAGCGCCGTCCTGTTCGCGACGCGGGCAGCATTGGTCGCAAAGCGTTCATCGCTCGCAAGCTCTGCAAGGTTCAGCAGGCCGACCAGACGGCCGAACTGGCCGTCATTGCCGCAAGCTATGATGAAATAACCGTCGGAGACGGGCAGCGTCTGGTATGGCGCGATATTGGGATGCGCATTGCCCATGCGCTTCGGGGATACGCCGGACGCCAGATAGTTCATGGCCTGATTGGCGAGGACTGCCGACATGCAGTCAAACAGCGCCATATCGATGTGCTGCCCCTTGCCCGTGCGCTGGCGCATGATAAGCGCCGACTGGATGGCAATCACGCTATAAAGGCCGGTGAAAATGTCTGCAAAGGCCACACCGATCTTCTGCGGTTCGCGATCCGGCTCGCCAGTCAGATCCATGATGCCGCCCATGCCCTGGATCATGAAGTCATAGCCTGCCCGCTCGGCATAGGGACCGTCATGTCCGAACCCGGTAATGGAGCAGTAGATCAGGCGCGGATTGACCTCCTTGAGGCTCTCATAGTCGAGGCCGTATTTATCGAGGCCGCCGAGCTTGAAATTCTCGATGACAACATCTGCATCGGCTACGAGGCGACGCACCAGCTCCTGCCCCTCTTCCGTTCGGAAATCCGCCGTTATCGAGCGCTTGCCGCGATTACAGGCATGGAAATAGGCAGCCGACTTCTCACCTTCGACTTCAATGAACGGAGGGCCCCATTTGCGCGTATCGTCGCCTTCCGGGCTTTCGACCTTGATAACGTCCGCGCCCAGATCGGAGAGCGTCTGACCGACCCACGGACCGGCCAGAATGCGGGCCAGCTCGACCACTTTGAGACCATCAAGCGGTGTGTTCTGCATTTCGGGAACCTTGTAAAAGCGGAAAAGCCCGCCCGCAGAAAGCGAGCGGGCTTGGGAGGACATTGCGGGCGGTTACGATCAGAAGAAAGCCTGAATGCCGGTCTGCGCGCGTCCGAGGATCAGTGCGTGAACGTCATGCGTGCCTTCATAGGTGTTCACCGTTTCAAGGTTCTGCGCGTGGCGCATCACATGGTATTCGATCTGGATACCGTTGCCGCCATGCATGTCGCGCGCCTGACGGGCAATATCGAGTGCTTTGCCGCAATTGTTGCGCTTGACGATGGAGATCATTTCCGGAGCCATCTTGCCTTCGTCGAACAGGCGACCGACGCGCAGCGATGCCTGAAGGCCGAGCGTGATTTCGGTCTGCATGTCGGCAAGCTTCTTCTGGTAAAGCTGCGTGCCAGCCAGCGGCTTGTCGAACTGCTTGCGGTCGAGGCCGTATTGACGCGCACGGAACCAGCAATCTTCGGCAGCGCCCAGCACACCCCAGGAAATGCCGTAACGGGCACGGTTGAGGCAGCCGAACGGACCCTTGAGGCCCGATACGTTTGGCAGCAGGGCATCTTCCGACACTTCCACGCCGTCCATGACGATTTCGCCGGTGATCGATGCGCGCAGCGACAGCTTGCCGCCGATCTTCGGAGCGGAAAGACCCTTCATACCCTTTTCGAGTACGAAACCGCGGATGGCATTGTCATGGGCTGCGGACTTGGCCCACACCACGAACACGTCGGCGATTGGCGAATTCGAGATCCACATCTTGGAGCCGGTCAGGCGATAGCCGCCGTCAATCTTCTCGGCGCGGGTCTTCATGCCTGCAGGGTCGGAGCCGGCATCCGGCTCGGTCAGGCCGAAGCAGCCGATCAGTTCGCCCGAGACGAGGCCCGGCAGGTACTTCTTGCGCTGTTCGTCGGAGCCATAGGCATAGATCGGGTACATGACAAGCGAGGACTGCACGCTCATCATTGAACGATAACCGGAATCAACGCGCTCGACTTCGCGAGCCACGAGGCCATAGGCGACATAACCGGCATTGGCCGCGCCATATTCTTCCGGCAGCGTAACGCCAAGCAGACCGGACTGGCCCATGAGGCGGAACAGTTCCGGATCGGTGGTTTCGTCGAGATAGGCCTTTTCTACACGCGGCAGCAGAACGTCGCTCGCAAACGCCTTTGCGGAGTCGCGGATCATGCGCTCGTCTTCAGTCAGCTGTTCGTCGAGCAGAAATGGATCTTCCCAGTTAAAGGCCGTACGCGACATTATGAATTCTCCTCAGTTCAGAATTGACCGGACTATGAACCGCAGGGCGTCAGGCTGCAAACGATGTTTACTCATCGATCTATTCCATTTAGTAATAGATCATGACGACACTCTCACGACGGCTCCTTCCCTCGACCAGTGCGCTTGCAGCGTTTGACGCTGTTGCGCGGCTGGCAAGCTTTTCAGCCGCTGCAGAAGAACTGGCGTTGACGCAAGGGGCTGTCAGCCGCCAGATTTCAACGCTCGAAGAACAGCTTGGAACAGCGCTTTTCGACCGCACCAGCCGCCATGTCGTGCTGTCGGATGCGGGGCGCGCTTATTTCAATGCCGTCGCGCCTGCCCTTTCAGCCATTCGTGCTGCTTCGCTTCAGGTTATGTCGCAGATGCGCGGCAAGACATTGAACCTCGCTTTTCTGCCGACATTCGGCACACGCTGGCTCATCCCGCGCATTCCGCGTTTTGTGGCGCAATATCCGGATATTATTCTGAATTTCGCAACCCGCATTGGTCAATTCGATTTCGACCGCGAAGGTCTCGACGCGGCCATTCATATCGGTCAGCCGGACTGGCCCAATGCGGATTGCGTGTTTCTGATGGATGAGACGGTTGCGCCAGTTTGCAGCCCGGCTTTTCTGGGGGAGAACCCGGTGTCAGCGCCCACCGATCTTCTGCGGCTGCCACTGTTCAATATGGCTTCGCGACCGGGCGCTTGGGATCACTGGTTTCGCAGCCTCGACATAACCGTGCCAGCGCCGGGTGGCATGCGGTTTGAACAATTTTCCAACGTGTCGCAGGCTTGCATAGCGGGGCTGGGTGTCGCCCTCATGCCGCTTTTTCTGACCCGCTCGGAAATCGATAGCGGGCAACTCGTGGTGGCCTATCCGCACACGGTCAAAAGCCCGAGCAGCTATTATTTCGTCACACCGAAGGCGCGCACAAACACGCCTGCGGTGAATGCGTTTCGCGATTGGCTTCTGGGTGAAGTCAATCGCGAATTCGATCCTCATGCAATCGAGTTGCTGACAATCTCGTAGGAGCGCAAGCGCTTCTTGTGATCATGAATCATGCCAGTGATCATCAGCTCGTCAGCGCCGGTGCTTTCAGCAAAGGCCTGAATGCCCTTTGCCACCGTTTCTGGCCCGCCGACGACGCGGCATGACAGCATCTGGCGGACAAGCGCTTGCGCTGCCGGATCAAGCTGTTCCATGTAGCCTTCTACCGGTGCGGGAAGCTTGCCCGGACGGCCGCTCCGCAAATTTACAAAAGCCTGCAATTGCGAAGTGAAGAGATAATGCGCCTCTTCATCTGTATCAGCGGCAATAACGTTGAGGCCGAGCATGACATAAGGCTTCTGCATATATTCCGAAGGCTCAAACCGCTCGCGGTAAAGCGCGATGGCGCGTTCCATTTCCGCTGGCGCAAAATGCGATGCGAAGGCGTAAGGCAGGCCCAGCATGGCAGCCAGTTGCGCGCCGAACAGGCTTGAGCCGAGAATCCAGACCGGAACCTCAAGCCCCTCGCCCGGAACAGCGCGAACACGTTGGGCAGGCTCTGCCGGTTTGAAATAGTTGAGCAGTTCGACCACGTCCTGCGGGAATGCGCTGGCATCGCCATCAAGATTGCGCCGCAGCGCATGAGCCGTAATCTGGTCGGTTCCGGGCGCACGGCCAAGGCCAAGATCGATACGGCCCGGAAAGAGCGAGGCCAGTGTGCCAAACTGTTCAGCAATAACCAGAGGCGAATGGTTCGGCAGCATGATGCCGCCCGCGCCAACGCGGATTGTCGACGTGCCATTGGCGACATAGCCGATCACGACCGACGTGGCCGCGCTGGCAATGCCGGGCATATTGTGGTGTTCAGCCAGCCAATAGCGATGAAAGCCAAGTTTCTCCGCATGCTGTGCAAGCTCAAGCGTATTGCGCAGAGACTGACCGGCATCGCTGTTATCGGGAACGGGCGAAAGATCGAGTACGGATAAAGGTATCATACTGGCTCATATGGGATTGAGTACTGCGGTTGCAATGACCGCAAAGAAATAGGGCACCCTAGAAATAGGGCGCCCTATACTTAATTCAAAGCAACTAAGAGTGATCAGACACTATTAGTGCGGTTGTGCCGGAGCTGAATCATGCCCCTCTTCCGGCTTAACCACATATTCGCCTTCCACGTCCTTCTTTGCGATGAAGGTGTAAAACATCGGCACCACGAACAGCGTGAACATCGTGCCGATCACGATACCGGTGAAGATCACCAGACCCATCGAATAACGGGCGGCGGCACCGGCACCAGTCGCGATGATCAGCGGAACAACGCCGAGCGCCATGGCCGCAGTGGTCATCAGGATCGGACGCAGACGGGTTTCGGCGGCAGCGATGATCGCATCACGACGCGAAAGTCCGTGTAGACGGCGCTGCTGATTGGCGAATTCCACCATCAGAATGCCGTGCTTGGTAATCAACCCGACAAGGGTGATGAGACCAACCTGCGTGTAGATGTTCAGCGTGCCGAGACCGATATTGAGCGGCACGATAGCGCCGAAGATCGAAAGCGGCACCGACATCATAATGATGAATGGATCGCGGAAGCTTTCGAACTGCGCAGCCAGAACCAGATAGATCACGACAACGGCGAGGCCGAATGCGATCAGAATGGTGTTGCCCTGCTCCACTTCCAGACGCGACTGGCCGGAATAATCCAGGAAGAAGCCTTCCGGCATCTTGGCCTTGGTCAGATCGACAAGCGTTTGCAGGCCTTGTCCGGTGGTGACGCCCGGCAGAGGCAGCGCCGAGATCGTTGCCGAATTGAGCTGGTTGAACTGCTCGATTGCGGCAGGCGATGCGTTCTGCGTGATCGTGATGACAGACGACAGC
Source organism: Ochrobactrum sp. P6BSIII (assembly GCF_014138065.1). Lineage (NCBI taxonomy): Bacteria > Pseudomonadati > Pseudomonadota > Alphaproteobacteria > Hyphomicrobiales > Brucellaceae > Ochrobactrum > Ochrobactrum sp. P6BSIII. The sequence goes on along the minus strand of NZ_JACGXB010000004.1, from coordinate 344,182 downwards.
GGGATCATCGAACCCGAAACACTGCGAACATAGAACTCACCGAGCTTTTCGGGATTCGAGCGATAGGCATCCGGCACCTGAGTGATGATGTCATAGCTGTTTGAATCGCGGTCAAACTTGGCAACCGACGCGCCACCGGTCAGGAGACCAAGCGTTGCACCGATATCGCTGACCTGCACGCCAAGCGTTGCCGCACGGTCACGGTCGATGGTGATCGTCGTTTCCGGTGCGTTGAAGGACAGCGAGTTCTGCACGATGATGAACTGTCCCGAAGCCTGAGCTTCGTTCTTGATCTCTTCGGCCAGTGCGAAAACCGTGTCCGCCGGACCGGTTGACTGAAGTGCAATCGAGATCGGCAGACCGCCACCTGTGCCCGGAAGCGATGGTGGAGCGAAGACGAAGGCCTGTACACCAGCCACCTTGTTCAGACGATTTGTCAGGTCTTCCTGGATCTGCTTCTGCGAACGGGTACGGTCGTTCCAGTCGCTCAGCACCCAGAGTGCGATACCCGATGTGGTGCCGCCATCCATGCCAACGATCTGGAAACGGGTCTTCTGCTCAGGCAGATCCTTCGTCAGCTCATCAATCTGTTCGGCATAGAGGTTCGTATAGGCCGAAGTCGCATATTGCGGAGCCTGGAACATCGAGAACAGTGCGCCTGAATCTTCTTCAGGAGCCAGCTCGCTCGACGTATTCATGAACAGGAAGCCCGTCAGGCCCATCAGCGCTATGACGATCAGCAGCGTGATGCCGCGATAGTTCAGCGAGTTCGTTACGCGGCGGTGATACCACTTTTCCACGCGCGAGAAGGTGCGGTCGATGAACTTCTGAAACCGCGTTGCTTCGCCATGCTTGAGCATGCGCGAGCACATCATCGGCGAGATGGTCAAAGCCGCCACACCGGAAATGATAACGGCACCCGCCAGCGTGAAGGCGAATTCGCGGAACAGCGCGCCGGTCAGACCACCGGTGAAACCGAGCGGAGCAAACACGGCAGCCAGCGTGATCGTCATGGCGATGATCGAGCCGGTGATTTCCTTCATGCCCTTGAAGGCGGCATCCATTGGACGCAATCCCTCTTCGATATGGCGGTGAATATTCTCCAGAACGACGATGGCGTCATCGACCACGAGGCCGATGGCAAGAACCATGGCGAGCAGTGAGAGAAGATTGATCGAGAAACCGAGCGCGAACAGGAAGAAGCACACGCCGATCAGCGAGATCGGAATGGTCACAATCGGGATCAGAACCGAACGGAACGAACCGAGGAAGACGATGATGACCAGAATAACGATGGCCACAGCTTCGCCAATGGTCGTGAAGACTTCCTTGATCGACGAGCTGATCTGCTCGGTCGCGTCATAGACGAGAACCAGCGACATGCCTTCCGGCAGCGAGTTCTGGATCGACGGCAGTTCCTTATTGACGGCAGCCGCCATGTCGATCGGGTTCGCTGCCGGCGTCGGATAAACGCCGAGGAAGGTACCTGCCGAGCCGTTGAACGACACGATGGTGTCGGTGCTCTTGGCCGCCAGTTCCACCTTTGCCACGTCACGCAGACGCACAACTTCATCACCCGAAGTCTTGATCGGCATTGCGCCAAAGGCTTCCGGTGTTTGCAGCGTCGATTTCAGTGTGATCGAAGACGCAACATACTCGTTCTTCGTCGTGCCCGGTGCGGAAAGGAAGTTGGACGCATTGATTGCGGCCAGTACTTCTGGCGCCGTTATCTGACGCGCAGCCAACTGGATCGGATCGAGCCAGACACGCATCGAATAGACCTGACCACCAAGGATTTCAGCCTTGGCGACACCCTGAATGGTGGACATGCGCGGCTGGATGACGCGTTCCAGATATTCGGTGATCTGCTCGCTCGTCATGTTCGGGTTCTGCGCAGCCAGATACATGGTTGCGAAGCTCTGGCCCGTCCCCTTGACGATAATCGGGTCATCGGATTCGTCCGGCAGATCGCCGCGAACCTGATTGACCTTGGCGATCACTTCCGTCAGCGCAGCATCCGGATTTGCGCCGAGCTTCATCTGCACCGTCACCGTGCTCGACGATGGGCGGCTGGACGACGTCACATAGTCGATATTTTCGGTCGTCGCGACCGATTCAGCGATAGGCGCGGTGATGAAGCCCTGAATGAGTTCAGCGCTCGCACCGGCATAGTTGGTGGTGATGGTGATGACCGTTTCGTCAACCTTCGGATATTCGCGCACGGAAAGCTGCGCGATACCCTGAAGGCCGAGGAGAATGATCATGAGGGCGACCACCGTTGCAAGAACGGGTCGCCGGATGAAAATGTCTGAAAAACTCATCGGTTCGCCTATTTCTTGTCAGCCGGATTGGCCGGGTTAACCGCATTGTCGATGTTCACCGGAACGCCGGGCGAAAGCCTGTTCTGTCCTGCGGTGATGACGATGTCGCCTGCCTTGAGGCCGCTGGTGATTTCCACCACGCCGTTATAGCGACGGCCAAGCTTGACGAAGACCTGCTGTGCAACCAGCTTTTCACCGTCTGCGGGCTTTGCGTCGGCGGCAGGCGTCTTGGTTTCTTCGGCTGGCTTTGCTGCTTCCGCATTCGCCTTGCCGTCTTCAGCCTTCTTTTCCGGGCGAACGGCATAGACATAGTCGCCGTAAAGGCTCGAAACGATGGACGTCTGCGCAATGGCAAACACGTTGCTTTCTTCGGGCAGTTCAACGCGAACCTGCACGAACTGACCCGGCGTCAGCTTGTGATCCGGGTTCTTGACCTCGGCGCGCACAGAAACAAGGCGCGTGGTCGGGTCGATCTTCGGATCGATACCCACGATCGTGCCGGTGAAATCGAGCTTCTCAGCTGTGGAACCGACCTTGACGGTCTGGCCGAGCTTGATTGAGGTCAGCGACTGTTCCGGCACCGTGAAGTCGATGCGCATCATGTTGGTGTCCTGCAAGGTGGCAATCACCGTGCCGGGTGTCAGATACTGACCAATATCGACCTTGGCGATACCGATAACGCCGGAGAACGGCGCTTTCACGGTCTTCTGAGCCAGCGTCGCGCGCATTTTTTCAACGGCCGCTTCCGCGGCATTGGCGACCGATGCCGTCGTATCGACGTTGGAAACAGCACCCACGCCGCGTGTGCGCAGCGTATCGGCGCGCTTCAGGTTCTGCTGGGCAAGAACAGCCTGCGCTTCGGCGGCAACAAGGTCAGCCTTCTGGATGCTGTCTTCCAGCTGGAGCAGCACGTCGCCTTCCTTCACTTCCTGATTGGAGGTGAAGTTGATCTTCTGCACGATGCCGTCGAGCTGAACCGTCAGGTCCACGCCGTTGAGCGCGTGGGCCGTGCCGATAGCCTCAACACCCGGCTGCCATGTGCCCGGTTCGACCGTGGTGGTCGAAACCGTCTGCGCTGGCTGCTGCATAGTGGCGAAAAAGTCCTTGATGGCCTTCGATCTGAACAGATTGAAGCCGACAAGCCCCCCGACGACGATCACCAGGAACACGATTGCCAGAATTAGGCGCTTTATCATTGCGGTTGTACTCCGGGGTGGCGCCCTGAACACTCTTAAAAAAGCGTCGAGGGGGGACGTTGAGCGCACCCTTTCGCAATCACACAAAGGTCGCGCGTATTTTACTTGAATTAGCGGAGCGAATAACTGTACCGTCTGGACGGTATTGTCAACTCAGGAACTGTCAGGAGACCCGTCGAAGTTGTTAGCTAAAAAGAAGGTCTCTTCGCGCGAGCGTATTTTACGCGCGGCCGTGGAACTTGCCCGGGAAGTGGGGCCAGCTCATATTTCACTCGACGCCGTTGCAGCCCGTGCCGGGCTGTCGAAAGGCGGATTGCTTTATTCTTTTCCGACCAAGGCAAAGCTGCTCGAAGGCGTTGTCGAAGAATATATGAAAGAACACGAACGGGCGATGGAGGTTCAGGAAACGCTCCAGTCCGGCGATAAAAACCGCGTTGCGCGGGCTTTTCTCGATGTTTATCGCGTTCAGGCCGATGATGAACCGCCCGCATGCGGCGTTCTTGCTGCACTTGCCGAAGATCCGGGTTTCATGGTGCCCGTTCGCCAGTATCACCGGACGTTTCTTGACCGCATGATCAAGGATACAACCGATCCCGACACGGCCCTGATCGTCTATCTGGCCGTCGCTGGCCTTGAGTGTTCTAAATTGATGGAATGCGAAATTTTAAGCGATGAAGAACAGCGTGCGGTTCTGTGTCGTCTGGAAAACATGCTGACAGAAAACTGACAGTATTTAAGAAAAAAGGGCGCTCAGCGCCCCTTTATTTTAGCAACTTGCGAATCACAGAGCCGGAATGTCTCCCCGCTCCCACCCCGCGGTGGTTTCAGCGGCAAAGTCGTTGAAGCGACCGTCAGCAATCGCTGCGCGGATGCCCTTCATCAGATACTGGTAATAGGCCAGATTGTTCCAGGTCAGCAGCATGGCGCCCAGTGCCTCGCCGGATTTCACCAGATGGTGCAGATAGGCGCGGCTGTAGTCGCGCGATGCCGGGCAATCGGATTCCGGATCCAGCGGACGGTGATCATCGGCATGGCGTGCATTGCGCAGATTGACCTTGCCGAAACGCGTGAAGGCCAGACCATGACGCCCTGCGCGGGTTGGCATCACGCAATCGAACATGTCGATGCCGCGCGCAACTGATTTCAGAATGTCGTCCGGCGTGCCGACGCCCATCAGATAACGAGGCTTTTCAGCTGGCAGGATCGGGCAGACCACTTCCAGCATATTCAGCATGACTTCCTGCGGTTCACCGACAGCCAGACCACCGACCGAATAGCCCTTGAGGTCCATCGCCTTCAGCGCTTCTGCTGAACGTTCGCGCAGGCGGGCATTATCGCCGCCCTGCACAATGCCGAACATGGCTTTGCCGGGCTGGTCGCCAAAGGCCACCTTGCAGCGTTCAGCCCAGCGGAGCGACAGTTCCATTGCACGCTCGGTGTTCTTTTCCGGCGAAGGCAGCGCCACGCATTCATCGAGCTGCATCTGGATATCACTATCCAGCAAGCCCTGAATTTCGATGGAACGCTCCGGCGTCATCTCATAGGCTTTGCCGTCGATATGCGAGCGGAAGGTTACGCCCTTCTCATCCAGCTTGCGCAATTGCGCCAGAGACATGACCTGAAAGCCGCCGGAATCGGTCAGGATCGGGCCTTTCCAGCCGCCAAATTCGTGTAATCCGCCAAGACGGGCAACGCGCTCCGCACCGGGGCGCAGCATGAGATGATAGGTATTGCCGAGAATGATATCCGCGCCGAGCTCCTTCACCTGATCCATATACATGGCTTTGACGGTTCCGGCTGTGCCGACAGGCATGAAGGCAGGCGTGCGGACCACGCCGCGCGGCATGGAAATTTCACCCTGACGGGCCGCGCCGTCGCGGGCGAGGACTTTGAATTCAAAATTTTCGCTGGTCATGGCCGTTGTCTAGTATGTCAAGCGCGTTCAAGCAAGCTGCCGTCGCCATAGGAATAGAAGCGATAGCCGGTTTCAATCGCCCGTTCATAGGCGGCGCGCATCGTATCGAGGCCGCTGAATGCGGAAACCAGCATGAACAATGTCGAACGTGGCAGGTGGAAATTGGTCATCAGCATGTCGACGGCGCGGAATTTATAACCAGGCGTGATGAAGATGTCGGTCGGGCCGGACCACGGACGGATGATGCCATCCTCGCCCGCTGCACTTTCAATGAGCCGCAGTGACGTCGTGCCGACACAGACAACGCGGCCGCCGCGCGCATGCACGGCATTCAGCGCATCCGCAGTCTTCTGCGAAACATAGCCGATCTCGGAATGCATCTTGTGATCGTTCGTGTCATCGGCCTTGACGGGCAGGAAAGTCCCCGCCCCGACATGCAATGTCACGAAATGCTCTTCAATGCCCTTGGCCTTGATCTTTTCCAGAAGGTCAGACGTGAAATGAAGTCCGGCGGTCGGGGCTGCGACAGCGCCTTCCTCACGGGCATAAACGGTTTGATAGTCGCTGCGGTCGCGGTCATCTTCCGCACGCTTCGATGCGATATAGGGCGGAAGCGGAATATGTCCGACGGCGGCGATGGCCTCGTCCAGCATCGCGCTGGACAGGTCGAACACCAGAAGCGCTTCGCCTGCTTCGCCCTTCTCCGCAACAGTTGCGTCGAGAGTGCCAAGGAAGCAGCTTGACCCGGAATGACCGAAGCGGATGCGGTCGCCTTCCTTCACGCGCTTGGCCGGACGCAGAAATGCCGCCCAACGGTCAGGCCCCATGCGCATATGCAAGGTTGCACTGACTTGGCTGATATTGCCATCGCGTTCGCGCATGCCTTCAAGTTGCGCCGGTATCACCTTGGTATCATTGAAAACAAGTGCATCGCCCGGCTGGAGAAGATCGGGCAGATCATAGACGTGGCGATCCTCGAAAGGCTGGCCCGGAACAACACGCAAAAGCTTTGCATGGTCGCGGGGCTCTGCTGGGCGCAAAGCGATACGCTCTTCCGGCAGATCGAAATCAAAAAGATCAACACGCATGATGGGCCTCTAAAGCATTTCCAGCAAAAGTGCGAAGCGGTTTTGCGTAGGATAATGCGGTAAACGAATGACGGCCCCGGTTTGAACCGGAGCCGCAATTTTCATTGGAAATAATCGATCAGATGTCGGCTGCGATACGTGCAGTTACGATCTTGTCCGGATCGGTAACCGGCTCGCCGCGCTTGATCGTGTCGACATTGTCCATGCCTTCGATGACCTGACCCCAGACGGTGTACTGGCGGTCGAGCCAAGGAGCGTCGGTGAAGCAGATGAAGAACTGCGAGTTGGCCGAATTCGGGTTCTGGCTGCGTGCCATCGAAGCCGTGCCGCGCTTGTGCTGGGTGTTGGAGAACTCAGCCTTCAGGTCCGGCTTGTCCGAACCGCCCATGCCAGCGCGCGAGCCGTTGAAATGTGCGCCGCCCGACTTGCCGAACTTCACGTCGCCAGTCTGCGCCATGAAGCCGTCGATCACGCGGTGGAACACAACGCCGTCATACGCGCCTTCGCGTGCCAGTTCCTTGATGCGCTCAACGTGGCCCGGTGCCAGATCCGGATAGAGTTCGAGCACAACATTGCCCTTGGTGGTTTCCAGAACGAGCGTGTTTTCGGGGTCTTTGTAAGCCATTTGGCCTCTCCTGTTTCAATGCGTTCAATAAGACGCGTTGTATTGGATAGTTATTTCTGAATGGTCGCCTTGACGATCTTGTCCGGGTTTTCCACGGATCCGTTATCGGATTCGCTGCCCTTCTTTATCTTGTCCACGGCTTCCATGCCGCTGACAACCTTGCCGACCACAGTGTACTGGCCGTTCAGGAATGCGCCGTCATCGAACATGATGAAGAACTGCGAGTTAGCGGAATTCGGGCTCTGGCTGCGCGCCATGCCAACCGTGCCGCGCACGAAAGGCTCTTTCGAGAACTCAGCCTTGATGTCGGGATATTTGGAGCCGCCGGTGCCAACGCTCTGAGCGTTGAAGCCCTTGTCCATATTGCCATACTGGACGTCGCCAGTTTGGGCCATGAAGCCCGGAATGACGCGGTGGAAAGCAACGCCGTCATAAGCGCCGTCGCTGACCAGCTTTTCGATCTGGGCCACATGCTTCGGCGCGAGGTCAGGACGCAGCTGGATCGCAACATCACCGTCCTTGAGCTTCAGAACGAGCGTGTCCGCCGCATTGGCGACGGAGGCCAGCACGCCTTGAGACAGTGTAAGGATCGCGGCAGCGGCGAGCGCCGAACGAATAAATTTCATGATCGAAAAACTCCCAAACCTCAGGATTTGAATTTTGCTTCAAGGGCAGCGGCAACAACAGCCGGTACGAAAGGCTTGATATCGCCGCCCATCGACGCAATCTGGCGAACCAATGTGGCGGTAATCGTGCGCACGGCAGGATCGGCTGGCAGGAAAACAGTCTGCAATTCGGGCGCCATAGTGCCGTTCATCCCAGCCATCTGCATTTCGTAATCAAGATCGGTGCCATCGCGCAGGCCGCGCACCATCAACTGCGCCTTATGCTTGCGCGCTGAGTCGATCACCAAGCCATCGAAGGAAATAACGGAAATGCGCGCCGCATCACGGCCAAGAACAGCTTTCGCACTCTGGCCGATCAGCTCCACGCGCTCTTCGAAACTGAATAGTGGTTTCTTGCCGGGATGAACGCCAATAGCGACAATAACCTCATCGGCAAGGCGCAGTGCGCCTTTCAGGACATCCATATGGCCGTTTGTCACCGGGTCGAAGGAGCCCGCATAGATCGCGATTGTCATTTCTTCCAGCTAGCCTTTTCTGACAGGATTTTCAACAAGAACCACAGCGATAAGAAAATAGAAACCAAGAAACCAATTGAACGTGACGTGAACGCGGATTTCACAGCAAGTTCACAACCGATTTACCAGAATAGGCGCAAGTTTGGTGCAACCTTTTCGTTTCTGAAGCGTATGTATGCTGAAAGGATATGACGATGATGATCTTTCTTCTGGCATTATCCATGATGGTCGCAATGGCCGCATCGGCAATCATACTGCTCCTTGAGGAGAACGAAGCCAAACGCCAGCGCGTGCGTCAGGTGGCATTCGACCTCAACAGTATCCGCAACATGCGTTCGCGATAATCTGCGTCTTCATGGCTTTTAGTCTCGCCTTATCGGCTTGAGATGAAGCGCCAGAAGAACACATCGCCGTCACGCTAATCTTCTAAATATCTCACACTGAATAACTTAAATATCAGCGTCTTATCGCCGTCTCATCGACGTGATCTGGTTAGAAGACCGCCAATTCCTCCAGTCTTGGCATCTGAAAAAGGCCGATGGTAAAACCATCGGCCTTTTTCGTTGTGCTTGCTCTAGAGCAGTTTCGGTTAAATCGGAATCGTGGAACCGCTCTATCCATTTGTGTTTACGCATTATCCTACGCAAAACCGCTACGCACTTTTGCTGGAAATGCTCTAACCGGACGAATGCGCCCGGCCAGTTTGCCTTATTCTTCGGTAGCAGTTGGGGCTTCGCCCTCGGGAGCGGATTCGCCACCCTCGACGTCGCCATTGCCACCTTCTTCGTCACTTTCCGTTTCGGAAATGCGCTCGACCGAAACGACCTTTTCGCCGTCAGCCGTATTGAAGATCGTGACGCCCTTCGTTGAACGGCCTGCTAGACGAATACCGTCGACCGGCACACGAATAAGCTGACCGCCATCGGAGACGAGCAGGATCTGGTCGCTTGCTTCAACCGGGAACAGCGAGACCAGCTTGCCGATTTCGTCGGTCTTCGACGTATCGGTTGCACGGATACCCTTGCCGCCACGGCCCGAAACACGGAACTCGTAAGACGACGAACGTTTGCCGTAGCCATATTCGCTAACCGTCAGCACGGTCTGTTCGCGTGCCTTCAGTTCCTGATACCGCTCTTCGGAAAGCTCCGCGTCCGTACCGACTTCTTCACCGACAACGACGATATCATCGGCATCGTCCGCACCTTGAGCCCGGCGTTCGGCAATCGAACGCTTGAGATAGGCGGAACGCTGCGAAGCATCAGCATCGACATGGTGCAGGATCGCCATGGAGATGACCTTGTCGCCATCCGCCAGATTGATGCCGCGCACGCCGATCGAGTTGCGGCCTGCGAAGACGCGCACATCGGTCACCGGGAAGCGGATACACTGGCCGCCTGCACAGGTCAGAAGCACATCGTCGAATTCCGTACAGGTATCGACGGAGAGGATTTCATCGCCCTCATCCTCGAGCTTCATTGCGATCTTGCCGTTGCGGTTGACCTGAACGAAGTCCGACAGCTTGTTACGGCGAACCGTACCACGCGTCGTCGAGAACATAACGTCCAGATTTGCCCAGGAATCTTCATCCTCCGGCAACGGCATGATGGTCGTGATACGCTCACCCTGCTGCAATGGCAGCATGTTGATGAGCGCCTTGCCCCGTGACTGGGGATTACCGACAGGCAGACGCCAGACCTTCTCCTTGTAGACAATGCCACGCGAGGAGAAGAACAGCACCGGCGTATGCGTATTGGCGACAAACAGGCGCGTGACGAAATCTTCGTCCTTCGTCGCCATGCCGGAACGGCCCTTGCCGCCGCGACGCTGTGCACGATAGGTCGCCAGTGGCACACGCTTGATGTAACCAGCATGGCTGACAGTGACGACCATGTCTTCGCGGGCGATGAGGTCTTCATCGTCCATTTCCGCGCCACCAAGACCGAATTCGGTCCGGCGTGGCGTGGCGAACTCGTCACGAACGGCAATCATTTCGTCTGTGACAATCGTCATCACGCGCACGCGCGAGCTGAGAATGTCGAGATAATCGCGAATTTCCTCGCCGATCTTGTTCAGTTCGTCAGCCACTTCATCGCGACCAAGCGCGGTCAGGCGCTGCAGACGCAGATCAAGAATAGCACGAGCCTGTTCTTCGGAGAGGTTGTAGGTGTTGTCGTCATTGATGCGGTGACGTGGATCGTCGATCAGACGGATCAGTGGTGCAACATCGGCGGCAGGCCAGCGACGTTCCATCAACTGCTCACGCGCCGTTGTGGGATCTGGCGCGCGACGGATCAGTGCGATCACTTCATCGATATTGGCAACGGCAATTGCCAGACCGACCAACACATGCGCGCGGTCACGCGCCTTGTTGAGCAGGAACTTGGTGCGACGCGTGACAACTTCCTCACGGAAGGCCACGAAAGCGCGCAGCATGTCGAGCAGCGTCAGCTGTTCGGGCTTGCCACCGTTCAACGCCACCATGTTGCAACCGAAAGAGGTCTGCAGCGGCGTATAACGATAGAGCTGGTTCAGCACGACGTCGGCTACGGCGTCACGCTTCAGCTCGACCACAACGCGATAGCCTTCGCGATCAGATTCGTCGCGCAGATCGGAAATGCCTTCGATACGCTTGTCGCGCACCAGCTCGGCCATTTTCTCGATCATCGAGGCCTTGTTCACCTGATACGGAATCTCGGTGATGATAATGGCTTCGCGGTCGCCGCGCATCGGTTCGATTGCTGCACGTCCGCGCATGATCACCGAGCCGCGACCCGTCGTATAGGCCGAATTGATGCCAGCGCGTCCAAGAATAATGCCGCCGGTCGGAAAATCCGGACCGGGGATAATTTCCATGATTTCTTCCAGCTCAATGGCCGGATTTTTAATCAACGCTATGCAGCCATCGATGACTTCGCCAAGGTTGTGCGGCGGAATATTGGTCGCCATACCGACCGCGATACCACCAGACCCATTGACGAGCAGATTCGGGAAGCGCGCCGGCATAACCACCGGCTCACGTTCGCGACCGTCGTAATTGTCCTGGAAATTGACCGTATCCTTGTCGATGTCAGACAGGAGCGCTTCGGTGAGCTTTTCCAGACGGCATTCGGTATAACGCATCGCCGCCGGTGGATCGCCGTCGATGGAGCCGAAATTGCCCTGCCCGTCGACGAGCGGATCGCGCATGGAAAAATCCTGCGCCATACGCACGAGGGCGTCGTAAATCGAGGAGTCGCCATGCGGGTGATATTTACCCATGACCTCACCGATCACACCCGCCGATTTACGGTAGGGGCGATTATAGGCGAGATTCATCTCGTTCATGGCATGAAGGATACGACGATGCACAGGCTTCAGGCCGTCACGCACATCAGGCAGAGCACGGCTCACGATAACGCTCATTGCGTAATCGAGATATGAGCGCTGCATTTCCTCAATAATGGAAATCGGCTCAATACCGCTCGGGCCGCCATTCATATCGTCGGAACCGGGTGGAGGGGTTTGATCTGACACTATTCAGATATCTTTCTCAACAGAATCGATAAAGTCTCTTTATAAAGGAAAGCAGCGCAAAACGCCAATTTCGAGACCGTTTCGGCGGGCTAAATCACTTTTGCAAATCAATGGCTTATAAGATATTCACATAAACATGGCGCAAGCTTGTTGCCCGATCCGGCGCTTTGCATCGACCAACGCGCCTTGATCGTCTAGAATTCAATCATGACAGACCAATGAGAGGGCGACAGTAGCATGGGGTTCTACGATACCGTTTTCAGCGCTTTCGTTACCCTTCTCGTCACAATCGACCCACCCGGTCTGGCGCCGCTGTTTCTGGCGCTCACGCCGGGCATGGATCGAAGTCATCGCGGACAGGTCGCGCTTCGGGCTTCCATCATCGGTTTCATCGTCATGGCGCTGTTTGCCGTGGCGGGTGTGCAGATTCTCGGCATGTTCGGCATTTCCATCGGCGCGTTCCGCGTTGCCGGTGGTTTGCTTCTGTTCTGGATCGCATTTGAAATGATTTTCGAAAAGCGGACGGAGCGTAAGGAAAAGAGCGCTGAAGTCGCCATCACCAAGGATCATATCCGCAACATTGCTGCCTTCCCGCTCGCAATTCCGCTTATTGCGGGTCCTGGCGCGATTTCGGCTATCGTGCTGACGTCGAACTCATTTCACGGCATCGGCCCGCGTGCGGCCCTCGTCGGCGTGATCTTCATCTGCCTGCTCATTACCTATGTCGTGCTTCTGCTTGCAGAACGCGTCGACCGGTTCCTTGGCGAAACCGGTCGATCCATTCTTACCCGCTTGCTGGGCGTCATTCTGGCCGCACTGGCCGTGCAGTTCGTCGCCGACGGCATCAAGACGCTTATTAGTGGTTAGGCCGACTTCTGCGCCTTCTTGCCGATCATGGCGTGGCGCAGCTTGGACGAGAACCAGTCGATAACCGCGACAGCAATCAGGATCATGATGATCAGGAACGAAACGTCCTGAAGGTTCAGAACCTTGATCTGTTCTGCCAGATGCGCGCCGATGCCACCTGCCCCGACGATACCGATGATGGTCGCCGAGCGCGTGTTCGACTCGAAGAAGTAGAGCACCTGACTGCCAATCAGTGGCAGAACCTGTGGCAGCACGCCGAAACGATAGCCGTGCAGGCGGTTACCGCCGGACGAGAGCACGCCTTCGACTGGCTTCTTGTCCGCGCCCTCGATGGCTTCCGAAAACAACTTGCCGAAAGCGCCAAAGTCGGAACAGGCAATAGCCAGAATGCCGGCGAAAGGTCCAAGCCCCACCACCGATACCCAGATCAATGCCCAGATCAGCGTATCGACACCACGAATAGTATCGAGAAAGCGGCGGATGCCGAAATGCAGGAACACGTTCGGGATGATGTTCTTTGCCGCGAGAAAGCCGAACGGAAAGGCAAGAATTGCTGCCAGCAGCGTGCCCAGATAGGCAATGGCGAGCGTTTCCAGCATTGACCAGAGGTACAGGCTGAAACGGCCATTGGACGCCGGGGGCAGCATCATCAGCGCGAAGTCGCCCAACCGGCCAAGCCCGTTCACGATTCGCAGGAACGAGAAATCAAGCCAGTAGAAGGCAAACCACACTGAAGCGACCAGCAACAGGCTAAATATCGCCAGATTGCGCCAGACACGTCCGTTGCCGAAGAGCGAGGCATATTCCGCGCGCAATTCCTTTTCATGCGCATGGGCCTCGCGAGAGAGGCTTTGTGCAATATCAGTCATAATATCCTCCCCTTCAGCCGATGCGGCCCAAAAGCGCGTGACGGACACGCTGGGTGATGAGATCGATCGCGACGATCGTCACAATGATCAGCAGCAGAATGGCGCTGACGTCGCTGTAGTAGAATTGCCGGATCGAGGTGAGCAGTTCCTGACCAATACCGCCTGCCCCGACAAAGCCCATGACGGATGCGCCGCGCACATTGATTTCAAAGCGAAGTAGACCGTAGGAGGCGAAATTGGCAGCGACCTGCGGCAGCACCGCAAAGCGAATGACCTGAAGGCCAGAGCCGCCCGACGCCCGAATGCCTTCGACCGGTCGCATATCGATATTTTCGACCACTTCCGAAAACAGCTTGCCGAGCGCCCCGGTTGTATGAAGCATCAGAGCCAGCACACCGGCCATAGGTCCGAGACCGAATGCAATCACGAACAGCAAGGCGAACACGATTTCAGGTACGGTGCGTAACAGTTCCAGTCCGCGCCGGACGATGAAGCGCACTGTCGAATTGGGCGCCATATTGGAGGAAGCCGCGAATGAAGCGGCAAAAGCAATCGTCGCGCCGATCAGCGTCGCGAGATAGGCGATCAGCAGCGTCTCAAAGAGCATTTTGAGCCAGCCGCCGATGTTCCAGTACCACGCGGCCATGTCGCCCCAGAAATTGGCGATGGTCAGGTCCGGCAGAATGCGGCCGAGATAACTCGTAAAACGAAAGAGATTTTCAACCAGTGTGCCCAGCCGAACATCGGCAACAACAGAGGCAGCTATGGCGATAACAACCAGAGCGAGGAGGAAACCGATACCGTAAAGGCGTCGTTTCCCGACTTCCCTGCGATACTCGGCGAGCAGGCTCTTGGAGCCGCTGCCGTCGAGAGAGGATATCGTCATGCGAGATTCCCTAGCAAAAATGCCCGAAGCGTTTGCGGCTTCGGGCATTTCGATTGTTCTACGGATTAGGACTTGCGTGCCTTGTCGTTGAACTTCAGCATCTCGATGATTGGTTCATAATCCTTGGCTCCGGTCGCCACGAATTCCAGATCCTTGCCATCGGAAAGGGCGTCAAAGCCAGCCTTGTCCTTCTTCGGCATTTCAAGGAAAGCCTGCTTGATGTCAGCCTTCAGCTGGTCAGGCAGCGTGCTGAGCACGGCAAATGGGCCTTCCGGAAGGAAGTCCGACTTGAAGATGACGCGGAAATCATCCTTGGTCAGCGCCTTGCCGTCTGCATCCTTGAGAACGCCGCGGCTGATCATGCGGGTTAGATTGGAATCGTCTTCCGAATTCCAGGAATTGGCGGCAGCGTCAGCAGTTCCCTGAGCGAGCGCCAGAACAGCATTTTCGTGGCTGCCAGCAAAGAAGTTCTTACCGAAGAACGTATCGACGCTATAGCCATCGCGGTTCAGGAAGTAGCGCGGCGCATTGTTGCCCGAGGTGGAGTTCGGGTCGACGAGCGCAATGCTCTTGCCCTTCAGGTCGTCCATTTTCTGGTACGGGCTGTTGGCGCGAACATAAACGACCGAATAATAGCCGTTGACGCCGGTATCGTGACGCTGGTTGACGAGCGGCGTGGTTTCAACGCCAGTCATGACAGCGCGGGCGTAGGAAGCCGGGCCGTAGAAAGCGATCTGGATATTGCCAGCGCGCTGGCCTTCGATAACGGCGGCGTAGTCGTTTGCAACGCGCAGCGTAACCTTGGTGCCGAGTTCCTTGCCGAGATAAGCGGCGAGCGGTGCATAACGGTCGCTGGTGGTCGAGGCGTTTTCAGCCGGGATAACACCCAGAACGATTTCCGGATAATCCTTGCTCCAGTCAGCAGCCTGGGCATGAAAGGTCATGGTAGCGGTGAGCGCAACAGCCGCCAGAAAAGTTCTACGGTTAAGCATAAGTCTCTCCTGTTAATCCTGAGTTTGGAGCGAGTTTTTTTCCGGAGCTTTCGATGCTCAGGCGGAAATCTGGCGCAATGCGGCTTCTGCCGACTGCGGAACCGGTGCAGGCATTGCATCGACCGTGTCGTCACTATCGATAACGTCGGCGGCTTCCATGCCGTAAAGATCGCGCGATGCCATATCGGTGAGCATCGATGGCGTGCCACGGAACACAACCTTGCCAGCAGACATGCCGACGAGGCGGTCGCAATAGTTGCGCGCGATATCAAGTGAATGCAGATTGCAGAGAACCGTGATGCCGTATTCGCGGTTGATACGGCGCAGGGCATCCATGACGCTGCGCGTATTGCGCGGATCAAGCGATGCAATCGGTTCATCGGCGAGGATAATGCGTGGTTGCTGAACAAGCGCGCGGGCAATCGCCACGCGCTGCTGCTGACCACCAGACAGCTCATCGGCACGGTGAGCGGCCAGATGGGCGATATCGAACTGCTGCAGGGCAGATAGCGCAATCAGGCGTTCTTCATCGCTCCAGATGCGTAAGAGCGACTTTGGCGTCGAAACATAATTGAGACGCCCCATCAGCACATTGGTCAGAACGTCGAGACGGTCAACCAGATTGAAATGCTGAAAAATCATCGCGCATTGCGCGCGCCAGTCGCGAAGCCCGGAGCCTTTCAGCCCGGTTACATCGCGCCCATCCCAATGAATAGTACCCTCGGATGGTTCGACAAGGCGGTTGATCATACGCAGAAGCGTTGATTTGCCCGCGCCAGAACGCCCGATAATACCCACAAACGTGCCGGGCTCGATCTCGAGGTCAACCCCCGAAACCGCCACCTTGTCATTATAGCGGCGCGTTACGTTTTTCAGTTGAAGCATGAATTCATCTCCATTCATGCTCACTCTGAATTGCTCCCATGACACTGCAATGAAAGCATCGTGACGTTTTTGTAAATTTAGACGCCACTCGAAGTCTATGGTTTAAGTATTGTTCTCTCTTGGATTTTTATCAGGTGGCGAATGAACGCATTAGTGGATTCAAAGACATCGCCGGAATTGTCTATTATGACAACATCGCCTGCCCCGTCATCGAAGCTCACTTCACGTGAAAGTCGCAAGGCAATTTCGTCTCTGCTCTCGCGTCCACGGCTTGCCAGCCGCTCGGCCAGCACCTCTGGACGAGCGCTGATAACGACCACCGAACGCGAAGGATAGAGCTTGCGCATGTCGTCCAGAACGCGGCGCGAGAGATTGGCAATCACCACGGTTCCGCCATCAATGAGCGTATCGAGCGACTTTGGCAGACCATAATCGAGGCCATGAGCACGCCAATGCAGCGCAAAGGCGCCCTCGCCTGCGGCCTTCGCAAAAGCCACCTCATCCAGACTGTCGTGATCTTCGGTTCCGGGCATTTGCGGGCGCGTGACGATGCGGCGCACAAAGTGAAAACGCGCATCGCCGGCAAGGGCCATGCGCGCGCCATCCATGATCGTATCCTTGCCGGCTCCGCTGGGGCCGACAACGGCAACGAAACAGCCTTTCGGCTGGATATTCTCCATACGCATCAGAGCACCCGCTCGCCTTCACGCCAGACAGTGCGTACCACCGGAATTGCACTTCTGGTGCGTGCTCGTACCAGATCGGCGCGCTTGCCGACAGCAATTTCGCCGCGATCATCCATACGCATTGCATCGGCCGGGTTTTTGCTGACGAGACGGATGGCTTCAGGCAGCCCAATCGGACGTTCGCCAGAAGCAAGCCCGAAAGCCGACTGGATCAGGCTGAACGGGATATAATCCGACGACAGAATATCGAGGCTGCCATTATCCACCAGATCTCGGGCGGCGATATTGCCGGAATGCGAGCCGCCGCGAACAATATTCGGCGCGCCCATCAAGATCGACAGGCCAGCGCCCTTCGAAGCCGAAGCCGCTTCCAGCGTGGTGGGAAACTCCGCAATGCGGACGCCGTGATCGAGCGATTCATCAACATGGGCGCTTGTGGCGTCGTCATGGCTTGCCAGCACGATGCCGCGCGCACCCGACAGATCGGCAATCGCCCGGCGATGCTTGGCCGAATAGGCGTCTGAGTCTGCCATGCGCTTTTCGCAATGCAAACGAAACTCTTCATCATTGAGTTTCAGTTTGCGCATGTAATAGGTCCGGTAGGTTTCGACTTCCGCGAACTGGCGCTGCCCCGGCGCGTGATCCATCAGTGATGCGAGCTTCACCCGATCATCATTTTCGAACAGCGCAAAGCCTTCCAGACAATCGGCTGCGGAAACTTCGCAACGCAGATGCAGGAAATGGTCGGCGCGCAGACGGTTTTCGCGCACGCCGCTTTCAATCGCATCCGCAAGCAGACGCATATCCTTGCCGACGAAGTCGCGATCATAATCGGAACCGACCCGCATCGCATCGAAGACCGTGGTGATGCCCGATGCGGCAACCTGCGCGTCGTGGGCCTGAACGGCGGCATCCACGTTCCAGCGCACCTTGGGGCGCGGCGCATAATGCGATTCCAGCTGGTCGGTATGGAGTTCGATCAGGCCGGGAATGACATAATCGCCATCCATATCTTCGCCACCATTCACGTTGCCCTGATCGATGGCGGCGATCTTGCCGTCGCGGATCAGGATGGAACCGGAAACGACCTCATCGGCAAGCACGATGCGCGCATTTTTGAGAACGATTTCATTCGCCATGAGAAAGCTCTTTCATGACCGCCTCAGCATTGGCGGCAGTTTCATATTTCGAGAGGAAAGTTTCGATATCGAGCGCGCGGAAGTCATCAAGCGCGCCGCGCAGACGTTCATGGCTCCAGTCCCACCAGGCCAGTCGATCGAGACGATTGCCCGTTGCAGCGTCAAAGCGTTCGCGGATGAGACGAGCCGGTACACCGCCGACAATCGTGTAAGGCGCAACATCCTTGCTGACGACAGCGCCAGCGCCGATCACCGCACCATTGCCCACGGTAACGCCCGGCAGAATGGTCGAGCCGTGACCAAGCCAGGTGTCGTGGCCGATCTTCACCGCATTGCCACGACGCCAATCGAAGAACTCGGTCTCATTCTCCGCATCCGGCCAATAATCGCCTGCGCGATAGGTGAAGTGATGCAGGGTCGGACGCCAGGTCGGATGATTGGTGGCATTGATGCGCACATGGCTGGCAATGTTGGAGAATTTGCCGATCTCCGCGCACCAGATTTCGCAATTGATGCCGAGATAGGAGTAATCGTCCAGCACGGTTTCGGAAAGTCGGCTACGCGCGCCGACTTCCGTGTAGCGGCCAAGCTTGCTGCCGCTGACATCCGCCGTTTCGTGAACCAGTGGTTCAACCGAGAGCTTGGTCATGCCGCTGCCCTCGGCGAAAAGGCGGTGACGTCGATGATGCGGTCGGCCACTTCCTCACGCACATCCTCGTCGTGGAAAATGCCGAGCATGGCAACGGCTTCGGCCTTCTTGGCCTTGATCAGATCGACCACAACCGCACGGTTCTTCGCATCGAGCGAAGCCGTTGGTTCGTCCAGTAGCAACACCGGATGATCGGTGATGAAACCGCGAGCGATGTTGACGCGCTGTTGCTCACCACCGGAAAAGGTTGCAGGCGGCAGTGCCCAGAGCCGTTCCGGCAGGTTGAGCTTGGCCAGCAGTTCCCGGGCGCGGTCCAGCGCCATGTCGTGGTCTGCACCGCGAGCAATCAACGGCTCAGCCACGACATCAATCGCAGCTACACGCGGCAATGTGCGCAGAAACTGGCTGACATAGCCAATCGTGTCACGGCGCACGGCAAGCACTTCCCGTGGATCAGCCTTGGCCAGATCGACGGCGCGATCCGCATGGCGGATCAGGATGGAGCCGCCATTCACCGCATAATTGCCGTAGACCATTTTCAGGATCGAGCTTTTGCCTGCACCTGATGGACCGCCCAGCACGGCACATTCACCGGCATTAAGCTCAAAATTCACGCCATGCACGACCGGCAGTTCGATACCGCCCTGCAAATGCATGGTGAAGGTCTTGGTTACGCCGGATACGACCAGTGGCGGCATGGATTGCGAAGCGGATGTTTGCAACATAGACATTTTTCACCTCACGCATGAAGTTCCGCTAATTTGCGAAAAACATGCGATAAATATCTGTTTTAATTGATCTATACCTGCAAGATCGATGATACGAGTAACTGCGTATAAGGCGCTTGCGGGTCATCCAGCACGCGATCCGTCAGCCCTTGCTCGACAATATGACCGTCTTTCATGACCATGATGCGGTGCGACAGAAGCCGCGCTACGGCCAGATCATGTGTCACGATGATGACTGAAAGCCCCAGATCGTTGACAAGCCCGCGCAACAGATCGAGCAGACGCGCCTGCACCGAAACATCGAGGCCACCGGTTGGCTCGTCCATGAACACCAGTCGCGGTGCGGTGACGAGATTGCGAGCAATCTGCAAACGCTGGCGCATACCGCCGGAAAAAGCGCGCGGCTGGTCGTCGATACGGTCAGATGCGATTTCCACGCGGCCAAGCCACTCAGTCGCCGTGGAGCGGATGTTGCCATAGTGGCGTTCCCCCACAGCCATGAGGCGCTCGCCGACATTGGCGCCAGCCGAAACCGTCATGCGCAACCCGTCAGCGGGGTTCTGATGGACAAAGCCCCAATCGGTGCGCATCAGGAAACGGCGCTCGGCCTCGCCGATCTTGTAGAGATCGCGGAATTCGCCATCGCGCATCCGGTATTCAACGGTTCCGGATGTCGGTTCTAGCCGGGTTGCAAGGCTGTTGAGCAGCGTCGTCTTGCCCGAGCCGGATTCACCAACGATTGCCAGAACTTCGCCGGGCCAAAGATTGAAGGAGATATCCTCGCAACCACGACGGCTGCCATAGAACTTCGAAAGGCTGTTCACTCTCAGCAGAGGTTCGTCACTCATCTTACCGTTTCCTTGGCTGCAGCCTCGTTATTGGCGGCCAGATGACCGAAATGGCCTTTTGCCTGACGGTCTTCGCAATAGTCGGTGTCCGAGCACACGAACATCGAGCCGCCGCGATCATCCAGCACAACTTCATCCAGATAAACGCCCCTTGCGCCGCAGAGCGCGCAAGGTTCCTTGAACTTCTGCACTTCAAACGGATGATCCTCGAAATCGAGGCTCACGACCTGCGTGTATGGCGGAACCGCATAGATGCGCTTTTCGCGACCTGCGCCGAACAGCTGCAAGGCAGGCGACATATGCATTTTCGGATTGTCGAACTTCGGCGTCGGCGATGGCGCCATCACATAGCGACCTTCGATCATCACCGGATAATCATAGGTCTTGGCAATCTGGCCGTGACGCGCAATGTCTTCATAAAGCTTCACATGCATGAGGCCATATTCGGCGAGCGCATGCATCTTGCGCGTTTCAGTTTCGCGCGGTTCCAAAAAGCGCAGTGGTTCCGGGATCGGCACCTGATAGACGATCACCTGCCCTTCGGTCAGCGGATATTCCGGAATACGGTGGCGCGTCTGGATGATCGTCGCCTCGCCGGTGCTGGTCGTCACGGCTACATCAGCGGTCTTCTGGAAAAACGCCCGGATCGAAACGGCATTGGTGGTGTCGTCTGCGCCCTGATCGATGACTTTCAGCACATCGTCCGGCCCAAGAATGGAAGCCGTCACCTGCACGCCGCCCGTGCCCCAGCCATAAGGCATCGGCATTTCGCGGCTGGCAAAAGGCACCTGATAACCGGGCACCGCAATGGCCTTCAATATGGCGCGGCGGATCATTCGCTTCGTCTGTTCGTCCAGATAGGCGAAATTGTAATTGGCCAGATCGCTCATTCTGCGGCCTCCTTCGCTTGACCTTCCATTGTGCCTTCAGCCTCGCTCTGCGTTTTCTCATATTCCGCACGCATGCTGCGGATGAGTTCGAGTTCAGCCTGGAAGTCGACGTAATGCGGCAGTTTCAGGTGCTCGACGAAGCCGGTCGACTGCACATTGTCGGAGTGGGAAATGACAAATTCCTCATCCTGTGCCGGCGCGGTCACGTCTGTATCGAATTCCCGAACCCGCAAGGCGCGGTCACAGAGCGACATGGACATGGCCTTGCGCTCACTCTGGCCGAACACCAGACCATAGCCGCGTGTGAATTGCGGCGGCTGCTTTGCCGAACCCTTGAACTGGTTGATCATCTGGCATTCGGTCAATTGCACCCGGCCAAGCGAGACGGCAAAGCCCAGCTCAGGCACGTCGAATTCGACCTCCACTTCGCCAATGCGAATTTCGCCGACGAAAGGATGGGTGTTGCCATAGCCGCGCTGGGTGGAATAGCCGAGTGCGAGAAGGAAGCCTTCATCGCCGCGCGCCAACGCCTGCAAGCGCAGATCGCGTTCCATCGGGAATGTCCACGGCTCGCGCGTCAGATCGCCCGGCTCATGGCCTTCCGGCAGAGAGCCATCGTCTTCGATCATGCCGTTCACGCCGAGAATATCAGTGACGCGAGGCGTCTCTTCCTTCTCGGTTTCGCGCGCTTCAGGCTCCGGTACTGCAACGTCGCCAGCCAGATCCGGATCGAGAAGACGGTGGGTGTAGTCGAAAGTTGGACCAAGCAACTGGCCGCCCGGAAGATCCTTATAGGTCGCGGAGATGCGTCGCTCGATCAGCATCTGTCCGGTTTCCATCGGGCGGGAATAGCCAAAGCGCGGCAATGTGGTGCGATAAGCACGCACGAGGAAAATGGCCTCGATCAGATCGCCTCGCGATTGGCGCACGGCAAGTGCGGCCAGCTCACGATCATAGAGCGAACCTTCTGCCATTACGCGATCAACGGCCAACGCAAGCTGTTCGACAATCTGTTCCAGACGCAGTGCAGGCACCGCACGATCACCACGGCGGCGATCATCGAGAAGCCGGTGGGCGTTACGGATGGCTGTTTCGCCACCCTTTACGGCAACATACATGTTCAGCCCTCCAGTTTGGTTATGCGCGTGGTGCGCGGAAATGCGATGACAGCAACGTCACTCACCAGAACCAGATCAATGCCCAGCGGAAATTGCGCGCCGTTGTCACGCCATTGCGCAACGAAGTCCTGCGGAAGACCATTGATGTGAACTTCCCGATCACCGTCAATGCCGGGTCCTTTCAGAACAAGGCCCTGCCCGCTTTCACAGGACTTGACCGCCAGAACCACCGTCGTCGAACGATCAGGAAACTCCGGCAGCCCTTGCGAGAATTCTGCCAATGCTGGCAACAGCGAAGCATCGGTAACCAGTGCGAATTGTGCGGAAGCCGAGTGGTCCACCTGCGGCGCGCCGGTTTGAAAGGTCAGCCAGGCTGTGATGTCTGCATTGGCTGCAATAGCGCTGTCGCACCAGACGGTGGCGTCGTGGTCGAGCAAGGTGGCCGCGATGACGCCCAGTTCCGGTGTCAGCGGCAGCGGCGGCATGGCTGCACGCGCCAGAGCATAAACGCGGCCCGGATTAGCCATCGCATGCATGACCGCATGAAAGGCCGATTGGGCGTCCGTGACCGGATTGGCGAGACCGCCTTCAAAGGCCGGAGATGAATGGGGTGAAGAATGAAGCATCAATTGTCTCCCCGAACCATGGTGAAGAAGTCAACTTTGGTAGCAGCGGCTTCGCTGCGCAGCTTTGCGTCGGCCTGCTCCAGCCGGTTGCGCAAGACATCGAGGACCTGACGTTCCACCGCGTCGCGGCGCTCTTCGTCGATCCAGAGTGCATCGAACAGAGCGGCCAGCCGCGCCTTTTCCTGATCGCGACCGAGCGCATAGGAATGCCCGACCGAACCATCGGCCAGACGCACTGTGGCGCGGGTCACCGTCGCCTCACCAACATTGAACGGCGCGCCGCCGCCGCCGATACGGCCGCGCAGCATTACCAGTCCGGTTTCCGGACCACGGAGAATTTCGAAATCGGGCTTGTCCGACCATTCCAGCCAGAAAGCTTTCAGCTCTTCGCCGCTCGCCTGCGCAAGCGTTGCCATGCTGGCCTGACGTGCAGCCTGCATCACATCAAGCGCCATACCGTTTCCGGACTTGTCATTGCTGGCCGAGGCGTGGATCCCACCGGCGGCAGTGCCTTTGCCTGCCTTGGGCTCTGTCGTTTGCATGAGCTTTTCCGCCCTGTTTCAATCCTGTTGACTTGCTTCGTATATTTGTCTATTTATCTAGACAACCATACAATAACAGAATTATTACCCCCTGCCAATGACAGGACGATGACGGTTGATGACAAAGACCAAACGAATTGAACGAAACAGCGGCGTGGCGATCTGGCGGCAGATTGCCGACGAAATACGCGGCGACATCATGGCCGGAAAACTTCAGTCCGGTGCACGCATGCCTGCCGAGATGGAACTGGCGGATCGTTTCGGTGTCAACCGTCATACGGTACGTAGCGCCATCGCGGCACTGACACAGGAAGGTGTTCTCCGCGCTGAACAGGGCCGCGGCACATTTGTCGCCAATGCCAAGCGCCTGACCTACCAGATCGGGCAGCGCACCCGTATTTCTCAATCGCTGGGCACGCAGGCCAGCGAAGTCAAAGGCATATTACTCAGCAGCGGCACCGAAGTTGCGAGTGCTGACATAGCGGACGCCTTGGGCATCGCTGTCGGCAGCGAAATCACAAAACTTGAAACCGCGCATAGTGCGGATGGGCGGCCGGTATCGCGTGCAACGCATTGGGTGGATACGGCGCGTTTTCCCGATTTTGCCGCCGACTATGCTGAAAATGGATCCATTACCTGGGCGCTCCGGAAGGCAGGTATCGAGGATTATTTCCGTAAATCGACAACCATATCGGCCCAACATGCTGATTCAGATGATCTGAAACATCTAAAGCTTTCACCTGGGGCCATTGTACTGATGGCACGTGCCATCAATGTCGACACAGATGGTCACCCGATCCAGTATTCGCTGACCCGCTTTTCTGCTGACCGTATGGAGTTTTCAATCGAGACTTACCAAGCGAATGAAATCATAAATAATATTACTAATCAGAGAGATAACACGAATACATAATGTTCTGATTTAAAAGACAATCAAGCCAAAATGAAACGGGCGCTTAAAGCGCCCGTCAAATTCATCAAAATGGAATTTCGTCGTCGAGATCGCGGGAGAAACCGCCGCCACCGCCGCCGCCCGAAGAAGACGGGCCGGACGAACCGAAATCACCGCCGCCGGAATAATCCGACATCTGGTTGCGTCCACCGCCGCTGCTGCCACGGTCAAACGAACGGCCCTGATCGCCGCCTTCGCCACGGCTGTCGAGCATCTGAAGCTCGCCACGGAACTTCTGCAACACAACTTCCGTCGAATAACGCTCGTTGCCGTTCTGGTCCTGCCACTTGCGGGTCTGGAGCGCGCCTTCGATATAAACCTTGGCGCCTTTTTTCAGATACTGTTCTGCGACCTTGGCAAGGTTTTCGTTGAAAATGACAACGCTGTGCCATTCGGTGCGGTCCTTGCGTTCGCCAGACTGACGATCACGCCAGCTTTCCGATGTCGCAATACGCAGATTGGCAACCACATCGCCTGAGTTCAGACGACGAATTTCCGGATCGGCACCAAGATTGCCGACCAGAATGACCTTATTGACGCTACCAGCCATCGAAAATCCACTCCGGGTCTCATTCGCGTCTCTTCGGATATTTCTACCCCGACAAGAGCGCTTACCAAAAGAAGGATCAGGCGCATGAATTGCGCCATCACCTGAAACTCATTCATTTACCTTACAGGACTGACGCGTGGAGCGCTCAATTCCAGTACAGCGAAATGTCAATGTCCACAGAGTTTATGTTCTTGTTTTGTTCAAAATGCAAGCATTTTGCATCATCAAAAACTGCTCCTCTCCCAATTTTCAGAAAACTGTGTGGGTAAATTTATGCGGCTTTCTGAGCTTTAAAAACCACTCGTTGGTCCAGCCGAACTCCAACAACCTTGCACCGGTCATCTCGACAAGAAAAAGCCCCGCCGCTCACTGTTTCTTTGGCGCGCGGGGCTTGGGGTTTGAGCAAAGCTCGTATGTCGGCATTAATTCGTCGACAAAATCTTTCGGAACTCGAAGGCGCGCGGCCATTCGTTTTCCGCGCATATATAAATTGTCGGCAATCGAACTTCTTATCAACGATGCATGGTTCCTTGCGAAAAAATGCATCCGCGACCAAGATCGACTGTGCTTTCATCTGTGTGAAAGCTAGGCAGTGTAGTCAGGTGGACTCATGCTCCTTTACCTCCCTACCGGATTTTCCCGCTTCCTGCGAACCTCTTGCCGATATCGCGTCATCCCTCCGCAATACCTCTCCGCTAGCAGCGAGTAACCAAAGTGTGCTCCTGTCAGGAGTGACAGTCAACGCTCTTGCGTTCACATTTCGTATCGCCTATCAGAAGGCTGGTTGTTCGATATTTGTTCCGGTGCTACAAGAGCGCAAATTAGGATGACCTACCCCCTTCTTCTTTGGAGGGCGTCGCCCCATATTACGGGATTGGCGCGGCAGCATCAGAGCCGAAGCCAGTCTATCCATGGCATCACGAAGCAGGCAGGACGCGGAATGAGCGATCAGAAATTCATTTCCATACGTGGCGCGCGCGAGCACAATCTTAAAAATGTCGATCTGGATTTGCCACGCGACAAGCTGATCGTCATGACGGGCCTTTCCGGCTCGGGCAAGTCGTCGCTTGCCTTCGACACCATTTATGCAGAAGGCCAGCGCCGCTACGTGGAAAGCCTCTCGGCCTATGCGCGCCAGTTTCTGGAAATGATGCAGAAGCCGGATGTGGACCAGATCGACGGTCTGTCGCCTGCCATTTCCATCGAACAGAAGACGACGAGCCGCAATCCGCGCTCGACTGTCGGCACCGTTACGGAAATCTACGACTATATGCGCCTTCTTTTCGCGCGTGTGGGCGTGCCCTATTCGCCAGCGACCGGTCTCCCCATCGAAAGCCAGACCGTCAGCCAGATGGTCGATCGCATCATCGCGCTGGAAGAAGGTACGCGTCTGTACATTCTGGCGCCAATCGTGCGCGGGCGTAAAGGCGAGTACAAGAAGGAACTGGCGGAGCTTCTCAAGAAGGGTTTTCAGCGCGTCAAGGTTGACGGCACGTTCTATGAGATTGCCGATGCTCCGGCACTCGACAAGAAATACAAGCACGATATCGATGTGGTGGTCGACCGCGTTGTCGTGCGTCCTGACCTCACCTCGCGCCTTGCGGACAGTCTCGAAACCTGTCTGAAGCTCGCCGAAGGTCTGGCTATCGCAGAATTCGCCGACAAGCCGTTGCCACCCGAAGAAACGGCGGAAGGTGGTGCAGCCAACAAGTCGGCCAACGAGACCCACGAACGCATTCTGTTCTCTGAAAAATTCGCCTGCCCTGTTTCCGGCTTCACCATTCCGGAAATCGAGCCGCGTCTTTTCTCGTTCAACAATCCCTTTGGCGCCTGCCCGACCTGCGACGGTCTCGGTACACAGCAAGCCATCGATCCGAATCTGATTGTTCCCGATGAAAGCGCTGCGTTGAAAGACGGAGCGATTGCGCCTTGGGCGCGGTCGTCCTCGCCTTATTACAATCAGACGCTGGAAGCGCTGGGCAAGGCCTATGGCTTCAAGGTTGGTACTCGCTGGTCTGATCTGTCCAAGGAATCGCAGCACGCCATTCTTTACGGCACAGACGGCAAGGAAATCACCTTCCAGTATGACGACGGCCTGCGTTCTTATCAGACCACGAAGCCTTTTGAAGGCGTCATTCCCAATCTCGAGCGCCGCTGGAAGGAAACTGATTCTGCCTGGTCGCGTGAAGAGATTGAACGCTTCATGTCTTCGACGCCCTGCCCGGCTTGCAACGGCTATCGCCTGAAGCCGGAAGCGCTGGCCGTGAAAATCGGTATGAAGCATATCGGCGAAATTACCGAAATGTCGATCCGCAAGGCTGATGCCTGGTTCCGCGATGTCGATGGCAGCTTCAACGACAAGCAGCGGGAAATTGCAGCGCGCATCCTCAAGGAAATCCGCGAGCGCCTGCAGTTCCTCAATGATGTCGGCCTCGATTATCTGACATTGGCGCGTAATTCAGGCACGCTATCGGGTGGTGAAAGCCAGCGTATCCGCCTCGCCTCCCAGATCGGCTCTGGTCTGACGGGCGTTCTCTATGTGCTGGACGAGCCGTCCATCGGCCTGCATCAGCGCGATAATGCCCGCCTGCTGGACACGCTTCGTCATCTGCGCGATCTCGGCAATACGGTCATCGTGGTGGAGCATGACGAAGACGCCATCCTGACGGCGGACTATGTGGTGGATATCGGTCCGGCTGCCGGTGTCCATGGCGGCAAGGTGATCGCACAAGGCACGCCAAAAGACGTGATGTCCAATACCAACTCGCTGACCGGCAAATATCTGTCGGGCGTCATGGAAGTTGCCGTTCCATCGGAGCGCCGCAAGATTTCCAAGACCAAGCGCATCCGTGTTGTCGGTGCACGCGGCAACAATCTGAAAAATGTTTCGGCGGATATTCCGCTGGGCACTTTCACAGCCGTGACAGGCGTTTCGGGCGGCGGCAAGTCCACCTTCCTGATCGAAACGCTGTTCAAGGCTGCTTCGCGCCGCATCATGGGCTCCCGCGAGCATCCGGCAGAACATGATCGCATCGAAGGGCTGGAGTTCCTCGACAAGGTGATCGATATCGACCAGTCGCCGATTGGACGCACGCCGCGCTCCAATCCGGCAACCTATACCGGCGCTTTCACGCCGATCCGCGATTGGTTCGCTGGCCTGCCGGAAGCCAAGGCGCGCGGCTATCAGCCAGGTCGCTTCTCCTTCAACGTGAAGGGTGGACGCTGCGAGGCCTGTCAGGGCGACGGTGTTATCAAGATCGAAATGCACTTCCTGCCGGATGTGTATGTGACCTGCGATGTCTGCCACGGCAAGCGCTACAATCGTGAAACGCTGGAAGTGCTGTTCAAGGGTAAGTCCATCGCCGATGTGCTAGATATGACCGTTGAAGAAGGCGCAGAGTTCTTCTCCGCCGTGCCCGCCGTGCGCGACAAGCTGGAAACACTGGTCAAGGTCGGCCTCGGCTATATCAAGGTCGGGCAACAGGCGACGACGCTTTCGGGCGGTGAAGCTCAGCGTGTGAAGCTCGCGAAGGAACTGTCGCGCCGCGCAACCGGACGCACGCTCTATATCCTAGACGAGCCAACCACTGGCCTGCATTTCCATGACGTAGCAAAGCTGCTGGAAGTGCTGCATGAGCTGGTCGAACAGGGCAATACGGTGGTGGTGATCGAGCACAATCTCGAAGTCATCAAGACAGCCGACTGGGTGATCGATCTTGGCCCTGAAGGCGGTGACGGCGGCGGTGAGATCGTTGCTGTGGGGCGTCCGGAAGATATCGTGAAGGAAAAGCGCTCTTATACCGGCCATTTCCTCAAAGAACTGCTGGAGCGACGCCCCAAGCGGAACTCAGAGGCTGCGGAGTAAGCGCAGCTCAATAGTGAAGATACGAAAAAAGCCGGGTCTAGCGCCCGGCTTTTTTCATAGGTACTCCGACGCAGAAGTTTCCAAATTACGGGCCTTCCGATCTGCTTCCTGCCAACTGCACTCAATCCTGTCCGGCAGATCATCCAACACGACACCGAAATCCGAGACTCCAAAATACAAGGCACGGATACCCTAAACCTCAGAGCTTATTCTGATTGGTAAGCCGTCATGTTCAAACGAACGGGATATCACCGCAGAAAAGAAAAAAGCCCGGACGAGCCGGGCCTTCTCGACAGCCGCTCACGTTCATCACGCAGCGACCGAAATCTTACCTTCACACACAAATGCTTCGAAAAGCCTTCCGGCTTTCCGAGATTATGCATTAGCCGTTAACGGCATCCTTCAGGCCCTTGCCGGCCGAGAACTTCGGCACGTTGCGAGCCGGAATAGCAACTTCCTTGCCGGTCGACGGATTGCGGCCGGTCGAAGCTGCACGGTGCGAAACGGAGAAAACGCCGAAGCCTGGCAGGCGGACTTCTTCACCAGCCTTCAGTGCGCCGGTGACAGCAGCGAGCACGGCGTCAACAGCCGTACCGGCATCAGCCTTCGTCAAACCGCCCTTTTCCGCGACTGCGGCAACCAATTCGTTCTTGTTCATTGGCATTTCCTTTCTTTACCTACCGGAACGGATAACGTGACCGGATTGGGCGGAGTTTATTCGAAACGCTCGCCAAACCAAGCCTGTCAATGTCAAAAAAGCCCGGTTTTCTGGGGTTAAACACAGAAATGCCGGGCTTTTGGCCCGGCATTTCGTTTGTTGGTCGTCTTATCGACTGTCAATGCGCTGTTGTAGCGCCTGCTTCATCGTCAACCGCAGGCACGTTTGCAGGTGCTTCGGGCTCAGTCCACTCGATTGGTTCGGGCTGACGCACGAGCGCGTGCTTCAGCACTTCACCAACGCGAGACACCGGAACGATCTCAAGATTGTTCTTCACATTGTCCGGAATCTCCGCCAAATCCTTGGCGTTTTCTTCCGGGATCAGAACCTTCTTGATGCCACCGCGCAGAGCCGCGAGAAGCTTTTCCTTCAGGCCGCCAATCGGCAGAACCCGACCGCGCAGCGTCACTTCACCGGTCATCGCAATATCCTTGCGAACCGGAATACCGGTCAGCACGGAAACGATGGTCGTGACCATGGCGATACCGGCGGACGGACCGTCCTTCGGCGTCGCACCTTCCGGCACGTGAACGTGGATGTCGCGCTTGTCGAACAGCGGAGGTTCGATGCCGAAATCAACGGCCCGCGAGCGGACATAGGATGCCGCAGCGGAAATCGATTCCTTCATCACGTCACGCAGGTTACCCGTGACGGTCATGCGGCCCTTACCGGGCATCATGACACCTTCGATGGTCAGCAATTCGCCGCCAACTTCCGTCCATGCCAAGCCGGTAACAACACCGACCTGATCTTCGCCGTCGATCTGACCGAAGCGGAAACGCTCGACACCCAGATAGTCGGAGAGATTCTTGTCGGTGATCTTCACCGACTTCTTCTTCGACTTCAGGATTTCGGTGACTGCCTTACGGGCGAGAGTCATCATCTCGCGCTCAAGGCTACGTACACCGGCTTCCCGGGTATAAAGGCGGATCACATTGCGCAGTGCATCGTCAGTGAGCGAGAACTCCTTCGGCTGCAAAGCATGGTCCTTGATGGCCTTCGGCAGCAGGTGCCGCTTGGCGATCTCCAGCTTTTCGTCCTCGGTGTAACCGGCGATACGGATGATCTCCATACGATCCAGCAACGGACCAGGGATGTTCAGCGTATTGGCGGTCGTCACGAACATGACGTTGGACAGGTCATACTCAACCTCAAGGTAATGATCCATGAAGGTTGCGTTCTGTTCCGGATCCAGCACCTCGAGCATTGCCGACGACGGATCGCCGCGGAAATCCTGGCCCATCTTGTCGATTTCATCGAGCAGGAAGAGCGGGTTGGACTTCTTCGCTTTCTTCATCGACTGGATGACCTTGCCGGGCATCGAGCCGATATAAGTGCGGCGGTGACCGCGGATTTCAGCTTCGTCACGCACGCCGCCAAGCGACATACGCACATATTCACGACCGGTGGCCTTGGCGATGGAGCGCGCAAGCGAAGTCTTACCCACGCCGGGAGGTCCAACGAGGCAGATGATCGGGCCCTTGATCTTGGTCGAACGAGCCTGCACCGCGAGATATTCGACAATGCGTTCCTTGACCTTGTCGAGACCGAAGTGATCATTGTTGAGCACTTCTTCCGCAAAGTTCAGGTCCTGCTTGACCTTCGACTTCTTGCCCCATGGAATGGACAGCAGCCAGTCGAGATAGTTGCGCACAACCGTTGCTTCGGCAGACATCGGGCTCATGGTGCGCAGCTTCTTCAGCTCAGCCTGGGCCTTTTCGCGTGCTTCCTTGGAAAGCTTGGTCTTGTTGATGCGTTCTTCCAGTTCAGCCGCTTCATCGCGACCGTCCTCGCCGTCACCAAGCTCCTTCTGGATCGCCTTCATCTGCTCATTGAGATAATATTCGCGCTGAGTCTTCTCCATCTGGCGCTTGACGCGCGAGCGGATGCGCTTCTCAACCTGCAGAACCGAAATTTCGGCTTCCATGAAGGAAAGAGCCTTCTCAAGACGCTCACGCACCGAGAGAATGGACAGCATTTCCTGCTTTTCAGGAATCTTGATCGCGAGATGCGAAGCAACCGTATCGGCAAGCTTGGAATAATCGTCGATCTGGCTGGCAGCGCCAACCACTTCCGGCGAAATCTTCTTGTTCAGCTTGACGTAGTTTTCGAAGTCGGAAACCACCGAACGGGCAAGCGCCTCAATCTCGACGGCATCTTCTTCAGGCTCCGGCAGAGCCGCAGCATAAGCTTCGTGATAGTCTTCGCGATCCGTAAACTTGGAAATCTTGGCGCGCGCTGTGCCCTCGACCAGCACTTTTACGGTGCCGTCCGGCAGCTTCAAAAGCTGAAGCACATTGGCAATCGTGCCAATTTCATAAATCGCGTCTGGCGCCGGATCGTCATCGGCGGCGTTCTTCTGGGTC
Source organism: Ochrobactrum sp. P6BSIII (assembly GCF_014138065.1). Lineage (NCBI taxonomy): Bacteria > Pseudomonadati > Pseudomonadota > Alphaproteobacteria > Hyphomicrobiales > Brucellaceae > Ochrobactrum > Ochrobactrum sp. P6BSIII. The sequence goes on along the minus strand of NZ_JACGXB010000004.1, from coordinate 312,207 downwards.
GCAAGCAGTATCTGCTTGTCGACGCCCATCACTTCTTCCAGAGCGCGAATAGACTTTTCGCGTCCGACAAAAAGCGGAACGATCATGTGCGGGAAGACCACAATATCGCGCAACGGAAGAACGGCATAAAGCCCGTCTGCACCGCCCGCTTCCGATCCACCCATCGGGGTCTTGTCTTCAATACCCGTCATAACTCAAGTCCTTTCTCAGGCCTTTCGACCCGACTGCCGCGCCGGCGCCCCCTTTCATCATGAGGCAGGTCGCACAGCGTGCTTCGGTTCATACTTGGAGAGCCACGCCCAGCAATTCAATAGCCAGTATCGGGGCGGCTTTCATAGAATCGTTAACTATCCTGCGCCGTCCTGGCAATTTGCACAATATGCCGCTTCGGATATGCCCCGATACAAGAGCGTTGAACTCTCAACACTAAATTGAATTGCCAGACTGGCAACAAAAAAGGCCGCTTTCGCGGCCTTTTGAGGATATTTTCAATCTCTTAAGCCGAAACGTTGCCCTTCTCGTCCTGACGCTCCGCATAGATGTACAGAGGACGGGCGCTGCCATCCACCACATCACCGGAGATCACGACTTCGCGAACACCTTCCAGTGTCGGCAATTCGAACATCGTATCGAGCAGGATCTTTTCCATGATCGAGCGCAGACCACGAGCACCCGTCTTGCGTTCGACTGCCTTGTTGGCAATGGCGCGCAAGGCGTCGTCGTGGAACACCAGCTCGACATTTTCCATATCGAACAGGCGCTGATACTGCTTCACGAGCGCGTTCTTCGGCTCGGTCAGGATCTGAACCAGTGCATCAACGTCGAGGTCTTCGAGCGTTGCGATAACCGGCAGACGACCGACGAATTCCGGAATGAGACCGAACTTCAGCAAATCTTCCGGTTCCAGCTCACGGAACACCGCACCGATACGACGCTCGTCAACCGAGCGGACCGTTGCGCCGAAGCCGATGGAGGTTTTCTCGCCACGTGCCGAGATGATCTTGTCGAGACCGGCAAAGGCACCGCCACAGATAAACAGGATGTTCGTCGTATCCACCTGCAGGAATTCCTGCTGCGGATGCTTGCGACCGCCCTGCGGAGGAACCGAAGCAACGGTGCCTTCCATGATCTTGAGAAGCGCCTGCTGCACGCCTTCGCCCGATACATCGCGCGTGATGGACGGGTTGTCGGACTTGCGGCTGATCTTGTCCACTTCGTCGATATAGACGATGCCGCGCTGTGCGCGTTCGACGTTGTAATCAGCAGCCTGAAGCAGTTTCAGGATGATGTTTTCAACGTCTTCACCGACATAACCGGCTTCCGTGAGTGTCGTCGCGTCGGCCATGGTGAATGGCACATCAATGATGCGAGCGAGCGTCTGGGCAAGATAGGTCTTGCCGCAGCCGGTCGGACCAACGAGAAGAATATTCGACTTCGCCAGTTCGATATCGTTGCTCTTCGACTGATGCGCGAGACGCTTGTAGTGATTGTGCACCGCGACCGACAGAACGCGCTTGGCATCCTTCTGGCCGATGACGTAGTCGTCAAGAACGGCCATGATTTCCTGCGGCGTAGGCACGCCCTCGCGGGACTTCACCATCGAGGATTTGTTTTCCTCGCGGATGATATCCATGCAGAGTTCGACGCATTCGTCGCAGATGAAAACGGTCGGGCCTGCAATCAGCTTGCGCACTTCATGCTGGCTTTTGCCGCAGAACGAGCAATAAAGCGTATTCTTGGAATCGCCGCCGCTGTTGCTGACTTTGCTCATTGCAGTTTCCTTTCAATAAACCGAAACGAACCTTGGGCTGTTCATTCCGATCGTTTCTTCCGGTTCGGACCCAGTAATGAAGGAAAAACACGCCTTCTACCGGTCACAATGACAGTTGATACGCACTGTCCCTGTAGTCTCTAGGTTTCCGTTCACCGTAGACTCCCCGACCGAAGGAGTCTTTCAGTGACTTTTGCAGAACCTGAACCTTCGAACAAACAAAAAATAAGTTCCCGGCAAAGATTCGGCCTGATCTGACCAACTTTAGCGCCTTGATGCCCAACAGATGCTTAACGCGGCGCGTTAACCTTCACGTTGGTCCAAGAATTGAGCCCCTTTTGTGGCAAAAGGGGCCAAAAATTGGAAGCGAGCCGGATTCAGGCTCACTTCGATTCGTCGGCACTCACATCGCGTGCTTCAACGACCTTGTCGATGAGACCAAATTCGAGCGCTTCCTGAGCGGTCATGAAATGATCGCGGTCGAGCGTGCGTTCGATGGTTTCGTAGTCGCGGCCCGTGTGCTTCACGTAAACTTCGTTCAGACGGCGCTTCATCTTGATGATGTCCTGCGCATGGCGTTCGATATCGGACGCCTGACCCTGGAAGCCGCCCGAAGGCTGGTGAACCATGATGCGGGCATTTGGCAGCGCATAACGCTGGCCGGTTGCACCTGCCGTCAGAAGCAGCGAACCCATCGATGCGGCCTGCCCCATGCAGAGCGTGGATACCGGCGGACGGATGAACTGCATCGTATCGTAGATCGCCATGCCGGACGTCACCACGCCACCCGGCGAGTTGATGTACATGTTGATCTCTTTTTTCGGATTCTCGGCTTCGAGGAACAGAAGCTGCGCGCAAACCAGCATTGACATGCCGTCTTCGACCGGTCCGTTGACGAAGATGATGCGCTCTTTCAGAAGGCGCGAGAAAATATCATAGGCCCGCTCGCCACGGTTGGTCTGCTCGACCACCATCGGCACGAGGTTCATGACGGTTTCAATCGGATCTCTCATTATGGGCCTCTGGATGTAATGATGCGAATTGAGTGGATTTGAATCGTCGGACTACCATACATAGGGCGTTGCGCCCCTGTTCCGCAAGTGGTGCTCGGTTCCTCACGGAATCATGACTAATCCCAGTCGTTTTCCGGCTTCTCCGGCTTGATGCCGCGCTTGTCGTCGAGCGTCCGGCGCGCCACTTCCGTGAGACGTGCGTTGACCCGAACCGAACCGTCTTCCAGGTCTTCGCGCTGCACTTCACTGCCGTGCTCGTAGATCCAGTTCAGTATGTGCAGCTCGAAAGGCGAAAGAACGATATCTATAGCGCCAAGCACGCCCGCTATCCGTGTTTCGATCAGACTAAGCAAGCGGTCAACGCCCTCGCCTGTGATGGCTGACAGGGGTATCGGGCGGCCTTCATCGCCACCGGCAGCGGCCAGACGCAATGCTGCCTCGCGGCCGCTCTCGTCTAGATTGTCGATCTTGTTCCAGATTTCCACGACGCGCTTGCGATCCTGCGGCTCGATACCAAGACCGGCAAGAATGTTCTCGACATCTTCAGCCTGCGCGGCGTTATCCGGATCGGAAATATCGCGCACGTGCAAAATGAGATCGGCTTCCACCACTTCTTCCAGCGTGGCGCGGAAGGCGGCCACCAGATGGTGCGGCAGATTGGAAATGAAGCCCACCGTGTCGGACAGGATGACCGTCTCGCCATGGGGCAGCCGAATGCGACGGAGCGTCGGATCAAGCGTGGCGAAGAGCATATCCTCAGCCAGCACCTCGGCACCCGTCATACGGTTGAACAGCGTTGATTTGCCAGCATTGGTATAACCGACAAGCGCAACAATCGGATGCGGCACCTTGCGTCGCTTCTGGCGATGCAGCGTGCGTGTGCGAACAACTGTTTCAAGCTCGCGCTTGATCTTCAGAATCTTGTCCTGCAGCAGACGACGGTCGGCTTCGATCTGGGTTTCACCCGGGCCGCCAAGGAAGCCGCCGCCACCGCGCTGACGTTCCAAGTGGGTCCAGCTGCGAACCAGACGGCCCTTCTGATAATTCAGATGCGCCAGTTCGACCTGCAACGCACCTTCCTTGGTACGCGCGCGCTCACCAAAAATCTCAAGAATCAGGCCCGTGCGGTCGATGACCTTGACGTTCCATTCCTTTTCGAGATTGCGCTGCTGTACCGGCGTCAGAGCATGATCGACAATGACCAGCCCGATGTCGTTTTCCTTGACCGTATCGGCAATGGCTTCAACCTTGCCTGCGCCAAGCAAAGTTGCGGGCCGCGGATTGGCAATAACCGCGACTTCGGCGTGAATGATTTCAAGATCAATGGCGCGCGCCAGACCGACAGCTTCTTCAAGACGCGCCTCACTGGAACGCTGAAACTGCGTGCGTGCACCATCTTCGCCCGAACCGTTGGCATTATAGCGCTCCGGCAAAATGGGAACGACGACGGCAGCTCTGGTCGGTTCTTGTTCGGAAAGGCCGTAGCCTTTGTTTGCATCGTCTTTATGCGCGTCGAAGGACGACGTGTTTTTATCCTTGAATTTGGACAAATAAATATTCTCCGGGGAGTGCAGAGACATTGCGCTCCATCATCAAGCACAAATAGGTCGCCGCTATGCGTGTTTCAAATAGAAGACGCCCCGGGCGTTAAAGCAAGTATATCCGAGTCCCATGGCTGGAACCCGGAATAATCGCCTAACAAAACATCAGGGCGACGCGACCTCGATGGACGAAACCGCTGCACCCGAATGGAATTCGGAAAGCGTCAGGCTTCCTCACCTTCGAACATCTGAACCGGCTGGCTCGGCATGATCGTCGAAATTGCGTGCTTATAGACAAGCTGCGAATGACCATCGCGGCGCAGCAGCACACAGAAATTGTCGAAAGACGTCACAATACCGGTCAGTTTTACGCCATTGATCAGAAAAATCGTCAGGGAGATCTTCTGTTTGCGTACGGAGTTCAGAAAAAGGTCTTGAAGATTTTGCGATCGTTCAGCCATTGTTTTTATTCCTTTAATCGATCAGCAGCCTGTTCGCGATACGTGAAAGCGGTGAACCCGCTCTATCTCTTTGTTTTCATGCATTTCTCGACCAGCAAAACCGTTAAACACTTTTGCTGGAAATGCCGTTATTCCTTGTCGCATTTCCGAACGCAAAACCGTTTGAGACGTTTGCGGGGAATGCTGTAGACGAGCATGCGCATTTGCATAAATCAAGCACCGGAACGCGAGGTGCCGGTACAGAACTGCAATTGCTGTGGAAAGACAACTGCTTCGCCCTCAGCTTTCGGTTAACAGGATGGGAATCTTTGCGCAACCGACAATTTTGTTGAACACGTGTCAATTATTGGTAGCAAGGTTAGTGTTGCGTGATCAGCTCGCCTTGGAAAGCTCAATATTATCATTGCGTTCAAGCAATGGCCTCACCCGATCCCTCATCCACATGTAAAAACTGCCGGGTTGTAATGAAACAACTGCCTTGTGTTTTTTATGGACATGGAAGCCAATAAAATCCGGATGGTCGAGCGGCTCCAGACCATAGGCCGGATCATAGATGCGTGTCGCATCCTTACCAACCCAATAGTAGAAGTTCTCACGTGGCGCGGCGTTCTTGAAAACCCCGTATTTGCGGGCGAGCCGCGAAATACCATCATTGCCAAAGACCGTAATACCGATGGAGGCCGGCGTGACTTCCTTGCCGATCGCCCGGTAATAGAGCGGCCGCAACTTTCCGCGCCTAAATCCGAGCCATCGCGGCAAAGGATAGGTCGCAGACATATAGGCTTCGAACTCGCCAATGATCGGATGATCATGCGGGAAATAGAGTGCTGATACGCCCACCCGATATTGGTTTTCACGTGCGAGATAGGGCTTTTCCGGGTCTGGATGGAACTGCTTCAGAAGAAACACATCCGTATCAAGCCACACACCCTGCTGATGTTTCATCAGCATGATGCGGAAAATATCACTGAACTGGACAATGGTTCGCGACGAACGGAAAGTCGGATAGCCGGGATCAAGCCGCTTGAACGCGCGTTCCGGCAATATCGTATTGGCGTCGTGCAATTCCACGCCAGCGGGAACATTTTCTATCGGCGCATAGGCAAACAGCTTTACGCGCTGACCCGTCATGACCATCGACGCCAGACAAATCTGATCGACTTCGCGCAAGCGAGGTCCGTACCAAAAGGTACAAATGTCCATAAAAAGCCCCCAAGAAATAAAGCTTGGAGGCTTATATCACTCATACTTAATTAACTATATCAGATTTCTTCGATTAAAAGAATTCGAGGCTGACGCGGAACATCTGTTCCACATGTTTGACGGCCTCTGCCGTGGCAAAAATCACCACCCGATCCTTCGGCTTGATGCGAACATCGCCATTGGGGCGGATAACCTGCCCGTCCCTGTAGATCGCGCCGATTCGCAAACCCACGGGCAAATCCAGATCCCGCAACGGCGCGCCGACGAGCGACGACGTTTCCAGTGCTTCGGCTTCGATGATTTCGGCCATATCGCGATAGACACTGTAAACCGCACGAATACGGCCTCGGCGCACATGCTGGAGGATTTTTGAAACCGTGACCGCCTTCGGATTGATATAGGCGTCGATCCCCACCATGTGGGTGAAATCCTGATAGGCAACCGTATTCAGCAAGGCCATATTGCTTTTGCAGCCAAGGCGTTTCGCCATGATGCTGGAGAGAATATTGACCTGATCCTGATTGGTGAGCGCCACCATCAGATCGGCGTCCTGAATATCGGCTTCTTGCAGCAAGGCCTGATCCAGCGCGCTGCCATGCAGCACCATGGTCCGCTTCAGCTGATCGGCAATCGTGAAAGCGCGCTCATGGTCGCTTTCGATCATCTTCACACGGGTCTGCCATTTCCGGTCTTCGATGGCCTTGGCAACATAAAGCCCGATATTGCCGCCGCCCGCGATAACGATGCGGCGCGCTTCCGGCTTTTCATGCCCGAACAGCGAAAGTGTGCGGCGGACCTGCTCGCGCGTGGTGACAACATAAGCGAGGTCGCCCGCATTCAGCTCATCGGACGAGCGTGGAATGAACAGGTTTTCATTGCGCACGACCCCGACAACCGTTGCCGCCAGATCGGGAAACAGATCGGTCAATTGCTTGAGCGGCGTGTTGATGACCGGGCATTCTTCAAGGCATTCAATGGCAAGGCCAATGACGCGATCATCGGCAAAGCGCAAAACATCCGTCGCGCCCTGCAGAGCGATACGGCGCAGCACCACCTCGCCCACTTCCAGTTCAGGCGAAATGATCACATCAATCGGCAGGTTTTCGCGGAGAAACAGGTCCTGATATTCCGCCTTGAGATAGGATTGGGCGCGAATTCGCGCAATCTTCGTCGGCACATTGAACACCGAATGCGCGACCTGACAGGCGACCATGTTCACTTCGTCGGACAGCGTAACGGCGATGATCATATCCGCTTCATCGGCACCAGCCGCAGCCAGCACATCCGGCTGCGAGCCATGACCAACGAATCCACGCACATCCAGCGTATCACGCACGATTTCGATGTGGCGCGCCGACGTATCAATGACAGAAACGTCGTTTTCCTCGGCGGCCAGTCGTTCGGCTATGCCATAGCCGACCTGCCCCGCTCCGCATACGATCACCCGCATGGCTGCTCCGCTTGTAGAATTACTAAACGCTTATACGCCGAGTGATTTCAATTTACGATGCAAGGCCGAGCGTTCCATGCCGACAAATTCCGCAGTGCGCGAAATATTGCCGCCAAAGCGGTTGATCTGCGCGATCAGATATTCCTTCTCAAAACGCTCGCGCGCTTCGCGCAGTGGCAGAGCCATGATGTGCTGGTCCGATTCCGTCGGCGCACGCGGCAGCGTGTCACCAATTTCGGCAGGCAGAAGATCAGCCGTTACCGGCGCATCCGCATCGTCGCCACGCGCCAGAATCATCAGGCGCTCAACATTGTTGCGCAGCTGGCGAATATTGCCCGGCCAGCTATGAGCCTGAAGCACTGCCATCGCATCCGCGCCGATCTTGCGCGGCTTGATACCCGCCTGCCCGGCGATCTGTGTCATGAAATATTCGACAAGCGACGGAATATCCTCGCGGCGTGCTGCGAGCGGCGGAACCTGAACCGGAACAACCGACAGGCGGTGGAACAGATCTTCACGGAATGTGCCTTCGGCAATCATGCCTTCAAGGTTCTGCGCTGTCGACGAAATGATACGCACATCGACCTTGACGCGTTTCGTGCCGCCGACACGCTCGAACTGTTGATCGACCAGCACGCGCAGAATCTTGTTCTGCGTTTCGCGCGGCATGTCGGCAACTTCATCGAGATAGAGAATGCCGCCATGCGCTTCTTCCAAAGCTCCGACCTTGCGTTCGCCACCATCCATTTCCGTGCCGAAAAGTTCGATCTCCATGCGCTCCGGTGTAATGGTCGCAGCATTCACGGTCACAAACGGTCCGTTGGCGCGGGTCGATTGTGCGTGAATGGCGCGGGCCGCGAGTTCCTTGCCGGCACCCGAGGGGCCAGTGATCATGATGCGGCTGTTGGTGGGCGCAACACGCTCGATGGTCTGCCGCAACTGGCTCATGGCCAGCGATGCACCAATAAGCTCCATGCTTTCGCCAGACCGCTTGCGCAGATTGGACACTTCGCGCTTCAGCTTGGAGGTTTCCAGAGCACGCTCGGCAACGAGGATCAGACGATCCGCCTTGAACGGCTTTTCGATGAAATCGTAAGCACCGCGCCGGATGGCGGAAACCGCCGTCTCGATGTTGCCGTGACCGGAAATCATGACCACCGGCAGATCGGGATGCAACTTCTTGATTTCATCCAGCAGAGCCAGCCCGTCAAGACGGCTGCCCTGGAGCCAAATGTCCAGAAACACCAGTCGCGGCACGCGATCGCCAATAGCCGCCAGTGCGCTATCCGCATCGAATGCGGTACGGGTTTCATGACCCTCATCGCTGAGAATACCAGCTACGAGCTCCCGGATATCCGCTTCGTCATCAACTACAAGAATATCGGCTGCCATATCAATTCACCTGTCCAGCTATCTTTGTGTCGTCATTTCCGTTGGCAGCCTCGGTTACACCGGCCTGCATATCTGGAAAGACCATCCGTATCATTGCGCCACGACCTCCGTGGAAATCCGCTGGCGCGTCATGCAATTCGAGATGTCCGCCGTGATCCTCAACGATCTTGCGGACGATGGCGAGGCCGAGCCCCGTACCCTTTTCACGCGTGGTCATATAAGGCTCAAGCAGCTTCTGACGGTCGTCACCCGGCAAGCCCTTGCCGTTGTCGATCACATCGACAATCAAATTCCCGTCAGCCTTGTATGAATGAATAAGAATATGCCCTTCGCCGCGGTCTTCCTTGGCAACGGCATCAATCGCTTCGCTCGCATTCTTGATGACATTACCGAAAGCCTGACCGATCAGACGGCTGTCAAAAGAACCAGTCAGCTTTTCCGGTCCGAAATTGTTTTCGAACTTAATGTCGCTGCGGCTGACTTCGATCAGGAAGGACGCTTCGCGCAAGGCTTCGCGCATATCCATCTGTCGCATTTCCGGCTTCGGCATACGGGCAAAAGCGGAAAATTCATCGACCATGCGGCCAATATCGCCAACCTGGCGGATAATGGTGTCGGTGCACTGATCGAAGACTTCCCGATCTTCGGTGATGACCTTGCCATAACGACGGCGAATGCGTTCAGCCGAAAGTTGGATCGGGGTCAGCGGATTTTTGATTTCATGCGCGATGCGGCGCGCGACATCAGCCCATGCCGAGGTGCGTTGCGCCTGCACGAGATCAGTGATGTCATCCACCGTCACGACATAAGAATGATCCTCGGATTCAATATCTTCGACCGTGACCTGTACGTTGAAGGTGCGCGCCACGCCGTTGCGCGTCATGCTCACCTGTTCGCGATGCATCGTCTTGTCCGCAGTACGCGCAACTTCAAAGGCCTGACCGATTTCCGGCGCAATGCTGCTGAGGCTCTTGCCCACCGCATCCTGCGATATAACGCCAAACATGTGTTCCGCCGAGCGGTTGAGAATCGAGATGGAACCATCAGTTTCGATGCCGATAACACCCGCCGTAACGCCCGAAAGCACAGCTTCCGAGAAGCGACGGCGCTCGTCGATCTGATCCTTGGCCGCAATCAGTTCGTTGCGCTGGCTCTTCAGCTCCGCAACCATGTTGTTAAAAGTGCCGGACAGTGCACCGACGTCACCATCGGACGAACGAACGGGAACGGAAACATCGAGATCACCGGCCGTCACATCATCGGCTGCACCGATCAGCAGGCGGATTGGGCGCACCAGACGATCCGCAACCGCGATACCGGTCCAGATTGCAGACAGAAGAACGATCAGCGTCAAACCGAAATACAGGAGTGCAAAGGCAATCTGGGTCGGAATGCGGTTTGCATCCATCTCCTGATAACGCTGCGTATTGGCTTCCATCAAACGCATTGCATCGAGAATCTGAGCATCGACTCGACGGACAGTGTAAAGATAAACATCCGGTATCTCGCGCATCTTGATAAGTGCACCGACGTAATTGAGATCGCCGGGCGGGATGATAACGGGCTTTCCATCAGCAGCCGTTTGCAAGGCTGCATGTGGCGGATTAGGCAAGCTGCTTTCCATACCCGTATTGCTTTTGACCACGACGGAGCCGTCTGCGCGCACCAGGAATGCACCGAGCAACCCGCGTCCGCGCGTCTGCAACGTCAGCAATTCAATAAAGCCGCCCCGGTCCAGACTATAAAGTGTGCGCTGCGCATCCAGATCCTGCAGCATCGAGTAAGACGTGCTTTGCAGATTGAGTGCCGTCTCGCGAATATAGGCCGTGGTCAGGCTTTGCGACGAATTCACAATATCGCGCGTATTGGTGTCGAACCACCGGTCCAGACCGAGATTGAGCGTTACCGACGCGACAATGGCCACCACAATCGCCGGAACTGCTGCTATCAAAGAGAACAACGCCACGATACGGACATGTAGCCGCGACGCTGCCTTACCCGAGCGGCGCGCTGTGACGATGCGATAGACCTCGCGGCAAATCAGCAAAATCAGGAACAAAATCAACGCGACATTGATGATGACCAAAGCCAGCGTAACAGTGCGATCAGGTGTGATCGGAGTAATGCCAATCAGAATCGCAAAAGAAATGGACGCCGTAATCAGCGCCGAAACGACGGTGATTATGCCGGGCAATGCCAGAAGCCTGCGCCCCTCGCCCTTGCGCGACGATTGTTCCGTCTTATCCAGATTCGTGGTCAGATTCGCTGCGTCCATATTAACCATGATACCCAATAGCGTTGCATCTATGCAACGCATTGTGGCGAAAATGCAACGTTTGTTTTCGGAGATTGCTGAAAATCAACAGCACACGCATGACGAGCGTTAGCTCGTGAAACGCGGCACACCGGGCAGGCAGAACTTTTATTCCCCTGTTTCCTGCGATGATTGGGAAATCAAAGCGCGCTGCGATCGCAGAAGAGGTCGTCTATTCTTTGACGTTTCCGGACGATGAATTCAAAATTCACTGCATGGAAACAGCTCAGTACATATTCGTACTTATTGCCGCCTCGCCCTTCGTCATCTGGGGCGTCATTCTTTATGGCCTGTCCCTTGCGGTGCCATTAAAGAGCGATCTCGGGGCAAGTCTGGCAGGTGAAGGCACATCAAAAGCGACAGATGGACAATCGTTTTATCTCTCTGAGCTTCCTGATGTTGCTATCGAACATTATTATATTCATCAGACGGAACGAACACCCTATATTTCCAGCTGAAGACCATTCATCTAAAAAGAGATATACAGACATAAATTCAGTAATCGATTGCTGACATGCAATATTGTCTGGAACCAATTGCAAAATAATGCATTCTGTTCGGCACAGTCATACAGGTTCTTTGGCTGATTGACGTGTCCGACCATGTCTCTTCAGACAATTCCCCGGTCGGGCCACCTGTTTTACAACTGGAGTTCGACATGGGCATTTTCGACAAGATCAAGGGCGCCATCTGGGGTCAGGCACAAGCAGCGACACCTGCAACGGAAACGACCGCAACCGCCGAACCGAGCCAGACGACAGCGGCAGCTCCTTCTTCGTCAGCACCTGCTGCTACGGGCGCTGTTGATGTCAGCGCTGTTCTCGATGCAGCGGTGGCAAAAAGCGGTCAGAAGCTCAACTGGAAAACGTCTATCGTCGATCTGATGAAGGCGCTTGGCCTCGACAGCAGCCTGGAACACCGCAAGGAACTCGCCAAGGAACTTGGCTATACCGGTGACACGAGCGATTCCGCGACGATGAATGTGTGGCTGCACAAACAGGTCATTCAGAAGCTCAAGGACAATGGCGGCATTGTGCCTGCCGGCCTTTAATATTTTGCGGTCATAAGGGAACTTATGATCGCATAATACGTTTATAAACAGATGCTTGGAATGAGAAGTTTATCCCATGGATAAGCAATTGTTCCAAGCGTTTGTCGACTGTTCGAACGATCGATCCGATTTCTTGAGGTGTTGCGTAAAGCGCTGACGTTTCGGGAACCTGTTGTCACACATGTTCGTTTCTTTTGCGGGTCCGCTTCTCGGTCCCAACTTTGGAAGACATGTTTCAAGGCTTGGCATAACCAATTGGTACTTGCTGAGCCTGGATTAAAGGAGTGGATCAAATGAGCGGTGCAGGCGTGGGCTGGATTGCAGCCATCATCATAGGTGGCCTTGCTGGCTGGATTGCTTCCAATTTCATGAACAGCAATACCGGCATATTCATGAATATCATTCTGGGCATCATCGGTGCCGCAGTGGCGAGCTTCATATTCGGTTTTCTGGGTGTCTCTTTCGGCGGCTGGCTTGGCTATCTGATTTCCGGCTTTGTCGGCGCCTGTATACTCCTGTGGATTGGACGAATGATCAGCTCATAAAACAAGGCGCCAATGGCGCCTTCTTTGTGCTTACGAGCCGGTCTTACTTGCCAGATACCCCCTTCAGACATCGAACATGGCAAGTGTACGCAACAACGTTTCGAACGTCGCTGGCTGGCTCTGATCCTGCTGCGTATCCGCGACCGTATCAGTTCTTGACGAAGCTTTGCGCACGCTGCTTGGGCTGTAGCCAAATTGCTGCGTGAATGCGCGTGTAAAATTGGCAGCAGAATCAAAGCCGAAAGCCAGAGCAACATCCGCCACCCTTCGATTTTCGCTTGCATCTGCCAGCATGGCATGAGCCCCGAACAGACGCCTTTGCCGAATGTAATTCAGAACGCCGCCCGATCCTTCAAAGAGCTGATAAAGATGTGTGCGTGAAACAGCCAGTTCGCGACTCAGAGCTTCCGGTGTCAGATCGCGCGACATCAGATTTTTTTGGATGAAACGTCTCGCCTTGGTCATCAATCCCAGTTGGGAAATCTGCTCGCTGACATCGATCTTCTTTACGAGTGGCGCAATCGTATCGAATATGATCTGTCGCAGACTGTCCCGCAAACCGGGTAAGTCTTCATTGGTCGCTCGACTGAGGCCATCCTCAAGGCTTGTAACGAAATCGATCAACAGTTTGGCGCGATAACCGCCCAGAGTGACATTATTGCTGGCTTCCGGCATGCCGCCGCGACCGGCAAACTGGTCGACAGGAATGATAAGGGACACAGATTCCGACGCAATGGCCCGCCCCCGAAATGGATAGCCCAACGAGCGCACATCAATCATTCCCGGCTCATTTTCTGCAACACGACCGTCAACGCCTGTCCAGCTATGACCGCTGCGCAAAAAACTGATCTGCCAATGATCAATCGAGCTGAAACGCACCTTTTCCTTTGGACGCTCATAGCTGAATGCCGGTGCGGTCTGCTGGATGAGAAGCATCCCCCCCAGATTCCACACGGCTTGAGTGGCTAAAAAGCCTTCGCCGGGACGAATGCCATCGGGTAGACGCAAGTCGAGCAAGGGTGCCATATGTTGTTGCCAAGCGGAAAACTGCTCAGACGGCTCGCAGCCTTCCGTTGAAAAAACGAGTGGCTCCAATAGGTTGGCGCTACCAGTAACCTCCCCCAACGGAGAAACCGGCGTGCGCACTGATTGCCGACGCTCGACAAATTCCAATTTAAGATCTAGCCCGGTCTTGTCATTGTCTGACGTCACGGCAGTTCCCTGATTTCATCGCCTCACCCAAGCGACGCATTTCGATATTAGACTTTATGCCTAGATAATATCATTGGTAAAAATTAAATAAATCGAATTCGCTGGCGAGAGATTAAATTAGTTTCATGTATAAACGCTACGAAAACTTTCGCTTAAAGCTCCCTTTTAAAAAGTTCGTTCAGCAAAACTCTAGAATTCAAAATTGCGAGTAATTCCAATCACTAAGCATCTTTAGGTGCTACCTGTTATAAACCCTTATTATATTAGAAGATTCTAACAGTAGACAGCCGCGCGCCTTTCATGGGATATATGCGACTGCATCCCATTTAGTGAAAATTGTCCGGAATTTCCGGCAGGAATGTTAAATCGCGCTTGCTACAACACCTCCAAAATAACCAACAGGAGGCAGTCGCATGAACAATGTATTTTTCAATGCTGTACGCCGTGAAAGCGTAAAATGGGTAGCAACGGCGGCAATCGGTCTCGCAGCTTCTTTGTGCCTGTCAGCAAACGCGCAGGCAAAGGACAGCCATAAGCCGAAGAATGACACGCGATCGGTCTATCTCGTCAAGTATCGCGTCAATAACGAAGTCCGTTACAATAAGAACCCGATGGGCAAGGTCGTTAAAGTCTCGGCTTCGCAATATTTCGGCGCCACTCCCTATGTCTGCACGCCGAGCGGCTTTGGTCAAAAGTCGCGCTGCTTCATGCGGGACTGATAATGTCCGTGATCTGGGGCCGACATTTACATCCGTTGATATTCAAGGATGTAAATGTCGGCTTCTAAAGACCACCAGCCCGCCAACTCCGCTCATGCACTCCTAAAGCACGAAGTCGGCGAGCCGGTTTCCCCGCCCGGGATTTATTTGGCTGACGCTTTAATTCGCATCAGTCCTTTGCTGACCAGATCGCCCCGCACGAGCTTTTGCGCTTCATCCGTCGGCTTCGGCGGGTTGTTCCGGAATATGTACCAGTCGCCACCAATGGAACGCTTCTGGTAGATTACGCCTGCCTTCTCGCGGTGCAGAAAGCAGCTTGTATCTCCGCCGCCGCCACCGGATTTATTGCGCCAGTAAGCCTGCATGCAGAGCTTACCGCCGTCGGTCGCGTACCAGCGTCCCTCGCCATAAGACCAGGCCTTGCCCTTCTTGGACCAGGCTGCCAGTTTGTGCCGGTCGGCTGAGAAAAAGCCACCGCCATCCTTCCATTTCCATGTCTTGCCCGCATAGATCGCCTCAAGCGCCTGTGCGGACATTGGTGATGCCGCAGCAGCCATCTTGGCCGTTGCGTCATCTGCTTTTGGCTTCGGTGCTGCTTCGGCGGCACCTGCTACGAGGAGTACGGACAGCGCCGCACTCACGGCTGTGAAACGGATCGAAAACATTTTGCTTTCCTGTCCAATCGTTTAACGGTCGGGGTTAGACGTTTAGTTTAATCCAAAGGATGGTTCGCAACGCGCCAGTCAGGCCGTCCGACACCCCTTGGCCAAGGATAGACTTCGCGGTCGTTGAAATAGACGACAGCAGTCAGTGCCGGGAATTCGGGCTGAGGCTTGTTGGCCTCTGCGGCCCAGGCCCGGACATAATCGTCGCTGCCTTCGTAACCAAGTTCGGCGATAACGATCGGCTTGTTGAATGCCACGACCCGATCGTATCCGGGCTTCGCGCGTTCGACGAAACTCGTGGGGCGTCCAACCTCCAGCTTGTCGTAAGGCTCGTAGCCAAACACCGAGAGGCCAATCACATCCACGAAGGCATCACCGGGATAATAGGCCTGAAGACCCTCTTCTCCCTTTGGCGACCACATATATTTGGCGTTTGGCAAAGTCTTTTTACAAACCTTGACCACATGCTGGTAAGCGGAAATGTATCCCTGCGGCGACCAGTAGGACCAGGTGAACTGTCCAGACTTGTCGTCCATTTCCTGTGCCCAACGAATGGTCACCGGGCTTTTCAGTTTCGACGCTGCCGAACAGACAGCACCCATGTTGGAATCGTAGCGACCATTCTCGATGCCGCTCAACAGCGCATCCGGCGCAACACGCCAGTCACGCGCCCATGACCAGGGTTCGATCGTGATCAGCAACTCGCGACCGCGTTCACGCGCATAGGAATCCGCCTGGGCGAGGCTCGTCAGATCCACATCTTCCCACGGCAAGAACAGATGTTCGATCTTCGAATTGGGATCGTTTGTATAATCCCCGTGTGGATCGTAAGCGCCGGGCTTGATCGAGTTCGGCGTGATGACCGGGCGCTTGTCGTGGAACAGATTACGCGTATCCACCGTCGCACCGGAAACGCCGCTCGCGGCGTAAACGGCAGTGGAGACAAGCGCTCCGCAGAGTAAAATAGAGGCTATTTTATAAGGGGTTTTCATGGCCCCCTCCCTTCTATTGTTTTGGCGATTGCGGAGTTGTTGCTTCCGCTTTCAGCGCGCCATTCTTTTGTTCCGTTGAAAGGCTGATGGATACGAGTTTGCGTGCTTCATCCTCGGCGCGTCCGTCGGCATGACGGAAGACGTACCAAACGCCATCCGGCTCGCGCTTCTGATAGACCACGCCATCACCGATACGGTGCGAGAAGCATGTCTTGACTGGAAACTTGCCCTGATCGGTATGCCAGTCAGCCTTCAGGCACATCAGCCCGGTCTTGGTGATCATCCAGCGACCTTCGGCCCAGGCTTTGCCCTTTTCGCCATCAACGCGCGCGGTGAAGCGACGATCCGTGATCTGCATCTGACCCGACCCATCGGCCCATTGCCAGTTCTTGTCACGGTAAAGCGTGTAGATTTCAAACGGCGTCATCACACGCGTACCGGCAGGTGTGTTGTCACCGGGCATGGTCGCAGCCTCGGCAGCACCAGCGGCAAGCCCCATAAGGCCAGCCATCAGGGCAAGAGGTGTCAGGGCCAGCTTGCTCCGGCGGCTGAAATAGCGGCCGGTATCAAATATCGATAGTTTCATTTGATCCTCCCACAATTTTGAGATTGCGCGCGCCCGCCTGGGGTTCTTGTGGTGGGCGGACGCGCGCCTGCGGCAGCAACGTTGTTGGTTTTATTTCCTGCCGCAGATGAACGGGGCGACCGATGGTCGAAACACGAAATCCAAGTCTTTCGGCCGCAGTTCGGGAAAAGACGTTTCTAAGGTCAACGAGAACTGCCTGATGCATCAGGCGCTTCATGCGAGCGAGATCAAGCTTGCGAATGCTGTCCCATTCGGTCACGACGACCGCAGCATCCGCATCGGCAACGCAGTCATAGGCGTTCTCGAAAAACTCCACATCGGTCAGGATGCGGCGCGCATTCTCGATGCCAACCGGATCGTGTGCCTGAATGCGCGCACCGAAACGCTGCAAGGTTTCGATCAGCGGAATGGACGGCGCATCGCGCATATCGTCCGTATCCGGCTTGAAGGTCAGACCGAGAACAGCAATGGTTCGGCCTTCGATATCGCCGCCGAGTGCATCCATGACCTTCAGCGCCATGCGGCGCTTGCGCGCTTCATTTGCGGTCACGGTTTCCTCGACCAGACGCAGGGCCACGCCGTGGTCCTGTGCGGTCCGCAGCAGAGCAATCGTGTCCTTGGGGAAGCAAGAGCCGCCATAGCCCGGACCCGCATTCAGAAAACTGGTGCCGATCCGCTTGTCCAGCCCCATGCCCAAAGCCAGATCGGTAACGTCGCTGCCCACTTCCTCGCAGAGATCGGCGAGTTCGTTGATGAAGGTGATCTTGGTGGCGAGGAACGCATTGGCCGCATATTTGATCAGTTCGGATGTACGGCGCTGCGTCACCACGATGGGCGTCTGGTTTGCTTCAAGCGGCGCGCTGTAAAGCTCGACGAGAAGCTTGCGCGCCCGCTCGTCCTCGACGCCGATTACCACGCGGTCCGGTTCCAGAAAGTCGCGAATGGCAACGCCTTCCCGCAGGAATTCGGGATTGGAGGCAACCGAGAAGGTTCCCGGCTTGCGCACTGAACCAATGATCTTCTGCACCACATCGCCGGTGCCCACCGGAACGGTTGACTTCACGACAACAACCACATTGTCATCAA
This sequence comes from Ochrobactrum sp. P6BSIII, assembly GCF_014138065.1. Lineage (NCBI taxonomy): Bacteria > Pseudomonadati > Pseudomonadota > Alphaproteobacteria > Hyphomicrobiales > Brucellaceae > Ochrobactrum > Ochrobactrum sp. P6BSIII. The sequence goes on along the minus strand of NZ_JACGXB010000004.1, from coordinate 294,206 downwards.
TCAACGGTGCGAGTTCACGGGCGGCCATATAGACAAACGACAGGTCGGCATCGCCATGTCCGGCACGTGCTGGCGTGCCGACAGCGATCAGCACGAGCTGCGCGCCCTTGACGGCTTCCGCAAGATTGCAGGTGAAGCTGAGACGGCCAAAGGCGAAGTTGCGCTCGACCAGTTCATCAAGCCCCGGTTCGTAAATGGGCACAACGCCGCGTTCCAGTCCGGAAATCTTCTGCGCATCCTTGTCCACGCAGACAACCTCATGTCCCCAGGCGGCGAAGCAGGTGCCGCTGACCAAACCGACATAACCCGTTCCAATGACAGCGATCTTCATAACAAGTCCCGCCTCTCCGCTAATTGTTATCGTTGCTCGACCCGTTGAACGGGTTCTTGCGCCAACGAGGGTTGAATATTGTCTTGTGAGTGTCGCGTCCGCCGACGCCTGCTCCAGCTACCGAGAATTGGTCGTCGAATACTGAAAAGCTCAACGTGCCCCAGGTCAGAGCTTCAATGCCGTCGCGGCCCCGTTCAGCGGTCGTAAAACCTGTGACCATGACGAGCGCCATAAAGCTGCTTGCGAGGACCGGCTGATAGAACCGGCTTTGCATCCGCACCTTGTTTTCACGCGCATGCTGCACAATGATCATACCGATCAGAAACAGGTAGAAGCACGCATTGATGATGGCGAAGACGTAGAAGCCGCGTGTTTGATCAGCGTCGTCGACCAACAGAACCGGAACCAGCGACAGCATGGAGATGAAGGCATAGGGTGCCAGCACTCGGAATGGCACTGGATCGACTTCTGATGAGCCCTTCGGCGTAACGCGGAAGTCGACGAATGAACCCGTTGCCCAGTCACGAAATGCTGCGAAGGTTCCAGCCAACACCCAGGGCCAACGCGCCAGCAGAAACAGCATCGCTTCCCAGCTGAAAATCTTGCCGTCGACCGGACGAAATGTCTTGCTCGACCGCCACCAGAACGCGAGGAACAAAATCATCAGCGACTGCGGCATAAAGTGAAGCAGAAAATCCGGATATGTGACGCTGACAAAATTATCGCCGTAGGCAAGGATAATGATCGGCAGCAAGAAGGTCATAGCCAGGAAGAACGCATAGAGCGGATACCAGACCTGTGAAAACAGAAACTGGAACTTTAGACGCAGTGGCAAACGGCTGATCAGCTTCGGTGTGTACTGCAAAAGGATCATGACCAGACTGCGCGACCACTGAAACTCCTGCGTTACAAGGTCACCAAACGTGCGCGGACCATCGCCATGGGCAATCGCATCCAATGCGTGGACGCCACGCCAGCCATGCGCATTCATGAACAGGGTCGTCGAATGATCTTCGGCAAGTTCGGGACCAAGGCCGCCGATTTCCTTCAGAGCCGCTGTACGCACTGCATAATGTGAACCGATACACACAGGCGCAAAGCCGCCATTGTAACCCGCCTGCAACGAGCCATGCATGCTCGCCTCAACATAGAGACGTCCGCGTGCCGACCAGCTTTCATGTGCATTGCGATCACAGATGCTTGGCGCTGAAACATAGCCGATTGCCGGGTCCGCGAACGGACGCAGAATGTTGTAGAGATAATCCGGTTCTGGCACATGGTCCGCATCGAGCTGCGATACGAAGTCATAGCGTTCATAGCCGTAATGATCATAGAAGAACGCCAGATTGCCTTCCTTGCACCGCGTACGGCGTGGCCAGGTTTGCCGGTGATAATCCGCACGTCCCTTGCGCGTCGAAACAAACACACCATGCTCACGGCACCAGGCCAACGTTGATGGCGATGGATCTTCATCGGCAAGCCAGGTGTCATGCGGCACTTTCTGAGCCAGCATCGCAAGCAGTGTTTCCGACACCACTTCAAACGGTTCGGACGGTGCCTTGGTGACCACCATGGCCACGCGGCTTCCTTCCGGCAGCCGCAGCGGGCCGGACGGGCGCGCAGCATGGAAGAAAATCAGGATAAAATAGAGCGGCAGGATGGTTATCCAGGCCAAAAGCGCTGTCACCAGAACAGAACCAACCGGATGGATGTGTTCGGCGCTGATCAGCCACCACTGCCAGAAATAGGCGATAGCCATGGCCCAGAGAACGATGCCGACAATATATTCAACCCGCTTGCGGCCGGTGAAAATGGGCGTCAGCAATGGTTCCTTGTTGTCCGCAACCAGAGGAATCCGGGGCGTCTTCATGATCGCGCCTCCAGACCGAAGAATGGAGCAGCAGTACGAATAATCGTGTCGAGATCGGAATGGAGCGTTGTGAAGCCAAGCTTTGCTGCTGCTTCCGCCGGATCGGCGTAAAGTGCTGGCGGATCGCCTGCACGACGCGCGCGCATTTCGACCGGCACCTGACGTCCCGTAACGCGCCCGATGGCATCAACGATTTCCTTGATCGACGTGCCGCGTCCAGTTCCAAGATTGAGAACCAGATTACCGCCGCCATTGACCAGATGTTCGACCGCCAGCACGTGAGCCCGCGCCAGATCGACAACATGGATATAGTCGCGAATGCAGGTGCCGTCCGGCGTGTCGTAATCATCACCGAAAACTTCAAGCACATCGGCGCTTCCAGCTGCAGCCAGCATGGCGCGCGGAATAAGATGGGTTTCAGGATCGTGCTTTTCGCCCAGTTCCCCGTCGATATCGGCGCCGCAAGCGTTGAAATAACGCAGCGCCGCATAACGCATTCCGTAGGCTGCCGAATAATCGGCAAGCATATGCTCAGCGATCAGCTTGGTCCGCCCATAAGGATTGATTGGACGCTGCACCTCGCCTTCCCGGATCGGCAAGCGATCGGGAACACCATAGGTAGCGCAGCTGGACGAGAAGATGACCGGACGACCGCCCGTCAAACGGCACGCTTCCAGAAGCGATTGCGTGCCGCAGACATTGTTCCGGTAATACTTAGCCGGGTCCGTGACGGATTCTCCGACATAAGCCGAAGCCGCAAAGTGAATGACTGCAACAGGATCGTAGGTCTCAATCGCCGCGATGAGCTTGTCCTGCGAGAGAATATCGCCTTCGACGAATTCACCCCAACGTACCGAAGCCTTATGACCAGTCGACAGATTGTCATAGACGACCGGTGAAAAACCGTGCCCGGCCAAAAGCTTGGCCGTATGGCTACCGATAAAGCCAGCACCGCCGGCAACGAGTACGTTTTGCTGGGTCATCATGCCACCTCAACAAGCTCTCCCGAAGGTCGGACCAGCTGGCGCTCAAAGTAGGAGATCGTCGACTTCAGACCTTCTGTCAGGGCAATCGCCGGTTCCCAGCCAAGCTCGCGCTTGGCAACCGTGATGTCCGGGCGACGCTGGCGCGGGTCATCCGTTGGCAACGGGCGTTGCACAATTCGCGATGACGAACCGGTCAGAGCGATGATCTGTTCAGCCAGTTCACGCACTGTGAACTCACCGGGATTGCCGAGATTGACCGGCGTGTGGATGGCAGGTTGGCTGCCCATCAGGCGGCAGAAACCTTCAATAAGATCATCGACATAGCAGAAGGAGCGCGTCTGGGAACCATCGCCATAGATGGTGATATCGTCGCCCTTGAGGGCTTGTACGATGAAGTTGGATACGACGCGGCCATCATCCGGGCGCATGCGCGGACCATAGGTGTTGAAGATGCGCACGATGCGAATATCGACGCCGTATTGCTTATGGAAATCATAAAACAGCGTTTCAGCCGACCGCTTGCCTTCGTCGTAGCAAGAGCGCGGGCCGAACGAATTGACATTGCCCCAATAAGATTCCGGCTGCGGATGCACCTGGGGATCGCCATAGACTTCTGATGTAGAAGCCTGAAAAATCCGGGCCTGATAATGAGCAGCAAGTTCGAGCAGATTGAGCGAGCCGATAACGCTCGTCTTCATCGTGTGAACCGGATCGGCCTGGTAATGCGGCGGCGAAGCCGGGCATGCCAGATTGTAGATTTCATCAACCGGCAGATCGAGCGGATGCACAATGTCATGGCGAACGAAGCTGAATGTGTCGTAGCGCAGCAGATTGCGCAGGTTTTCGATACGACCCGTGGAAAAATTATCGACACAGATAACGAAATTACCTTCGCGCAGGAGCCGTTCGCAAAGATGCGAGCCCAGGAACCCTGCTCCGCCAGCAACGAGAATACGACGCGTTGACATGCGTTCAGCGGATATACTCGAAGATTTGAAGATGATGCTCACAAAAACCTCCCGCGATACTCATCCGGTTTATGTCAATTCTTCAAACGCAAAGAGACACCCCAGCAGCCACAGAGATGTGGACACCATAATCATTGGTTTTGGATGTTCTTTATTGGATGATTGACGATAACCGCGCCGGTTGGCTCTGTCGTTAGCGTAGAATCCTGAAACTTGTCTCCACGTCCAATTTTTCTATAAAACGGCGCGTTTTGTACTTTTTTGGACAAGAAAATTGAATTTTGAAAACTTTAAAACCGATCAATCCGGCCGAAAAAAATCTAATGTGATTGACACTTTCAATGGCGATTTTGATGCCCAGCAAGGTGATTTTCGCGAATCGTCGACTCGAAAAATCAACGCAATAATACGCACTGTAATATTTGTTTATATTTCAATTTAATTCATTAGAGGTGGCATAGATTTGCATATAAAATATTTCATATTCTGAACCCTCGGCAGCAGCCCTACAGCAAAGATTTCGGCGCTATAACCTCACCCACGTCTCTACGTATTCATATTTGCAGCCTTTATCCATATACGGGTTTACATTAGCTTGCGCGCATTCTTGAGGTGATGAGGAGGAGACACATCGGGATGAGTGCTGCACATATTGATACTGCTGTTCGAAAGGCCACCCGGCGATTGCTGCCATTTCTGGCGCTGATGCTGATCATGGCCTTTCTGGATCGCGCGAATATCGGCTTTGCCAAGAAGGAATTCCAACTCGATACGGGTTTGAGCGACGCCGCCTATGCTTTCGGAGCGGGTATATTCTTCATCGGTTACGCTCTGTTTGAAGTGCCGAGCAATATTATCCTGCACAAAGTCGGAGCACGGCTCTGGCTTAGCCGCATCATGATCAGCTGGGGCCTCGTATCCGCAGCGATGATGTTCGCCCATACGGAAACCGTGTTCTACACGCTGCGTTTTCTGCTGGGCGTTTGCGAAGCCGGTTTTTATCCCGGTGTGCTGCTCTATCTAACCTACTGGTTTCCAGCGAAGGAACGCGCAAAGGCGACGGGCCTGTTCTATCTGGGCGTACCGCTTGCTCTGGTGCTGGGCAGCCCCCTGTCCGGCTGGCTGCTCACACATCACGGCGTTTTCGGACTGACCAACTGGCAATGGATGTTCCTTGTCGAGGGTCTTGGCGCCTCGCTCATGGGCATCATCGCACTCTTCTATCTGACCGACCGGCCTGAAAAGGCAAGCTGGCTCACACCAGAAGAAAGAGACGCGCTGACCACTGTCGTGAAGGCAGAAGAAGCCGCCAAGGAAAACACCCACAAACATTCGGCGCTTTCTGTTCTGAAAGACGCCAGAGTGTGGGCGTTTATCGCGATCTACTTTTTCCTGCAGATCGGCACCGCGCCGCTGACATTCTACTTCCCGTCGCGATTCGCTGATGCGGCATCGGGTGGCGAGATGAACCTCTTCATCGGCACGCTGTTGAGCCTGCCGTGGCTGTGTTCGGTGATTGCAACCCGCTATTTCACCGTGCTTGCGGACAATACCGGCAAACACCGGCTTATCTGCGCCCTGATGGTTACCGCGGGCACCATCGCTTTGGGCATGATCGGCCTAACTGGAAACGCATGGATCATGCTGATTGCAGCATGTATTGCGGTGCCGGGGCTAACGGCATCACAGCCGGTTTTCTGGAGCCTCCCGACGCGCTATCTCGGTGGTGTCGGCGCGGCAAGCGGTATCGCCTTCATCGTATCCATCGGCAATCTGGGCGCATTCTTCGCGCCTCAGATCAAGAACTGGGCCGATGTTGCCGTCGGCAATCATGATGCCGGTTTCTATGTTCTGGCTCTTCTTTGCGCCCTCGCCATCGTGGTGCTGGTCGGACTGCGTGCATGGAATGGCGGTAACGAACTCGCAAAGCGCCCTGCATAACCACTTCAACAAACAGGCTCCTGGCTGACCTTTCGGCCAGGAGTTTCACGCCGCGTTACTCATTCATGCAGCCCGCATCAGATTTAGTCTGGTTTATGAAAATAAGTCATTGATGCGATTGCGTGGTTCAGCTAGAAACGCGGCAGATCAGGCTTTCAGCCGTCCAGTGTGCACCCGTAGCTCAGCTGGATAGAGTGCTGCCCTCCGAAGGCAGAGGTCACAGGTTCGAATCCTGTCGGGTGCGCCATTTCTCAATCAGCTTTCAAATCCGCTCAGGATGATTGTAGCCAGCTGTCAATGCCTTCGGCTGCGGCGATGCCCATTGTGAAACATGCCGTCAGGAGATAACCGCCGGTAGGCGCTTCCCAATCGACCATTTCACCAGCAACAAAGACACCGGGCAATTTCTGCAGCATCTGATTTTGGTCGATCTCGTCCCAGATGATACCACCTGCCGAAGAGATAACTTCCTCTATCGGACGGGTACGCAACAGTGGAATGTGAAGCGCCTTGATGGCATGAGCCAGCTTGTCAGGGTTTTTATCCCGCAGATATTCCGCGACAAGCGCTGCCTTCACACCGGTCAGGCCAGCGCCCTTACGCAACAGATTGCCAAAGCTGAGCTTGCTGTCTTGTCGCGCCAGATCAGCTTTAAGACGTTCAACGCTGCGACCCGGCGCAAGGTCAAGCACCAGATCGGCCTGCCCGTCTGCCGCCAGCGCGTCGCGCAACGCCGCTGCGTGGGCGTAGACAAGGCTGCCTTCGACACCCGTCTTGGTGATAACGAATTCGCCCTGTGTCGTTCCCGCCCTGCTCGTGATGGTGACCGATTTCACCGGCTCACCTGCAAAACGGCTGGCCAAATACTCGCTCCAGTTAACATCGAAGCCGCAATTTGCAGAGCGCAACGGAGCAATCGTGATGCCCTTCTCTGTAAAAGGCGGCACCCAGGCACCGTTCGAACCGAGTTTAGGCCAGCTCGCGCCGCCAAAGGCAAACAGCGCGGCATCGCATTCGACTGTTTCACGGCCATTGGCCGTTTCCACAATCGGCATATCGCCATCAAAGCCAACCCAGCGATGACGCGTCAGCACGCGCACGCCCTGCGTTTCCAGACGACGCCCCCACGCGCGCAAAAGCGGCGAGGCTTTCATCACCTTGGGAAACACGCGATCCGACGATCCGACGAAGGTTTCAGCACCAAGCGCGTCAGCCCAATTCCGCAAATCTTGAGGCCCAAACTTTTGCAGCATCGGCAGAAGCCTGGCATAGGCTGCGCCAAACCGGGTCGTAAAGACGGAGAAATCTTCCGCATGGGTGATGTTGAGACCGGATTTTCCAGCCAGCAGAAATTTGCGTCCGACCGTCGGCATCTGCTCGTAAACAGTCACGCTATATCCGAGCGCCGACAGTTTTTCGGCTGCGATCAGACCGGATGGACCGCCGCCGAAAACCGCTATGCGACCACTACGCATGACTGTCTTGCCGGGAAGTGGACGTCAAATCCATCAGTCCTGCTTCTCCAGCATTTCCTTAACGGTGGTCGCCAACTGTTTGAGCGAGAACGGCTTTGGCAGGAAACCGAACTTTGCATCGGCAGGCAGGTTGCGCGCGAAGGCGTCTTCCGCATAACCGGATACAAACACGAATTTGATATCCGGATAAGTCTTGCGCAGTTCACGCAACAGCGTCGGACCGTCCATTTCTGGCATGACCACGTCGGACACAACGATATCCACTTCGCCGCCAAGCTCTTCCATGATTTCGAGAGCTTCGACACCAGAAGCCGCTTCATGCACCGTATAGCCGCGTGACTGGAGCGCACGCACGCCGCCCATACGCACGGCATCCTCGTCTTCAACGAGCAGAACCGTAGCGGAACCGGAAAGGTCGGTCGCCTTTTCGACCTTCTTTTCCTTGACCGCGACGGGCACGTCCTCGGCGCTCTTTTCCACGATGAGGCGTGGCAGGAAGATCTTGAAGGTCGTTCCCTTGCCGACTTCGGAATCGCAATAGATGAAGCCGCCGGTCTGCTTGATAATGCCATAGACCATCGACAGGCCGAGACCCGTGCCCTTGCCCACTTCCTTGGTGGTGAAGAACGGCTCAAAAATCTTCTCAAGCACATCGGCTGGAATACCGGTGCCGGTATCTTCCACCTCGAAGACGACATAATCGGCTTCCGGAAGATCGCGATAGTTGAGCTTTGCCGCTTCATGGACGGGCACGTTGCGGGTCCGCAGCGTGATTGCACCGCCCTCGGGCATTGCATCGCGCGCATTCACCGCCAGATTGACGGCAACCTGCTCGAACTGGCCCAGATCAGCTTTGACCGGCCAAAGATCGCGGCCATGATCGATTTTCAGTTCGATATCCTTGCCGACAAGGCGTGCAAGCAGCATGCGCAGATCGGCCAGAACATCGGTCAGGTCCAGCACTTCCGGACGCAGTGTCTGGCGGCGCGAGAACGCGAGCAACTGGCGTACAAGCGAAGCCGCGCGGTTTGCGTTCTGCTTGATGTTCATAATGTCGGGGAAAGACGGATCGGATGCGCGATGATTGGTCAACAACAGGTCCGACGACATGATGATCGCCGTCAGAACGTTGTTGAAGTCGTGGGCAATGCCACCGGCGAGCTGGCCAACAGCCTGCATCTTCTGGCTCTGCGCCATTTGGTTTTCGAGCGCTTTCTGCTCCGTCGTTTCAACGGCGGAAATGATTGCCGCCTCTTCCGACGATTCCCCGCCCATATCGCTGACCGGGCTCATATAGAAACGGATATGCCGTTCCTCATTGCCCGGAAGCACCGTGTCGACCGGCGAAATGCTGGCCTGCCCGGCAAATGCCGCGGCAAGAGCCTTGGTGAACACTTCACGGTCACGCTCATGCACGACATTTTCGAGCTTCACGCGGCGATCAACGGAATCGCGATCCACAACGGATGAGAAAATATCGAGGAAGCGCGCATTGGTGCGCAGCGTGTGTCCCTGTGCATCGACGGCGGCAATGGCCATCGGCGCAGAATTGAAGAAGCGCGTGAACCGCACTTCCGCCGAACGCAGCGCAGCCGAGGAATCATCACCCTCTGCGCGATCCAGAACAATAGTACGGCTCGTTCCGCGCGTGCCGTCACGGGCCGCCTGCACACGATGATAAAAGCGCACGGCCAAGCTCTGACCATTGCGCTTGATAAGATCGAGATCGATCACCGTGTTGCGGCTGGTGCCAGGTTCTGCCTTGACGGCCTTGATGAGCGCCATGCCGCTGCCCGCAACGATTTCGTTGAGTGTCAGCGAACCCGGTGTGAAGGCTGTCAGATCGACGCCCAGCCATTCCGCCAAAGTGGCGTTGAGATAGATGATACGACCCGATGGATCGGCAGAGAAGAAGCCCGCCGGTGCGTGATCAAGATGATTGATCGCTTCCTGAAGCTCCTGAAAGAAACGTTCCTGTTCGGCGCGTTCCTCGGAAATATCGGCAATCTGCCAGGCGGCGAGCGGGCCTTTGTAGTCTTGTCCTGCCTCGATAGGGCGAGCCTTGATCCGATACCAGACCGGCGCCAAAGAACCATGCGCCTCGCGTGAAAGACCGCCAGACAGCCGCACTTCTTCCTGCCCTGAAAGACCGTCGCGCACCGCATTTGTGAGACGGTAGATTGCGTCAGAAGCTGCTGGTTCAGCCGTCAGCACATTGTCGAGCGAGCGGATGCCATCGGCGTTCGCAACGCCGGTCATATTGGCATAGGCCTGATTGGCATAGACGATCTGTCCGCGAGAATCGGAAATGACCGTGCCTTCCGGCTGCGAATCCATGAAGGAATGCGCCAGATCCTGCCCGCCTTTACGCTGGCTGAACTGTATGAGTCCTGTGGTGGCCCCCAGAAGATAGAAGACGCCGACCATAGACAGTATGCCCATCAGGATGAGCGCGAAGCCATCGCCAATCCGGTCGCGAAACAGGAAATAGACAACCGCCAGCCCGGTCAGCAGAAGGCCGACGATCAGCAGACGCAGCGCGCCGCTGGAATTGCGCTTCGGTGTGACGAGCGGTTTCGGATATGCGTTGTCCGTCTGTCGAGACATCAAGCCCACCGACCTTCCATGCTGCATGACTGTTCTCCGCAGGCTGCGATTGTGCCGCGCATTGTTTCAATCAGCCAAGACGTCTTTTCACTCATTAAGCAACCCGATCCTGTCGCCACCCATTTCCTTGCGCGTTCTCCATAAACGATCGCGCAGCGGGGCGAAACGCCATGCATCTGGGTATATCCGATTCGCAGAATGCGTTAATCGGCGAGCAGCACAAGCGTTGCTACACAGAAACGGTGTAAACCGGGTCGTTTTTCACTGTTTTGATGGGCGTTCATAGATTTCCCGCATTTCGCCCACAATTTGATAGAACATTCCCAACGCTTGCAAATTCAACTACTGTCCTGAAAATGCAAGTTACGCGATGATGCGGAATGTCGGGGGATGCGCAATCTCCGTTTCATCAGCGTTTTTCGAATATAGAATTTAAGAGGGTATCCGCATGAAGGAATGGCTCAGCGGCATCGTTGGAGAAAGCGCGGCTAATATTGTCGGCTTTGTGCTTATATTTGCGATCATTCTCGGCGGAATTTTCGTTGTCTTGAGTATTATCCGCCGTTTCAGCGGGGGCAGCTTCACATCGAACAGCCGGTCGCGCCAGCCGCGCCTTTCCGTTATGGATGCCGCAGCGGTGGATAGCCGCCGCAAGCTGGTTCTCATTCGTCGCGATGATGTCGAGCATCTGCTGCTCATCGGCGGCCCGACCGATGTGGTGGTCGAACAGAATATCGTCATGGAATCACGTGCGCATGCCCGCGTGCAGACTTCGCGCATCGAGCCGGAACATATCGAGCGCTTTCGCCAGCACGAGGCGACGATTGCCAGCGATGTGAACGAGCGCCCTGCTCTGTCATCACAAAACTCCGCGCCAGAATCAGCGCCGGAAAAGGATGAAGCGATCCAGCTCAGCTCGGCTATCGAGACGCCGGTCTATCGCAAGCCGGAACCGCCAAAGGAAGAACCGGTCCGGCAGGAAGCCCCGCAGGTTGTTGCACCGCGTGTGCCGCCACGCCCGCCGGTGGCACCGACTGTTGCTCCCGCGGCCCCGCAGGCACCTGCCCGCCCTCCAGTTGCGCCGCCCGTACAGGCAGCGCCCCAAAACCGTCCACAACCAAGACCCGCTCCGAATTATCCGCCGCAGCCGCGCACCGTACTTCCGGCTCAACCGCCGCAGCCTTCGCAGCCGCCTGCACGCGCCCATCCTGCCTATCCACTCAGCCAGGTATCGCGCGGCGTGGTCAGCTCCACCTCAAATCTGGCTACTACGGCTACCGTGGCGGCTGGCGCTGCTGCTGCCACTGTCGCTTCCGCAAACCTTGGCAGCATCGTGCCAGAGCGTGAACCGGCTGCCGCTCCAACAACTGCACCTACGCCGCCACTTGATGTGACCAGCCCATCCGTTTCGTCCACCGTAACGCCGGATTTCACCAGTGTAGCAGAACCTAAGCGCGTCGAGCCGGAAGTGACAGTTGCCGCGCCGGCGCAATCAGCTCCGGCAACGGAAGATGACGGACTGGAAGGACTGGGCGGCGCATTGCACGACGCGATCATGGCTGATCTCGAGACGGAAACAGTAACGGCCAAGGAAGAAGCGCCCACACCGGAACAGGATCTGACGGCTGACTTCTTCGAGGATGAACTGCTAAGCTCACTCGATATCTCAGCGACCGACGATACACCATCCGACGATATTGAAGACGAGATGGAAAAGCTTCTCGGTGAACTGACAAAGAACGAAACCCGCCCATAAGCGAACTGTTCTTTTAGAGCGGTTCCGGTTAAAACGGAATCGTGGAACCGCTCTATCTATTTGTTTTGACGCATTATCCTACGCATCGAAGCGGGACCAGAACTCAGTCCAGTGGACTGAGTTCCCCGCGTAGGCGTTTCGCACTTTTGCTGGAAATGCTCTAAGATTGAAGCGCCAGCGGTTTATGCCGCTGGCGTTTTCATTTGATGCATATGCAAAAACAAAAGGCTGCGGTTGCCCGCAGCCTTCGAAATTTCTCAAACCAACGTTATGTTTTAGTCGTCGCGATAAACTTTTTCACGACGCTCATGACGTTCCTGCGCCTCAATAGACAACGTCGCGATTGGGCGTGCATCCAGACGCTTCAGGCTGATTGGCTCGCCGGTTTCTTCACAGAAACCATAAGTGCCTTCGTCAATCCGGCTCAGAGCCGCATCAATCTTGGAAATCAGCTTCCGCTGTCTGTCGCGAGCCCTAAGCTCGATTGCCCGGTCCGTTTCGGAGGATGCCCTATCCGCCAGGTCGGGATGGTTTGCATTTTCCTGCTGTAGCGCTTCAAGCGTTTCACGCGCTTCGCGCAGAATATCATTCCTCCACGCGATCAACTTCGCGCGGAAATAAGACTTCTGCCGTTCATTCATGAACGGTTCGTCTTCAGTGGGCCTATAGTCAAGGTCGATTAATTCACTCATTCTGAATCACCCCACATCTAGGAGACGCGTGCGGTTATATAAGTCCATCGTCCAGTCGACACAACATCAAAGAAACGTATCCCACTACTTTTTAGTGCATCAATTTTGTGTGTATTTGCAAAAAAATTGTGCAAATGACGCGCGCCACAGATACTCCGCCCATTATGTCTGGAGGATGACATCGACGATTAAATTTAGATTGCAATGGGAAACATCAATTCACTAATTCAGATTTCGTTGCTCTATTCTGCCCAATAAATTGGCATAAATCCGCTGTGAATAACGTCAGGCAATGGTGGAAAATCACAACCAACAGCGCAACCACCGCGCATTTTAGCAAAATTCATGGCAAAACATCTGTGTAATCAGGTTCGGGACGGTACAGATGAGTCGATTGCTTCTCCTACGACATGCCAAAGCCGTTTGGGCAAAGCCCGGGATGAAAGACTATGACCGGCCGCTGGATGCGGAAGGTCACGCTGCACTTGACCGGCTTGCCGCGGCGATGCGCGCAACAAGCCTCCTGCCCGACCGCGTTGTGTTGTCCGGCTCCAGCCGCACGCGGGAAACCGCCTTCGGCCTGCTGGAAAGGCTGGGCGTCGAGGTGGAAACTGTCATCGACGACGAAATCTACAGCGGCGGCGCAGCTGAATATCTCCGATCCATCCGCACGCATGGCGATGTCGAGACGCTGATGCTGGTCGGGCACAATCCAAGCATGGAAGATCTGGCGCTTGCACTATGCGCAAAAGGCGATCCAGACAGTCTCGACCGGCTGCATGCCGGTTTTCCGACCGCCGCTCTCGCCACCATATCCTTTTCTGGAAAGCTGAGCGATCTCAGCGGTGAACACGGATTTCTTGAAAGTTTTCCGCAGCCATAAGCTTGAAAGATGATGCGGACGGGGCCTCTTCTTGCGAAATGGGCTCGTCATCTTATTTATAGCGTGAATTGGGATTCACCCTGCGAGGACATCATTGGCAAAGCTTACCAGTATCGGCGATGAAGCCAAAATCGCACTGGACACATTGACGGAACGTGCGACCGGGCTTCTTTCTCCTTCGCTGCGCCTTGGTGTGACAGGCCTGTCCCGCGCTGGTAAAACGGTTTTCATCACGGCACTGGTGCATAATCTCGTTCATGGTGGCAGGCTGCCAATGTTCGAAGCTTACAAGTCAGGCCGGATTTCTCGCGCGCTTCTGGAGCCGCAGCCAGACGACGCCGTTCCGCGCTTTCAATATGAAGAACATCTATCGGCGCTTATCGATGAGCGCATCTGGCCGGATTCGACACGCGCCATTTCGCAGCTTCGCCTGACTATTGAATATGAAACGGCCTCTGCATGGGGACGCTGGCTGTCTCCCGGGCGACTTTCGGTTGATATTGTCGATTATCCCGGTGAATGGCTGCTTGATCTGCCGCTGCTCGGCAAGAGCTTTGCCGAATTTAGTGCAGATTCCTTCGCTTTGGCCAACGAACCGACCCATATCGATCTGGCGCAGCCTTGGCTGGTGGAAGCTGCCTCGGTCGATCCGACCGAAAAGGCCGACGAATTGACGGCGCAGCGGCTGGCCAAGAGCTTCACTGCCTATCTGCGGGCCGGAAAAGCCGACGAGCGTGCGCTTTCCACTTTGCCGCCCGGTCGGTTCCTGATGCCGGGTGATCTCGACGGCTCGCCAGCGCTGACCTTTGCGCCACTGCCCAATCTCTCACAGAACGACATTAAGGCCGGATCGCTCGCCGCCATGATGGAACGGCGCTACGAGGCCTATAAGACCTATGTCGTGAAGCCGTTCTTCCGCGAACATATTGCGCGACTGGACCGCCAGATCGTGCTGATCGACGCCATGCAGGCCATGAACGCTGGCGGCGCTGTGGTGGCAGACCTCGAACGTGCGTTAACCGACATTCTGTCCTGTTTCCGACCCGGACGTGCCAATCTCCTGACTGGACTTATCCAGCGCCGCATCGGGCGTATTCTGGTGGCCGCAACCAAGGCCGACCATCTGCATCATGAAAGCCATGATGGCTTGCAGGCCATTGTGCGTCGTCTTGTGGAACGCGCCATCGAGCGCGCGAATTTTTCAGGCGCAGACATTGATGTTCTGGCCATGGCAGCAGTGCGGGCAACCCGCGAAGCGACTGTCACACAGGGAAAAGAGGTTCTCCCTGTCATCGTCGGCACACCGCTCAAGGGCGAGCGCATCGATGGTGAGACATTTAATGGTGAAACGGAAACGGCTATATTTCCCGGTGACTTGCCAAAGAACCCTGATGCAATTTTTGAACAAGTTTCCACGCCGGAAGACCCTGCCATTCGCTTCGTCCGGTTCCGCCCTCCACGCCTTGAACGCACTGCCGAGGGGGTGACGCTGTCGCTCCCGCACATAAGGCTGGACCGCGCCCTTCAGTTCCTGATCGGAGATCGTCTGGCATGAGCGATGATACACCGCGCAAACCGACTTCCTTCAAGGTTGATACTCCGCCACGCGCAAAGCCTCTCCCGGAAGCCCCCGATGAGATGCCACGCCGCCCTCGTGCTGTAAAAGATCTGGAGCAGATCGTCGTTGAACCCGATATTTTCGAACTCAGCGACGAGGAAGCTGCCGAACTCGAAATTCTTGATCCGGCCTTCGAAGCGCCGAAACGCAAAGGCTGGTTCGGCGGATGGTCGCTTGGAAAAATCCTGACCGGCGCATTAGGCATTTTGGTTTCCTTCGCCGTCGGCATCTGGACAGAAGACCTTATTCAGGCGCTTTTTGCCCGTGCCGACTGGCTTGGCTGGACCGCACTGGCAGTGGCGCTTGTAGCCCTCGCCGCATTCATCGCCATCATAACCAGGGAATTGCTGGCCCTGCGACGGCTCGCCTCTGTGCAGCATCTGCGCAAGGACGCAGCGGACGCCGCCGAGCGTGACGATATGGCTGCCGCCCGCAAAGCGGTTGATGACTTGCGCGCCATTGCGGCCAATTTGCCGGAAACGGCGCGTGGACGTCAGCTTCTCGACGGTTTGACCGACGACATTATCGATGGGCGCGATCTGATCCGGCTTGCAGAAACGGAAATTCTGCGCCCGCTCGACCGCGAAGCGCGCTCGCTCATTCTCAATGCATCGAAGCGCGTATCGATTGTCACAGCGATCAGCCCGCGGGCACTGGTCGATATTGGCTATGTGATTTTTGAGTCGGCACGGCTCATTCGCAGGCTTTCGCAGCTTTACGGCGGCAGGCCGGGCACACTAGGCTTCATCAAGCTGGCGCGACGCGTTCTCGCCCATCTGGCCGTCACCGGCACACTCGCCATGGGCGACAGCGTGATCCAGCAGCTGGTCGGCCAGGGTCTGGCATCGCGGCTATCGGCCAAACTCGGCGAAGGCGTGGTCAACGGCCTCATGACTGCGCGGATCGGCATAGCGGCGATGGACGTCGTGCGCCCTTTCCCGTTCAATGCAGAAAGACGCCCCGGCGTCGGCGATTTCATCGGTGATCTGGCCCGCGTTAATGCCGATAGAACGGCCGCATCGAAGTCCGGCAAGGCTTCGACGGGTAAAACACAGCCGTGAGTTTTCGGGGAAAACAGTCCGACTTTCAGCCCGATGAAAACTAAGCGTTAACCATTCAAGACGATTATTAGCAGATAGAAATCCTGCGTCAGAATCGAGTGATCTGGTCGTTTGGCATAATCCTGTTTTGATGTGCCCATTCAGTCCGATTGTTTCTGACATTGCCGGTCATTCCGGCTTTTTGCAGCGTATGACACGACATTCGGTCGTGACATGCTGACCAACAACGATTAGGAATGGCGTCCAGTTGAGGTCGCAAATTCCGGGACAGAGCCGACTATGAAGAATTGCATCGCTGCCTGCCTGACGCTGCTGCCCGTCTCGCTTTCCGCTGCGCCGGTTCTGGCCGCAGACAAGGACAAGCAGTTTTTCCAGACGATTGAAGGCCAGTGGTCCGGCCCCGGTGAAATCGTTGCCGGCAAGTACAAGGGCACCAAATTCGTCTGCAATCTCGCTGGTTCCACACCGGACGATGCGGTTGGCATGACACTGGACGGCAGCTGCCGCGTCGGCGTCTTTTCGCAGCCCATGAAGGCAACCGTCACGCGCGTCGGTTCCGGTTATTCCGGCAAGTTCAATGACGGGTCCGAAGGCAAAGGCCTCGATGTGACTTCGGGCTCCGTCAGCGGCAACAAGATGGTTTTCGGCCTCAATCGCAAACAGCTGAACGGCGCCATGCTGGCTCGCGTTTCGGATCAGAACACGATGAATGTCACCGTGTCGGTGCGTGTCGAAAAGGAACTCGTTCCGGTCATCGGCATGAGCCTCAAGCGCATTGATAATGTCGCCGTCGGCAGCATCGCCAAGAACTGATTGCTTAGAGCATTTCCAGCAAAAGTGCGAAGCGGTTTTGCGTAGGATAATGCGTGAAAACAACTAGATAGAGCGGTTCCGACGATTCCGTTAAGATCGGAACCTTTCTTGAGCTTTATTGGTTCCACCAGCCCGCATCCGTGCGGGCTTTTTCTATTTCGGATGATGAAACATCCGCTTTCCATTCGGCAATGCTACGCCCGGCAACCATCAATGACGGCGCTATATCGTTGAGCGGCACAAGAACGAAAGCCCGTTCCTGCAAGCGCGGATGGGGGAGCTGAAGCTCCGACAGCGCCATCGTTATCGGCTGCCCGGCAGCGTCTTTCATCGCAAGAATGTCGATATCGATAATACGCGGGCCCCAACGCTCCAACCGCACACGCTTCAGCGAGCGCTCGATATCAAGACATGTCGCAATGAGTTCAAGCGGTTCGAGCGTGGTTACCAACTCTGCGCAGGCGTTGTGAAACCAAGCCTGATCTGTCTTGCCCCATGGCGGGGTGCGATAGACGGACGACACAGCCACGACGTTTGTATCAGCGCGCGCATCCAGCATACGCAACGCACTGGCCATCGAAACAATGGGGTCGTCAATATTCCCGCCAAGGCCAAGCCAGGCGCGATAAGGTCCTGCGGCTACGCTCACTGCGGATAAACCACCGTAACCTCGACATGATCCAGAACACCCGGCACCGGCGCATTGGGCTTGCGAACGGTAATTTCCGCACGCTTGACCTGCGGAAACCGCTTGCTCAGAGCTTTGGCGACATCAAGCGCCAGAGTCTCGATCAGATAACGCTGGCGACCGGTGATGATTTCCTCGATCACCGTGAAAGCCGTCCCATAATGGACGGTGCCTTCAATATCGTCGCTTTCCAGCGCATTGCCCGGATCGACATCCAGAATGGCGTCGACATAAAAACGCTGACCGAGTTTGTGTTCTTCATCGAACACGCCGTGGTGCGCAAAGAATGCGCAATTCATAATCCGGATCGTGTACACGGCTTCACTTTCTGTTTTCGCTGCGCTTCACTTGCAGGATAGCATCCGCAACTGCAAGAGCGTCTCTATTAAAAGCGACATTGTGAACGCGAAAGATGTCGGCTCCTGCCAGTCGCAATGCCACCGAAGTCGCAGATGTAGCTATATCACGCTTCAATGGGTCGGTCTCACCTGTGATCGTGCCCACAAAGCGTTTGCGGGAGGTGCCGACCAGCCACGGATAGCCAAAACGCTGCAACTCCTCCATCCGCGCCATCAAAACCACGTCGTCTTCGACAGTCTTGCCGAAGCCAAAACCCGGGTCGAGAACAATGCGGGATCGATCAATATCTGCCGCTGCTGCGATCTCCAGCGACTTGTTCAGGAAGACGGCGCGATCTTCGATGACATCGGGATCAGTTTCCCGGTCGCGGGTCGTATGCATGATAACAAGCCCGGCTCCGGTTTCGCGAGCAACATCGGCAATAGCCGGCTCGCGCTGCAAGCCCCAAACATCGTTGACGATATGGGCACCGGCCTCAACTGCCGCTCTTGCGGTCGATGCCCGATAAGTATCAACCGAGATAATGCAGCCGAAACGTTCCGTCAGCGCCTTGATGACCGGCACGACACGGACCTGTTCGGTTATCGCATCGACGCTTTCCGCGCCCGGACGGGTCGATTCCCCGCCAACATCAATGATGGTAGCGCCGTCCTCAAGCATCTTTCCGGCAGCAGCGAGCGCTGTTTCAAATTCGCTATGATGCCCGCCATCGGAAAAGGAATCCGGCGTGACATTAAGAATGCCCATGATCACGGACTTTTCCCCGAACTCAAGGCTACGCCCATGAGCCAGATGCCAGATTTTCGCCATTTCCGGTTATTCCTGTATAGATGCTAATTAAGGCCCGCGATGCAACCAAGCTGGCCGAATGTCATTTAACCAAAGCGTTATAGTTCTCTTGACGTTTGCATGCCAAGCTGCGACGGCAAAATATGAGTTTATTCAGTGTTGAGAAAAAAGGTGCCAGGATATGATTTTCAAAAAGCGGATTCTGGCTTTTGGCGCAGCTCTGGCAATCTTTGCATCTCAGGCTGACGCCGCCTCAATCTTCCGCGAATTCAAATATTACACCATCAATGGCAAGACCGCAGCTGAACTGGATAAGGCACTGTCCCGCAGCGGCCCCTTTCTGAAGAAAACCGGACAACATCATCCGGGTGCAGCGGAAATCCGCTTTGACGCCAAGGTCCGTTATGGCCGCGCGCCGGGCAAATCCTGCAAGGTGCAGGACGTTTATGTCAATGTTCACGCGAAAGTTTCGTTGCCGCGCTGGGCGCAGCGCCGCAAGGCAACGCCGGAACTGGCGCTGATCTGGGACACGCTCTATCAGGACATTCGCCGTCACGAGGAAAGCCACATCGTCATTGCGCGCAGCCATGCCAGCGAGATGGAACGACAGATCCGTGCACTTCCTTCGCGTTCGGATTGCGCCGTTTTGCGCAAGGATATCGACAAGATCACTGCACGTCTCATGGAAGCCCATGATGAGGCGCAACAGCGTTTCGACCGCGTCGAGACCATTAATTTTGAAAAGCGCTTCGAGCGCCTTTTGACCTATCGTCTTGAAAAGATGAACCAGCTGCCGCGCTGATTACTGAGATCCGGCTTTCTGCAATCTCTTGCGCACAGCCTGCGTCATGAGAGCGGCTTCATGAAAGCCGGACAGGATCAGCTTCAGCTTGCCCGGATAATGGCAGGCATCGCCAATCGCATAGATATCGAGCTGTGATGTTGCGAAGCTTTCGGGTGAAACAGCAATCGCATTGCCTGCCCTCTCCAAGCCAAGTTCGGCCAATGGATCGGGTCGCACGATCTGACCATCCGGTCCGAATGCCCCCAGACCTGAAGCAATTACCACGGCATCAGCCTTGATTGAGATCGCCTTGTCTGTCGTCAAGGCAAAGCGCTCTCCGACGCGTTCCAGCATCGCAACGGTTTGACCGTAATGGAATGTGGGACCGTAAGGCGCGATCTGTTCCAGCAGCCGCGACACCAGCTCGTCGCCCATAATTGTCGGGAAGCCCGGAATATCGAAGATCGGCTTGTCAGGATAAAAGACGGTACATTGTCCGCCCGGCCGATCCAGCGCGTCTATCAGCCGGCATTTGAATCCGAACAGGCCGAGCTGGAAAACGGCGAAGAGGGCAACCGGCCCTGCCCCGATGATCGCTATATCGCTTCTTATACCGATCCCCGGAGTGGCTGCCATCCTCTTAGTTCTGGCGTTCCGGAACCTGCACGACGAGACCGTCGATAGCATCGGTCACGCGGATCTGACAGGATAGGCGCGAATTCGGACGCACCTCATAGGCGAAATCCAGCATGTCCTCTTCCATCGGATCGGGTCCGCCAACTGTCTCCGTCCATTCTTCATCGACATAAACGTGGCAGGTTGCGCAGGCGCAGGCGCCGCCGCATTCGGCATCGATGCCCGGAATGCCATTGCGAATGGCCGCTTCCATCACGCTGGAACCGTTATCGGCCTCAACTTCGGTACGTGCCGCGCCGTCTGCGGATACGAATACGATCTTGGTCATTTTCATTCCTTGAAACGCGTGAAACCACGCGATCTTTTATCCCTTGCGGCGGATCACCTGAAATTGGGACCTGCACGCATAATCTCGCAAAGGCAGATACGGCGTTCCGGCCCTAGTTTCAACTGTGAGAGCCCCGTTAAGCCCAACTGCGCCAATATGCCGTGTTATATAATGTAAAAGCGGCTGTGCCAGCGGTGATATAAAAGGTTTTCTGCAAAACTCTGCCTTGCCGTTGTGCAAGATTGGGGCATATGATGAGAAAAATGGGAATGCAGACAATCGGATCAACGAATCCTGCGCCCAGGCAATACAGCTTAAAATTGCAATACCGGAACGTAAATTCGAAATACGGGCAATTTTGTTAACGAATTCGCACCGCCTTTCGAGCCGAAAAAAGCGACCCTTGCTGATTTCCACAACTTGCTAATAATTGCAAAAAGCCCGGAAACATCGCATTTTAGTGAAGCCAAACGTTTTCTGTTAACCTTGTATTTAAAGTTTTAGGCATCAGCGGGCGTCGCCTATTTCCTTAACAGGACCGAGCCGGTACGATGCAAAATGGCGGATAAAGTTTAGTAACGGCTCTTTGACGATCCGGCCGTCACGGTAATTGAGTACGAGGTAGGCGAACAATGGCTTCCAAATCCAAGGCACAGAAGCTCGACCTTGAGGTTGAAAAGGCACTAGAACAGGCACTCGACATCGACTTCGGCGATGATCTCGATATCGATATGGACTTAAGTGCGTTCGACGAGAGCTTCTCGGTCGACGATCTGGAAGAGCAGATTTCGCGCGCCGCTGAAGAGCTGGTCGCGGAACAGAAGACGAAGGCAGCAGAACCTGCGAAAGTCGCATCAGCGGCAATCGAAACCAGGGTTGCGCCAATCGTTTCTGCATCCGTTATCGCCACGCCTGCCGCGCCGCCTGTGCCGCCGGTGGTTAAAGCCGCGCCAGCAATTCAGCAAATCGTCGCCAATACGCCGCACAAGCCTGCCCCGGTTAAGCCTGACACGACGCAAGCCGCTCCTTCGCCTCAGCTTGCAGACGTGCCGGAAGCTCCGGAAGCCATCCTGCGTCCTGTTGCACCGGCAGCGACCGTCAGCGTTGCAACGCCCGCAGCACGCACGCCCGCCAACGACGACTCCCGCAACGACCGCGCTATCGCAACCGCACCGCGCCGCGTGACCGAACGTTCGTCCAAGCTTTACTGGACCACCACAGCCATCAGCGTGCTTTGGGCCGCCGGTGGCGTTGCACTTAGCAAGGCTATCGATCCGACTGTTTTCTCCAGTCTTGAAGCCACCAAGAACTTCTTCACTTCGCCTGCTGGGATTGGTGTGGTTGCAGGCGTTGCCCTGCCCGTCGCCATGTTCTGGGGCTTTGCGCAGCTTGTGAAGCGCGCACAGGAAATGCATAACGCCGCGCGTAGCATGTCTGAAGCCGCCATGAAGCTGCTTCAGCCGGAAGCCGTATCGGCTGACCGCGTTTCGACGCTGAGCCAGGCCGTCCGCCGCGAAGTGGCTGCAATGAACGAAGGCATCGAGCGCACGCTTGCCCGTGCGGTCGAGCTGGAAACCCTGGTTCAATCTGAAGTCAATCAGCTTGAACGCGCTTATAGCGATAATGAAGTTCGCATTCGTTCGCTGGTCGGCGATCTGGGCAATGAGCGTGAAGCCGTTGTCAGCCATGCCGAACGCGTCCGCTCCTCGATTTCCGGTGCGCATGAGCAGCTCAAGGAAGAACTGTCGAGCGCATCGAACATCATTCGCGACAATGTTCTGTCTGCTTCCCAGCAGCTTAGCTCGCTGTTGAGCGAATCCGGCGAACGCCTGATTGGCAGCATCAATGAAAGCGGTAGCTCTATTGCCGAAGCCATTGAAACCCGGACCGGCGATATCGGCTCGCGCATCACGACTTCGGGCGAGGCTTTTGCTAATCTGCTCGATACGCGTATCGCGACGCTGGACGAACAGTCCCGCACGATTTCCGAGCGCTTCACGACGGCTCTGGACGAACGCGCCGCTGGCATTGCCAACCTGCTTGGCAGCTCCACGGAATCGATGGTCAGCGAGTTCGACACGCGCCTTGCCAATCTGGAAGGCACCTTGTCCGAACGCGGCCATGCCCTGCTTTCCGAGTTCGAGGCTCGCGCCCACGCACTCGACAGCAGCACAGAAAAGCTCAACGCCGCTCTGGAAACACGCTCGCGCCAGATCAACGAAAATCTCATCGCCCGCACGCGTGAAATCGCCGAGACCTTCTCCGGCGGTCGCGCTTCGCTCAGCTCGATGATCGATGAAACCAAGACGAAGATCAGCGACGATCTGACCTCGATCGGTGAAAGCGTCGGCAATCTTCTCGGTGAAAAGGCAGCTTCCTTTGCAGGCAAGCTGGCCGAAAGCCGCGATGTACTGGCTGCTTCGCTGGAAGGCGAAACCGACCGTGTTTCGGCAGTCATACGCGGACATGCCGATACGCTGGCAGCCCGCACCGATGACATCCGCAATGCGATTGATGGCAGCGCATCGGCGCTCAATTCTGTTGCCGACAATCATGCCGCCATTCTGGCAGAGCGCACCAACGCGCTGCAGCAGGCAATGGCGAGCCATTCGGCACTGCTGGATGCGAGCTTTGCCGATCATGCCCGTTCGCTGGAAGAACGCGCTTCCGCTCTGCATACCGTCATCACCGGCAATCAGGCCATGCTTGCTCAGCTGATGGATGAACGCACGGCTGCAATGCGCGATAATTTCAACGAAAATCGCGAAGTCATGGCGCGCACCTTCGATGAACGCGTCAGCTCGCTTCAGGCACTTATTGCCGACAACCAGTCTTCGCTGGCTCGCATTCTGGACGAACGCGCGGCAACGCTCGGCGAATCCATCGCAGCCGGACGCGACGCTTTCGAAGCAACGCTTGGCGAACATGTTCGTCATGTGGAAGAACGCACAAACGGCCTGCGCACTGTTCTGAGCAACCACAATGACTCGCTGGTTGATATTCTGAACGGCCATGAGCAGACGATTGAAACGCGTGCAGCGGCCATCCGCGCAACGCTGAGCGACAGCACGTCTTCGCTCAACCAGTCTCTGCAAGACCATAGCGACGTTCTGGATCAGCGCACTGCCAATCTGCGCGGCGCAATTGCCGACAGCGCTTCCGCTATTGGACAGGCTTTCGAAGGCCAGACCGGCATCATCGAAGGACACACCGCCAATCTGCGCAGTGTCATCGCGGAAAGCGGTGCCGTTATCAATCAGGCATTCGCAGGTCAGAACGGCGCGATTGAAGAGCACACTGCCAATCTGCGTAACGTCATTGCCGATAGCAGCGCCATCATCAACGATGCTTTCGCAGGCCAGACCGGCATTATCGAAGAGCGCACGCAGACCATGGAAAAGGCGCTTTCTATCGGCGTCGACAATGTTCGCCGTGCGCTGGAACAGAGCGCTGGCGTTGTTGCCACCTCGCTACGCGAGAAGATCGGCGAAGCGGCAAGCACGCTTTCCGCAGAAGCTGCCAAGGCCGGTCAGGCACTGGATGGCTTCGGCGAAGCGTTCAGCGCACGCCTGATCGACAATCTGTCGGGTACGGAAGCCCGTCTCGGTGACCGCGCCGATGCGATTGCCGGACGTCTCGGCGACATCGAAACCCGCCTCACCGGCGAACTCGGTTCCATCGAAGCCCGCATCGCCGATACGGCAGCCAAGACGAGCGAGACCCTCGCCGGTCACAGCGAAGCTTTTGCAGCCAGCGTTGTCGATAATCTGGCAGGCACCGAAATCCGCCTCAATGAACGCGCCGGCGCTATTGCGAGCGGTCTTGAAGCCATCGAGAACCGCCTCACCGGCGAACTCAGCGCCATCGAGGCTCGCATCGCCGATACCGCATCGAAGACGAGCGAGACCCTTGCCGGTCACAGCGAAACCTTCTCGGTCAGCGTTGCCGACAATCTGGCAGGCACCGAAGCCCGCCTCGTGGAACGCGCCGACGCAATTGCCACCCGTCTCGGTGACATTGGCTCGCGCATCACGATGGAACTCGGTTCTGTGGAAGCCCGCATCGCGCAGGTTACGGATACGACGGCTGTCACTCTTGAAGAGCGCACGCGTGAACTCAATGCAGTTCTCTCGGCTCGCTCGCAGGAAATCACCAAGATCCTCAACGATACGGCAGAGCCGCTGGTACAGCGCCTTGCCGATAGTGGACGCGGTCTGGCACAGCAGCTTGAAGAAGCAACCCATGCCGCAACCGACCGCCTGCGTTCGGAAAATGCCGCTCTGGTGAATGCACTGGCAAACCGCACGGCAGAAACCATCGCAGCTGTTCAGCAGGCAAAAGCTGGTCTCTCCGACAATGTCAGCGAGCTGATCGACCGCCTCTCCACTTCGAATGGCGAGCTTGGCAAGCTGATCGACGCTGCAACGCGCAACCTGACCGATATCGATGGTCGTCTCGTCGACACGACGTCGAGCTTCGTCGAAAACACCAATCGCGCTGCGCAGATGTTCCAGGCCTCGACCGGTCTGATCGACACCAATATCGGTACGCTGCGTGCGCTTTCCGATAGCACGCTGTCGCAGATCGCCGACATTGCAGACCGTTTCGAAGACCATGGAAAGGTTCTTTCCTCGGCCTCCGACATGATCAATTCGGCTCAGAATGGTCTCGTCACCACGCTGTCCGACCGCCAGCAGGCGCTCGACAAGCTGGCTTCCGGCCTCGTGGAAAAGTCGGAAGGTATTGAGAAGCTCATGCAGTCCTTCGAAACTCTGGTTGCCTCGGCATTCCAGCGCGCAGAAGGCCAGACCCGCGCCTCGGCGGAAAAGATGCGCGAAAGCGTTTCGGAAATCGTCGAGCAGGCAGCCCAGAAGTTCTCGGCAGCAACCGACGATATCCGTCGCACCGCTGGCGAAATTCGCACCGAGCTGAACACCACGCGCGGTGAGCTGAAGCGCGGCGTTCTCGACATGCCTGCCGAAGCCAAGGAAACAACGACCGCCATGCGCAAGGCCGTGAGCGAGCAGATCAGCGCGCTCAAGGAACTGGCAGAAATCGTCAACAAGTCGGGCCGTCTGGTCGACGTTGGCGAAAGCCGCGCAGACCGTCCGGTTTCGCGTCCTGCACCCGCTGCACAGCGCCCGGCTCCTGTTCAGGCACCAGTTCAGCCCTCAGCAGCTCCGGTCGCACAGGCTGACGTTGCCGTTCGCCAGCGTCCGGTGGAAATGCCCAAGGCTCCGGCCGCAACGGCTCCGGCCGCTACCGCTGAAAAGCCTCGCGGCTGGGTTTCCGATCTCCTTGCCCGCGCATCGCGTGAGGAAGAAGAAGCCGTTCAGCCAAAGGCACAGCCAACCGCCGCTCCGCGTTCGCCAAGCCATGTGGTTGAATCGCTGAACTCGCTGTCGGTCGATATCGCCCGCGCTATCGATCATGAAGCATCGGTTGAACTCTGGGACCGCTATCGCCGTGGTGAGCGCAACGTCTTCACCCGTCGCCTGTACACACTCAAGGGCCAGCAGACGTTTGACGACATCAAGCGCAAGTATCAGACGGATGGCGAATTCCGCCGCGCCGTGGACCGCTACATGGACGACTTCCAGCGCCTGCTTGAAGATGTCGCCCGTAACGACCGCGACAACATGGTGACGCAGACCTATCTGACGTCCGATACCGGCAAGGTTTACACCATGCTGGCCCATGCCAGCGGTCGCCTGCGCTAACAAGCGCTAGAGACATAACTAGTCAGAACGCGGCCTTCGGGCCGCGTTTTTTTGTTGCTCTGACGGGATAAAACCGGCGCAGTGTACGTAGGCGTAGACGCGGCAAAGTTCGCCGTTCCCGGGTTTTCTGATTCCAGATAAAAAGAAAGGCGGGGTTCAAACCCCGCCTTATTCATTTTTGCTGATCCGCTCGACCGTCTATGCGACTTAAATAGCGGAAACCGTCCAGCCGACAATTTCATTTGCGGCACGATCAAAGGCTGCATCGAGCGCCTTCACGTAAGCCGCATTCCCGGTTCCGCTAACAGGCGCGGTACTACGGAACACCCGCGTTGCGCGTACTTCGCCTGTCTTGTCGTTCATAAGCTTGATGGCGAGTTCCACAACAGCGGTTCTGGAGCCGCCGCTGACCTGAACACCGAACATGCGAAGATCGGTCAGGATCTGATAATTGATCGCCAGACCGTCACCCGGACGGCCTACACCGCCAAACACCCCGGTATTCTCATAAGCCTGGACGAGGCGGGACTGAACGATATTCGTCAGCCTGTCGCCCCACTGCGCACCTTTGAGATACTCGATGGAACCCGGCGCGGAACTGATCACGATGTTTTCGCTATCGAGCGCCTTCAACGCCGTCGGCGTCGGAACTAAAAGCTGCAAGCTCTTGCGGCTCGGCGACGACACAGCTGGCTTCGGCGTCGTCAGATTGAACGTATCGAGAGGTGTCGTTCCACAGCCAGCAAGAAGCGCCGCCAGAACAAGCGAAACAGAACCTGCGAGAGAACGGTTGCGGCGCGATTTCACGTTCATAGACCCGTTTGTCGAATTTTCAGCCGAGAAAATCAATGACGCGCCCTTCCGTTATACTGAGGTACACTGCCTTGCCCGCCGAAAATCAAACGTTGCGGGTTGCGTTCGAGTTCTGTGATCGCCTGTTCGATGCGCTGTATCGAGCGGCGGCTGTCAACAACCACGGACTGCACGTCTCGAAGACCCTGGCCTGAGAAACGCTGCAAATTATCTGCTATCGGTCCCAACCGCTTGTCGAGATTGTCCGAGGTCTGGCGAATGGATTCAAGCGTCGCCTTGGCCTGCGCCACAACCCCGTCCTTGTCATCCGTGGACAGAAGCTTGTCGGTCTTGGCCAGAATGCCGTCAACGCGAACCGACGCAGCATTGAGACGCGCCATCGTTTCCTTCGCGTCTTCGATGATCTGCTTGATGTTACCGGCATTGGAGCCCAGTTCGTCGATGACATCGGCATTTTTGGCCAGCGCATCGGTGAATGTCTTGGTATTGTTGATCGTGTCGGTCAGAGGACCACGGGCTTCTTTGACAAAACCTTCCAGCTCGCCGAGCACCGTGTTGGCGCGTCCGAAAATGTCCTGTGCGGTGGCGAGGAGATTGTTGACCGCAGACGGGTCAGCGTCGATACGCGCCACCGATTCTTCCTTGGCTGCTTCTGTCAGCAGGTTAGGCTCATCCAGACGGCCACCCTTGAGTTCGATATAGGCCTGACCGGTCAGACCCTGAAAGCCAAGCGTTGCGGCAGTCGAACGCGTGATTGGTGTGCTGCCGTTCACACGTGTCTGCACGATCACCATTTCCGGGTTGCTCTCATCGAGATGCAAACCCCGAACGTCACCGACCTTGATACCATTGAACAAAACCTGACTTCCAACAGTCAGGCCCGTTACCGAACCGGGAATACGCACATCCATGGGAATGGATTCACGAGCCTCACCGAAGCGCGCGATCCAGTACACGAATCCGAAAGCCAGCAGGCTGACAAGCAGCGTGAAAACCCCGACCAGAACGTAATTGGCTTTTGTTTCCATATCTTATCCCGTCTGCAAGCGGCTGCCGGGCCGCCGTCTTGATGGCGCCGAAGTATCGATCTGGCGCGCTCGCTTGCCCCGAAAATAGGATTTAACCCATGGGTCGTCTACATGCAGCATGTCTTCAATCGTGCCGCTGACCAGCACTTTCTTGTTCCCCAGAACGGCAATCCGGTCACAGATGGCGAAGAGGCTGTCGAGATCGTGCGTGACCATATAGACGGTGAGACCCATCGTATCGCGCAGATTCGCGATCAGCTCATCAAACTCCGCAGCGCCGATCGGATCGAGCCCCGAGGTCGGCTCGTCGAGAAAAACGATATCCGGATCGAGCGCCAGCGCACGCGCCAAAGCGGCACGCTTGATCATGCCGCCTGAAAGTTCCGATGGAAATTTCTCAGCCGTATCAGGCTTCAGTCCTACGAGATCGATCTTCAGTCGCGCCAGCTCATCCATCAGCTTTGGCGACAGATCGAGATATTCGCGCATCGGAACCTGAATATTCTCAAGCACGTTGAGCGCGGAAAACAACGCGCCGTGCTGGAAAAGAACGCCCATCCGCATGTCGATGGCCATTTTCTCCATTTCATTGAGACGATCAATGTTGCGGCCGAGAATCTCGATTTCGCCGGACTGCTTCTTGTTCAGCCCCAAAATTGTGCGCATCAGCACGGACTTGCCTGATCCCGACGGACCGATGAAGCCCAAAACCTCGCCCTTGTAGATATCGAGCGAAAGCCTATCCAGCACTGGCGAACGGCCAAACGAAACCGTTACGTCGCGTACCGAAATCATCGGTATCGCCGTGTGATGGCTTTCATCCTGCTGTGGTTGCGACTCTACGTCGATACCGTTCTCCATACCTATTCTTTAACCGAGCCAAGCTTCCGACTGAACAGCCGAAAGCGACCGCAGGTTCAGTTTTCTGTGTAACTGTGTCTCAAAGAACCCAAACAAAACAACGGTCATATAAATCTCTAGAAATTAATCGCTGCGTAGAACATAGCAAACATGCCGTCGACGACGATAACCACGAAAATAGCCTTCACCACCGATGCGGTGACCCGGCGTCCAAGTGATTCTGCACTTCCGCCGACTTTCATACCTTCGACCGAAGCAAGAATACCGATGATCATTGCCATGAACGGCGCCTTGATCAAACCGGCGAAATAGGTGTTCAACGCCACTGCATCATGCAGACGGCTGATAAAGGCCTCCGGCGAGATATTGGAATAAAACCACGCGACGCCGCCTGCCCCGACCAATGCAGCCAGATTGGAAATGATGGTCAGCAGCGGCAGCACGATGACGAGGGCAACAAGGCGCGGAAACACCAGAACGCCTACAGGATTGAGCCCGATAACCGTCAGCGCGTCCGTTTCTTCGCGCATTTTCATGGAGCCGATTTCCGCTGTAATCGCGCTGCCGGAACGACCGGCAATCATGATCGCGGTCAAAAGCACGCCCAATTCACGCAAGACCAGAATACCGACCAGATCGACCACGAAAATCTCAGCACCGAAGTAACGCAGCTGAAAAGCACCCTGCTGCGCGATGATCGCACCGACGATGGTCGACATCAGAATGATAATGGGAATGGCACCCACGCCCATACGGTCCATC
This sequence comes from Ochrobactrum sp. P6BSIII, assembly GCF_014138065.1. Taxonomy (NCBI): domain Bacteria; kingdom Pseudomonadati; phylum Pseudomonadota; class Alphaproteobacteria; order Hyphomicrobiales; family Brucellaceae; genus Ochrobactrum; species Ochrobactrum sp. P6BSIII. The sequence continues at coordinate 264,436 of NZ_JACGXB010000004.1, read as the reverse complement.
TGCGTTACGATGGCGGCAATCGGAATCCCGCTTCCACGACCATATTTGAGCTGCGCACCGCGAATAGTGGCACCCAGAATGTGCATCGACATTTTGAAGTCGTCGAAAATCGAGACGACGCCACCGCCAAGGGCAGCCAGAAAAGCAATGAGAAAGAAGGGCTTCTTGGTGCGAGGAACATCGAGCGCCCGCTCAACCGCGCCGCCAACTTCATCCATCAGCGGTGCCCAGGATTCGCGAATGCCTTCAAGCTGCACATCGGCCTTCTGGGTCACGAGACGCTGCCTCAGCCGCTCGACAAGCCAGGCGCCTGCCGTATCCAGACCGGATATGCCGGAAGCATCAATATGCGTGGATTGGCCGCCCGCGACTTTTTCGAGGCTGCGCATTTTGTCATCGACAAGATGGACGCTTTGCGAAACCCAGCGTCCGCTCAGGCGAACGAGGCGCACGCCATCCTGATCCGCCACATCGATCTTTGGCGCGACATTCGCGGCAGCTCTTGCTTTGTCAGCAGTGTCGGTCAACATGGCAAACCTCATATACGAGTCGTAACACGACCGAAATACAGCGTATTGGAGCATCCGCCCGATGAATCAGACGAATACCCCAATTCCGCGCTCTCACGCACCATCTCATCCCAAAAGCCCATCAACTTTTCGGGATTGAGATTCGGAAGGCTCTCCATGCAGAATACCTTGAACATCCTTGTTGAACGCTACCCCATCGCTGGAAAATTCACAATTTCGCGTGGGTCAAAGACTGAAGCTGCCGTTGTTGTGTGTGCAATTGGCAACGGTGAGCATCAAGGGCGCGGCGAATGCGTACCTTATGCGCGCTATGGCGAGAGCATTGAAAGCGTCACCGCTGCAATCGAAGCCGTCCGGGCCGAGATCGAAGGCGGCGTGACACGTCAGGACATTCAGAAGCTGATGCCCGCGGGTGCCGCGCGTAACGCCGTCGACTGTGCCTTGTGGGATCTGGAAGCCAAGATCAGCGGTAAAAGCGTTGCCGATATGCTGGGCGGTGAATTCAAGCCACTTGAAACGGCGATTACCGTTTCGCTGGGCACGCCAGAGGAAATGGCAGAATCCACGGCCAAAGTTGCACATTACCCTCTGATCAAGGTGAAGATGGGCGGCGAGAACGACATTGAGCGCATTCGCGCCGTCGCCGCAGCAGCACCAAACAGCCGGATCATCATTGATGCGAACGAAGGCTGGACCGACGCGAACATTGCCGAAAACATGCGCGCTGCCGCCGATGCGGGCGTGATCCTGATCGAACAACCCCTGCCCGCTGGTAAAGATGCGATCCTGAGCGAGATTGAACGCCCGGTCATGATTTGCGCCGACGAAAGCGTCCACACGTCAGAGGGTCTGGAAGAGCTTGCCAAGCGCTATGACGCCGTGAACATCAAGCTCGACAAGGCAGGCGGACTGACCGAAGGGCTGGTGATGCGCGAAAAGGCCATTGGTCTTGGCCTGAAAATCATGGTCGGTTGCATGGTTGGCACATCGCTCGGCATGGCGCCCGCAGTGCTGCTCGCCCAAAAGGCAACGGTTGTCGATCTCGACGGACCACTGCTCCTTGCGCATGATCGTGATCCGGGCCTTCGTTACGACGGCGCGCTTGTTTATCCGCCGGAAGCGACCGTCTGGGGCTGAGCGGCCTCCTGATAGGTCCGCGAAGGGCGATCACCAGCAATGGAGGTCAAAGCCTCTTCAAAGATGTCGGCACAGGTTTCCCACGTAAAGGGCTTCAGAACCTGTTCGGGATCGAAGGGTTCAAGCTCCAGCGCGGCCATGCAAGCCGCGTGCAAATCATCTGAAAGAACGCCTGCGCCCGTCGCACCGATGACGTCTTTCGATCCCGGCACAGGAAATGCCGCGACAGGAAGGCCTGACGCAATTGCTTCCAGCAGAACAAGGCCGAACGTGTCTGTCCGGCTTGGGAAAACGAACACATCAGCCGACGCATAGGTTTCCGCAAGCGCCTCACCTTCCCGCTTGCCGACAAATACAGCATCCGGAAAACGTGATTTCAGATCATCGAGCGCCGGGCCGTCGCCGACGATCAGTTTGGTACCGGGAAGATCGAGACTGAGAAATGCCGGAAGGTTCTTTTCCGTTGCCACGCGCCCAACGCAGATGAAGACAGGCCCCGGCAGATCGCGGTTCACATTGGCCCGGGCGTGAAAAACGCCGCGATCCACGCCGCGCGTCCACAGATTGAGGCCGGTGAAGCCACGCTCTTTCAGATCGTCCAGAATGGATTGCGTCGGCACGAGCGTATGCGACGCGGCATTGTGGAAGTACCGCAGAAATCCATAGCTCCAGCTCAAGGGAACCGGAAAACGCTCCGCCACATATTCGGGAAAGCGCGTGTGAAAACTGGTGGTGAAACTCCAACCCTTTTTCAGACAAGCCTGCCGCGCCATATAGCCCAGCGGACCTTCGGTAGCGATATGGATATAGTCCGGCTTCATCTGTACAAGCCGCCGCCGAAATGCACCGGGCGTGGTCAGAGCAAGCCTGATCTCGGGATAGGTCGGGCACGGTATCGATTTATAATCGAGTGGGGAAACGACGATCACCTCGTAGCCCCGTGTGCGCATCATTTCTTCGCACTTGGTCAGTGTCCGAACGACACCGTTGACTTGTGGATGCCAGGCGTCGGTGACGATGACGAGCTTGTTCATCCGGCAATTTTCGCCGCGTTGCGGGCAGCACGTGGTAGCCGGACAATTCTGTTGTCATCAGCCCGGCTGTCCTGCGCAATGGCTTTGCCGCCAGACGATTTCTCGTCGCGCATCTGGGTCCACTTCACCAGTTCCATGCGACCGTCGAAATGCTCCAGCACCGCCGTGCAGCTTTCCACCCAGTCACCGGTGTTGATATACTCAACATCGTTCATCTTTTCGATGGTGGCGTGATGAATATGGCCGCAGATGACGCCATCGACGCCGATGCGCTTCGCCTCTTCAGACACGACCGTTTCGAACTCGCCAATGAAATTGACCGCCTTTTTCACCCGGAACTTCGCCCAGGCCGAAAATGACCAGTAGCGCAGACCGAAGAGAGACCGCACACGGTTCATCAATGTGTTGATCCAGATCGCGGTATCATAGGCCCAGTCGCCGAGATAAGCGATGAAACGGGCATTGCGCACCACCACGTCAAACTGATCGCCGTGGATCACCAGAAACTTGCGGCCATCCGCCGTCTCGTGAATGGAGCGGTTCATGACTTCAATACCGCCAAAATGCGTTCCCTGAAAATTACGCAGGAACTCATCGTGATTGCCGGCGATGTAGATGATATTGGTGCCCTTGCGGCTCTTGCGCAGCAGCTTCTGGACAACGTCGTTATGTTCCTGCGGCCAGTGCCAGTTGCGCCGCAACCGCCAGCCATCGACGATATCGCCAACCAGATACATCGTATCCGCATCATGATAACGCAGGAAATCGAGAAGCAGGTCGGCCTGCGCGGCTTTTGACCCCAAATGCACATCCGAGATGAAAATCGTCCGGAATTTCTTCGCTTCTGCTGCGTCAGTGCTCATTTTGGTTGTCCCTCTCAATGGCAACCTGAAACTGCATGCAGAAAACCTGATTCATGTCACAGAGGCATGACGGGACTGTAACGCGCATATGACAGCTGCCGACAGGCCAGCAGTCGCCCGAAGACCGCGATCACAGAACATTGAGCGTGAAAAACACCGAAAAACGTTCAAATCGGGCGCAAGAAAAGTGGACACATCAGCGCGTCAACCAGAATCCGGTTGATTGCCCTTGGCGCTTGGTGGCATGTCTCCATGACCTTTAAAAAAGCAAAGAGGATCGAGCCGTGGATTTGGGCTTGAAAGGTCGCAAGGCAATCGTATGCGCTTCCAGCAAAGGTCTGGGCCGCGCCTGCGCCGAAGCACTGGCCGAAGCAGGATGCGATATCGTGCTGAACGGTCGTAGTGAAGAAACACTGCTTGAAGCAGCTGAGGCCATCCGCTCGGCCTATGGCGTCAATGTGGTTACCGTGGCTGCCGATGTTTCGACCCCGGAAGGCCAGCAGGCTTTGCTTGCCGCCTGCCCTAACCCCGATATTCTCGTCAACAACAATGGCGGGCCGCCTTTCCGCGACTTCCGTTTGCTCGACCGCGAAGCCCTTCTCGAAGGCGTGACGCAGAACATGGTCACCCCCATTGAGCTGATCAAGGCAGTCATCGACGGTATGGTCGAGCGCGGCTTTGGCCGCATCGTCAACATCACCTCCACCTCGGTCTATGCGCCCATTCCGGGGCTCGACCTGTCGTCCGGGGCCCGTGCCGGGCTGACCGCCTTTCTGGCTGGCGTTGCCCGCACCGTTGCGGGAGCCAATGTCACCATCAACAATATCCTGCCCGGTGCCTTCGACACCGACCGCCTGCGCAAGGGCTTTGCCTTCTCGGCAGAGAAGACCGGCACCACCGCAGAAGCGGAAGCCGCCAAGCGAGCAGCCCGTATCCCGGCAGGACGCATTGGCCAGCCAGAAGAGTTCGGAAAAGCTTGCGCCTTTCTCTGCTCACAGCATGCAGGCTATATAACGGGGCAGAATCTCGTTATTGACGGCGGTGCTTATCAGAGTGCCTTCTGACGCGGCCATTACATTACAGATAAACTCATTCTCCAAAACGGGCCTAATGGGACGTGAGAGTTTAAGTTAAAACCAGAATGCCCGACCCACGTGTTTAAAGGCTCGGTGTGCATGTAATTGCACCCTCCACGCGCCGTTCATCATCCCGGCGGTGCGGAAAAATGGAAAGCGATGCGACTATGACCAAGAAAACTCCTTCCACGCCGACGCGTTCGGACTTCGATGAAGCAGCTCTGTTTTTCCATCGATATCCGAAGCCCGGAAAGCTGGAAATCCAGTCAACCAAGCCGCTCGGAAACCAGCGTGACCTTGCGCTCGCTTATTCGCCGGGCGTTGCCGCTCCCTGCCTCGCCATTCAGGAAGACCCGGCAACCGCCGCCGAATATACGGCGCGCGGCAATCTCGTGGCGGTGGTTTCGAACGGTACGGCTGTTCTCGGCCTCGGCAATATCGGCGCGCTCGCATCGAAGCCGGTCATGGAGGGCAAGGCGGTCCTGTTCAAGAAATTCGCCGATATCGATGTTTTCGACATCGAAATCGACGCGCTTGAAATCAACCGTGTCGTCGACGTGGTTTCCGCTCTTGAGCCGACCTTCGGCGGCATCAATCTGGAAGATATCAAGGCGCCGGAATGTTTCGAAGTTGAAGAACAGCTTCGCGCCAAGATGAATATTCCGGTTTTCCATGACGATCAGCATGGTACGGCGATCATCGTAGCCGCCGCAGTGCTGAACGGTCTGGAGCTTGCTGGCAAGCAGATTGAAGACGCCAAGATCGTCACCTCCGGTGCCGGTGCGGCGGCTCTCGCCTGCCTCAATCTTCTCGTCAATCTCGGCGCCAAGCGCGAAAACATCTGGGTCTGCGATCTGGAAGGCGTGGTCTATGAAGGCCGCAACACGCTGATGGACCGCTGGAAAGAAATCTATGCGCAGAAGACCGACGCACGCACCCTGGCCGATGTCATCGGCGGCGCGGATGTGTTCCTCGGCCTTTCAGCCGCGGGCGTTTTGAAGCCGGAACTGCTCAATCAGATGGCTGAAAAGCCGCTGATCATGGCGCTGGCCAATCCAAAGCCGGAAATCATGCCGGAAGAAGCGCGCGCTGCGCGCGCCGACGCCATGATCTGCACCGGTCGGTCCGACTATCCCAACCAGGTCAACAACGTTCTTTGCTTCCCATACATCTTCCGCGGCGCGCTTGATGTCGGCGCAACCGCGATCAATGAAGAGATGAAGCTTGCCGCAGTGCGCGCCATTGCGTCGCTTGCACGTGAAGAACCTTCCGATGTCGCTGCCAAAGCCTATTCCGGCGATACACCGACCTTCGGCCCGGACTACATCATTCCGTCGCCTTTCGATCAGCGCCTGATCCTGCGCATTGCTCCGGCTGTCGCCAAGGCTGCGATGGAAACCGGTGTCGCCACGCGCCCGATCGAAGACATGGAAGCCTATCTCGACAGGCTGAACCGCTTCGTGTTCCGCTCGGGCCTCATCATGAAGCCGGTTTTCGCTGCGGCCCGTTCGCAAGACAAGCCGAAGCGCGTCATCTATGCCGATGGTGAAGATGAGCGCGTGCTGCGCGCCGCGCAGGTGGTGATCGAAGAACGTATCGCCGCGCCAATCCTCGTCGGTCGTCCGCAGGTTGTTGAAACGCGTCTGCGCCGCTATGGCCTGAAAATCCGTCAAGGCGTCGATTTCGAACTGATCAACCCTGAAGACGATCCACGCTACCGCGACTATGTCGACCTGTACCTGTCTTATACGGGTCGTCAGGGCGTCACGCCGGAAGCTGCCCGCACCATCGTGCGCACCAATTCGACCGCTATTGCGGCACTCGCAGTAATGCGTGACGAAGCGGATGCGATGATCTGCGGTCTTGAAGGCCGTTTCGAACGCCATTTGCGCGTTGTGCGCCAGATCATCGGCATTGTGCCGGGTATCCGCGATTACTCCGCACTCAGCCTGCTGATTTCGCAGCGCGGCGCGCTGTTCCTGACCGACACCTATGTGAATGTCGATCCGAATGCCAACGAGCTTGCCGAAATGGCAATTCTCGCCGCCAAGGAAATCGACCGCTTCGGCATTGTGCCGAAGGCTGCTCTCGTTTCGCATTCGAATTTCGGTTCGAAGGAAAGCGCCAGTGCGGAAAAGATGCGTCAGGCTGCCGCTATTCTCGCGGAAAAGGCTCCAGACCTCGAATCCGACGGCGAAATGCATGGTGACTCAGCGCTGTCTCAGGCGCTGCGTGACCGCGTGTTCCCGAATTCGCGCCTCAAGGGTGAAGCCAATCTTCTGGTTTTCCCGAACCTCGATGCAGCGAATATCACGCTCAACGTCGTCAAGACCGTCACAGACGCGCTGCATGTCGGCCCGATCCTGCTCGGTGCAGCACGCCCTGCGCATATTCTGACGCCTTCGGTGACATCGCGCGGTGTCGTCAACATGACCGCTCTGTCGGTTGTGGAAGCGTTGCAGCGCGCAGGCGAAGCGCCTGCCCGCAAGGGAAAGCTCCGCAAGTAAGCATCTTCCAAAACAAAAAAGCCGGCACAGTATCCACTGTGCCGGCTTTTTTATTTCCTATCGGAAACGATCCGATCAAGGCTGTCGGCTTTGCGCCTTTTCCGGGCCCATCAACACCAGAAGGTCGGCCAGTTCTGGCCCGTGAGCCTGTCCGGTCAGCGCCAGACGCAACGGCATGAAGAGCCCCTTACCCTTGCGTCCCGTTTCCAACTTGACCGCATCCGTCCACATCTTCCAGGTCTGCTGATCCCAAGGGCCTGCTGGCAAAAGCGTGAACGCGGCGCGCGCGAATTCGCGATCTTCATCCGACAGTTCCGGCGCGTCCGGCAGGTCACCGGTCACGATCTGCCACCAATGCTGCACATCACCGAAACGATCCAGATTACCGCGCACGGCGAGCCAGAATGGCTCGGCCTTCTCGCCTTCAATGCCAAGTGCTGAGAACCGCGGCTTGGCGTCTGCAAAAGACATTTCATGCAGCAATGCGCGATTGAGCGTGTCCAGTTCTGCCGGATCGAACTTGGCAGACGATTTCGAAATTGACGCCAGATCAAAACGTTCTGCCAGCGCATCCATGGTTGGCGCGGCGGCGACGTTTTCCGACGTGCCGATCAGAATAGCCAGCGAAGCAACCGCCATCGGCTCGTAGCCGTTTTCGCGCAGTGATCCGACCGAAAGCGCGCCCGTGCGCTTTGAAAGCCCTTCGCCGGTCGTGGTTGTCAGCAGATTATGGTGTCCGAACACCGGCGGCTCAGCGCCGAGCGCGCGGAAGATTGCAATCTGCACACCCGTATTCGTCACATGGTCGTCGCCACGGATAATATGGCTGACACCAAGATCGATATCATCCACGACCGAAGGCAGCGTATAGAGATAGGTGCCATCTTCACGCACCAGCACGGGGTCCGACATGGACGCCAGATCAACAACCTGAGACCCACGCACCAGATCGTCCCAGTGAACTTCGGTGCGCTGTGTTGCGAACGGGTCGCTCTCGAAATTCGGTAGCAGGAAACGCCAATGCGGCTTGCGGCCTTCCGCCTCGAAAGCGGCCTTTTCCGCATCGGTGAGCTTCAGCGCCTCGCGGCCATAAACCGGCGGCAGGCGGCGCGCCAAGCGCAGCTTGCGGCGGCGTTCCAGTTCGTCAGCGGTTTCATAGCAGGCATAAAGCAGGCCTGCGGCCTTCAGCTTTTCCACTGCGCGGGCATAAACATCAAAACGCTTCGACTGATATTCGACGCGGTCCGGTTTCACGCCCAGCCAGTCGAGATCGACTGCGATGGCCTCGGCATATTCCACACGCGACCGTTCAACATCCGTATCGTCATAGCGCAGGATGAACCTGCCGCCGTTTTTCTTGGCAAAAAGCCAGTTGGACAGCGCAGTGCGCGTGTTGCCGATATGAATATAGCCCGTCGGCGACGGAGCGAAACGCACAGTTACAGTCATTTCAAAGGCTTTCAGTCAGTATGTTCAGCGGTCGCGGAAGCGGTTCGTTATGGGATAACGGCGATCGCGTCCAAAATTCTTCCTGGTAATCTTTACACCCGGCGCAGATTGCCGGCGCTTGTATTCAGCCAGATAGAGCAGATGTTCGATCCGTTGCACGGTTTCAACCGGATGACCGCGTGCAACGATATCAGCATTGCTCATTTCGTTTTCGACCAGACATTCCAGAATATCGTCGAGCACCGGATATGGCGGCAAGCTGTCCTGATCGGTCTGGTTCTCACGCAATTCGGCGGACGGTGCCTTGGAGATGATGTTCTCGGGGATCACCGCGCCTGTCGGTCCGAGCGAACCTTGCGGAACATGGCTGTTGCGCCATTCCGACATCGCATAGACCTGCATTTTGTACACGTCCTTGATCGGATTGAAGCCGCCATTCATATCGCCATAAAGCGTTGCGTAGCCAACCGACATTTCCGACTTGTTGCCGGTCGTGACGACCATGGAGCCGAACTTGTTCGACACCGCCATCAGGATCGTGCCACGCGCACGGCTTTGCAGGTTTTCTTCAGTCACGCCGCTATTGGTTCCAGCAAAGAGTGGCTGGAGCGTGCTCATGAAGCCTTCAACCGGCTCGGCGATCGGCACGATATCGTAACGCACGCCAAGCGCCTTGGCGCAATCGGCTGCGTCTTTCAGGGATTCATCCGACGTATAGCGATATGGCAACATGATGCAGCGCACGCGCTCCGGCCCCAATGCGTCAACGCCCATGGCAGCGCAGATTGCCGAGTCGATACCGCCCGAAAGACCAAGAACGACGTCCTTGAAACCGTTCTTGTTCACATAATCACGCAGACCCAGCACACAGGCGGAATAGTCCGTCTCCAACCCTTCTGGAAGTGTGGCCTTCTCACCCTCTTCACAACGCCATGTGTCACCGTCACGCCGCCAGATGGTCAAGGCAATCTGCTCGGCAAATTGCGGCATTTGCAGGCACGCGAAATTGTTGCCCGGATTGAAAGCGAATGACGCACCGTCGAAGACAAGCTCGTCCTGACCGCCAACCTGATTGACATAGAGCATCGGCAATTCTGCCAGCAGCACCTGCTTCAGAACGACCTGATAGCGCAAGTCCAGCTTGGAACGATGATAGGGAGAACCATTGGGCACGAGAAGGAATTCAGCACCACTTTCGGCAAGCGTTTCCGAAACGCCAAGTTCACCCCAGATATCCTCGCAGATCGGGATGCCGATGCGCACGCCCCGGAAATTGACCGGGCCAAGCAGCGGGCCAGCCTCGAAAACGCGTTTTTCGTCAAACTCGCCGTAATTCGGCAGATCGACCTTGAACCGCTCGGCAATCACCTCACCGCCATCCAGCACCATGACCGAATTGTGCAAACCGCTTTCGCGCCGCAAAGGCGTTCCGATGATGACGCCCGGTCCACCATCCGCCGTATCGGCGGCGAGTTCGCGAACTGCATGCTCGCAGGCTGCGACGAAGGATGGCTTCAACACCAGATCCTCAGGAGGATAACCGGCAATGAACAGCTCTGTGAACAGGATGAGATCAGCCTTCATCTCGGCAGCTTGTGCACGAGCGGCGCGAGCTTTGACAAGATTTCCGGCGATATCGCCCATGACGGGATTGAGCTGCGCGACTGCAATACGAAGCATAATGAGATTCTCACCAACACTATTTCTGTCTGAGATTTAGCGTGGGAGTGGAAGGGATGCAATGAGCGGCTCTGCATCCCCTCGGAGATTGGCTTAGATTACTGACGAGAATGACCTGAATTATTCTCACCCCCCCGAAGATCGACATGCGCCAACTTCGCGACCTGCTGTAAATCACTTCCCGTCCGCATTCGGTGTTGTAGGAAGACAATGAATATAATCCGCCAGATTTTCATAACTATCACAATGATGCCCATTCGTTTCCGAAGGCGAAGCATCGGCGGCGTTGGCGTCAACAAAATAGAGCCCAGCCGACATTATGAATATCAACAATAAAAACAGATAAATTATTCTGATCATTTTCCTCTCCGTGATTCATTTCCAAGAGAAGATATCAATCAGTAAAATTTACGAAATACCAACAATGAAGAAACTATTCGCACACTCTCCATTTCGAATAGTACTGTATTTATTTTAATAATAGAAAGACGAAATCAGCACATAGCCCCAGGTTGCAACGACAAATATAATTGCAATCAGCACAGCCAAGGAGCCGCAATCCTTGGCGATCTGGATTTCCTTGTGAAAATCAAGCGAAACCGCATCGCATGTGGCCTCGATACCCGTATTCAGAATTTCGACCATCATCAAAAACAGGATCGAGCCGGTCATCAGCAGGAAGGCAAGCCATGTCGGCGCGAGGAAGAATGCGACTGGCAACGAGATCAGGAACAGTACCAGTTCCTGTTGCACAGCCTTTTCATTGCCCGCGAGGTATTTCAGTGCCCGCATCGAGTTCAGGAAAGCCAGAAAAATGCGCTGCATAAATACCCCCAAAAGACACTGGTCATGATTTCGCGCTGTTGCCCGAGAATGCTTTAGAGAACTTTGCCTCAAAAGCAACAGGGCGGAGATCGAAACCTCCGCCCTGCGTAACGATAGCTATTTAAGAACTGCTCAGGCGCTAGCGACCTGCTTGTCAGCTCCTGCATCGCGCTCCTTCTTCAGAAGCTCGGCCAGCAGGAACGCCAGTTCCAATGCCTGATCGGCATTGAGACGCGGATCACAATGCGTGTGGTAGCGGTCCTGAAGATCGTCTGCGGAAATGGCGCGGGCGCCGCCCGTGCATTCCGTAACGTTCTTGCCGGTCATTTCGACATGGATACCACCCGGATGTGTGCCTTCGGCGCGATGGATCGCGAAGAAGGATTCCACTTCCTTGAGGATACGGTCGAACGGACGCGTCTTGTAACCGCCAGCGGTAATGGTGTTGCCGTGCATCGGATCGCAGGACCAGACAACCTTGCGGCCTTCCTTCTCGACAGCGCGGATGAGCTGCGGCAGGTGATCGCCCACCTTGTCGTAACCGAAACGAGCAATGAGCGTCAGACGACCAGCTTCGTTTTCCGGGTTGAGCAGATCGATCAGGCGGATGAGGTCATCCGGCTGCAAGGACGGGCCACACTTGAGACCGAGCGGGTTCTTGATGCCACGGCAGTATTCGATATGCGCATGGTCAGCCTGACGCGTGCGATCACCGATCCAGATCATATGACCGGACGTGCCGTACCAGTCACCCGACGTAGAATCGACGCGGGTCAGCGCTTCTTCATAGCCGAGAAGCAGTGCTTCATGGCTGGTGTAGAAATCCGTCTCGCGCAGCGAATGGTTGCTGTCGGAAGTGATGCCGATAGCGCGCATGAAGTGCATCGTTTCGGAAATGCGCTGCGCCAGAGCGGTGTAACGTTCAGCCTGCGGGCTCTTGCCAACGAAGCCGAGCATCCACTGGTGCACGTTTTCCAGATTGGCATAGCCGCCCTGCGCGAAAGCACGCAGCAGGTTGAGCGTCGCGGCCGACTGGCGATAAGCCATGTCCTGGCGCTGTGGATCGGGCGTGCGCGAGGATTCATCGAAATCGATGCCGTTGATGATATCGCCACGGTAGGACGGCAGCTCAATGCCATCCTTCGTTTCCATATCCGACGAACGCGGCTTGGCGAACTGACCGGCAATACGGCCAACCTTCACCACCGGCTTGGAAGCGCCGAAGGTAAGTACGACGGCCATTTGCAGGAACACGCGGAAGAAGTCGCGGATATTATCCGCGCCATGTTCAGCGAAGCTCTCAGCGCAATCGCCGCCCTGAAGCAGAAATGCCTTGCCTTCCGCCACTGCGGCCAGCTGTTGCTTGAGCTTGCGCGCCTCGCCTGCAAAAACCAATGGCGGATAGGTGCGAAGACGGGCCTCAACGTCGTTCAAAGCCTGTGCGTCCGGATAAAACGGCACTTGCTTGATCGGTTTGTTTCTCCAGGAATGCGGGGTCCAGTTCTTCGTCATTAGAGCACCTGTTTTGCGTTATCCGCTCGATAATCCTCGGATTATATCCTCCTTACACGAAAGCCGGAATTCCCGAACATGAGGCTTGCACCTGAAGAAGATGCCAGCCTCATATCTAAACCCCGGCGTGCGTGGGTCGCGCTGATATAATGCACGTGCGGGTTTAATGCCAGTAATATTCGTTAAGGATATTCGCCTGCGGCGAAAGGATCAGCCGTCGACCTTTTCGCCGTTTACGACGCGATAACTTGGCTTGTACATGGTGACCAGTTCTTCGGCTGCAGTTGGATGCACAGCCATGGTGCGGTCGAAATCGTCCTTGGTCGCTCCCGCCTTGAGAGAGATGCCCAGAATCTGCGCCATTTCACCGGCGTCCGGCCCCATAATATGGGTGCCCAGAACCCTGCGGCTCTTCGCATCGACGACGATTTTCATCAGCATCTTTTCGTTGCGGCCCGAAAGCGTGTTCTTCATCGGGCGGAACAGCGCGCGATAGACTTCAACTTCCGGATATTTCTTCGCAGCCTGCTCTTCGCTCAAACCGACAGTGCCAATTTCCGGTTGGGAAAAGACAGCGGTTGCAATCAGCTCATGATCCGGCTTGGTCGGATTGTCCTTGAACACCGTTTCGAGGAAGCACATTGCCTCGTGAATGGCCACAGGCGTCAGCTGCACGCGGTTGGTGACATCGCCGACCGCCCAGATATTGGCGGTGCTGGTGCGCGAATAATCATCCACCTCGATTGCGCCAAGCTTGTCGAGCTTCACGCCAGCAGCCTCAAGGCCGAGACCGTCCGTATTGGGCATGCGGCCAAGCGCAAGCATCGCCTGCCCGGCTTCAAGCGTTTCGCCGTTGGACAGCGTGATCGACAACAGACCGTTTGCCTGCTTCGCGACGTTTTCGAACACTGCCTCACAAATGATGCGAATGCCCTTGGCAGCCATGGTTTCATGCAACAGATGGCGCACATCGCCGTCAAAACCGTTCAGGATTTCCTTGCCCCGATAGACAAGCGTGGTGTCCACACCGAGACCATGGAAGATATTGGCGAACTCGACCGCGATATAGCCGCCGCCCGCGATGACAATCGCCTTGGGCAATTCTTCCAGATGGAAGGCTTCGTTGGAGCTGATGCAAAGCTCGTGACCGGGTAGTGCCTCATGCGGGTTCGGCCGACCACCGGTGGCAACCAGAATATGCTCGGCCGTGATCCGACGCCCATCGGCCTTCAGCTCGACCGTGTGCTCATCGACGAGCACCGCGCGACTTGCGAAAATTTCGACCTTCGAGTTTTCCAGTCCCTTCCGGTAGAGACCTTCCAGACGGTCAATTTCCTTGTCCTTGGCATCGATAAGCTTCTTCCAGTCGAAGCTGCTCTCGCCCACGGTCCAGCCGTAGCCAACGGCATCCTCGAAATGTTCAGGAAACTGCGAGGCATAGACAAACAGCTTTTTCGGCACACAGCCACGAATGACGCAAGTGCCGCCCATGCGATACTCTTCCGCCAGACCGACCTTTTTCCCCATGGCACCTGCCAGACGGCCTGCACGCACACCGCCGGAACCGCCGCCGATAACAAAGAGGTCGTAGTCGTAGCTGGCCATGGGAATTCTCCTTTTGAATCACACGCCCGAACGCCCGAGGCTTTTCCGGCGGGATTCTGCATCAACAACAGATTCGGGTGATATGTAAGCAAAAGAAAAAGCCCGGCCAAGTCGCCGGGCTTTCAATTTTTCTTATGCTGTTCGCAAATTACTGCTGAGCAGGCTGGTCCGTCGGCTGAGCGGCGCTCGAACCGGCCTGAGCGGCCAGAACTTCAGCAACGTCGCGAGCGAGGTCACGAGCAACGCCATTCTGCCAGACATTGGCAGCCTTCACGACTTCGCGGGTCACGATCGGGCCTTCCGACAGGAGCTTCTTGCCAGCTGGCGAGGTGTAGAAGGTCGAGATTGCCTTCAGTTCCTCTTCGGAAAATGCCTTTGCATAAGCGCGGGCGGATTCGGTTTCGAGGTCCGAACGGCGGGAAGCCAGAGCCAGAGCCTTTTCATCGACGGTCTTGGTGATCAGACCTTCGAGGTTTGGATCCTTCTGGATCAGCTCGCCCTTGAGCGCACGGGCTGCGTTCGGCAGAATTTCGTCGAACTGCTCGGTTGCGTGGATCGCGGAGATCGCTTCGCGGGCAGCCTGCAGATGGGCATCAGTGATTTCCTGCGCCGAAGCCGCATGAACGCCGGCCATCAGGGCGAATACGGAAAGCGGTGCAATCAGACGACGAAAGCCAGTTACCGGGATCATATGCTCAATACTCCGTTCAATCAGTTCAACACCAGCTGTAGCACTGGCAGTTCAAGACCGGTTCAGGGTTCGAATGCCGTCGGTTCCGGCAATTACTGCCGCACGCGCCAGCCCGATGAAAAGTCCATGCTCGACAACGCCAGGAATGGCGAAGAGAGCGTCAGAGAGTGTCTTTGGCTCGGGAATGCGGCCAAAAGATGCATCGACGATGTAGTGTCCACCATCTGTTACAAAAGGCGAACCATCTTTTAAACGCAGGTTCAGCGGGCCTGCAAGGCCGCATTTCGCGGCTGCCGCCTCGATTGCGCGCATCGTTGCGCCGAGACCGAAGCGATTGACCTCGATGGGAAGCGGAAAACGACCGAGCGTTTCCACAACTTTCGACTGGTCTGCAATGACGATCATGGCGTCAGAGGCTGCGGCTACGATCTTCTCGCGCAGCAACGCACCGCCGCCGCCCTTGATGAGCGAAAGCTCGCCATTGACTTCGTCAGCGCCGTCAATGGTCAGATCGAGATGCGGGGTTTCTTCCAGTGTTGTGAGGGGAACACCCAGTTCCTGACACAGGCTGGCGGTGCGTTCGGATGTCGGCACACCGATGATCTTGAAACCGCCCTGCACTTTTTCGGCCAGCAGACGCACGAATTCTTCTGCCGTGGAGCCGGTGCCGATGCCAAGACGCATACCGTCCTTGACATGCGTCAGTGCCTCGGCTGCGGCGGCGATCTTCAGCTTGCGTGCTTCGTCCATGAAAGAAATCCTAGCATATCCTCCGGGTTGACCCGGCGGATTCTCGTCCCAATTCGGTTCGCCTCTAGCACGCGTGGGCATCACAACAAAGCATCTATTTAAATATGACGCAGAATTTCACATCTGCGCGACTAAAGAACCTACCCTTGAGCCACCGTGCGCTATCGGTTACGTATGCCAGACCCCATCTATGCGAAAGACCCATTATGTCCGTTGCCAGTGCCAAGCCCATCATCGTTTTCGATCTCGACGGCACGCTCGTCGATACCGCGCCGGACCTTCTCGACAGCCTCAATCACTGCCTGTCGATTTCCGGCCTCAAGGCGGCTGATCGCACGGCCTTGCGCCGCTTTGTCGGTCAGGGCGGACGCACAATGATCGAACGCGCTTTTGCTGCCCAGCAAACCCAGATCGACGAGACACGTCTCGACCGTCTGGTGGAGGAGTTCCGCGAGCATTACGCGGACAATATGCCCGGACATTCCATCTTCTTCCCCGGCGTACTGGAAGCGCTCGACCGGTTTCAGGCACACGGCTTCGAACTGGCTGTCTGCACGAACAAGTTCGAATCTCTCTCGGTGAAGCTGTTGACGTCGATGGGCGAAGCCTCGCGCTTTGCCGC
Source organism: Ochrobactrum sp. P6BSIII (assembly GCF_014138065.1). Classification (NCBI taxonomy): domain Bacteria; kingdom Pseudomonadati; phylum Pseudomonadota; class Alphaproteobacteria; order Hyphomicrobiales; family Brucellaceae; genus Ochrobactrum; species Ochrobactrum sp. P6BSIII. The sequence continues at coordinate 248,155 of NZ_JACGXB010000004.1, read as the reverse complement.
CATTTGTGGCGCAGACACATTCGCCTGGCGCAAACCCGACCCACGCCACCTGACGGACACCATTGCCCGCGCCGGCGGCAATCGGGATCGCGCGCTTATGGTCGGCGATAGCCGCACGGATATTGATACCGCCAAGGCTGCGGGTATTCCGGTAGTAGCCGTCGATTTCGGCTATACCGACCTTCCGGTCCAGCATTACGAGCCGAGCCGCGTGATTTCGCATTATGACGAATTCACCCTCGAAATGGCTGAACAGCTGATAGATGCGGTCTCCGACCCAGTCTGAAAGGATAGTGAACGGTGAAAAATACAGTTTTTCAGTTTGTTACGCTGGCTTTTTCAACTGTTTTGGCAGCGGGCGCTTTCGCTCAGGAAAAAACTGCGCCCGGGCTTCCGGGCGTTGAAGCACAAAAGCCGCTTGTCTCGGCTCCGCCGCCCGCCCCGGAACCGGATCAGGCTCCGAAGGGAAACTGGAAGAACTTTCGCGTCGGCAACACCGATGTGTCTGTCTCTGGCGATATCATCATCGATGTCGGCACCGGCCAAGGCGGCTCCCGTCACCGATAGCTTTTAGTTTCGGGTTGACCCCACCAGAGCCGACCAGACGGCTGGAAGCAAACCGGGCAGGTCTTCGGCAATCAATCCGTGACCAAAACGCCGACCGGCATCGGCATGCGCCCAGACAGCAGCACTGGCTGCTTCAAAGGGCGGCATTCCCTGCGCCAGCAATCCGCCCACAATGCCTGCCAGAACATCGCCAGACCCCGCAGTCGCTAGAAATGGCGTTCCATTCGCATTGATCGCGGCGCGACCATCCGGTGCGGCGATGACCGTATCCGCCCCCTTATAGATCACCACAGCATTGGCAAGGGCAGCAGCCTTGCGCGCCTTGTCGAGCTTTGACGCATCCTCACTGGCGACATCTGGGAAGAGCCGACGGAATTCCCCTTCGTGAGGTGTCAGAACGAGTGCGGTCTTTGCGTCTTTTCTGGCCTCAAACAGTTCACGCGGGTTCTTTTCGAAGGCCGTTATGCCATCGGCATCAAGCACAAGCCCCTGAAGTGCGGAAAATGCCGATGCCGAACCACCTGCCAACATCAGGGCGTGCTCGCGCGCAAAAACCGCATTTCCATAGCCGGGGCCGAGCACAACTGCCGCAACTTTTCGATCAGCGACGAAATCCCGCACATCCTTGGCGCTGCGGGTCTCGCGCACCATAATGCTGGTGACATGGGCCGCATTGATGGCCACAGCGTCCGGCGGCGATAACAGCGTTACGGCTCCTGCGCCGCTTCTTGCAGCGGCAAGTGCGGATAATCGCGCCGCCCCTGTAGCGTGCATTCCGCCGGAAAAGACCGCGGCATGGCCGCGGCTATATTTATGGGCGTTGACGTTCAGGACAGGCAGGTCCTCAATCCACAATCCGGGAGCATTTTCACGCGCCTGCGGATGAATAGTGTCCAGAACGCGATCCGGAATGCCAATATCCGCGACATGAAGAACACCGCATAAGGCCCTGCCCGGCTGCAACAAATGGCCGGGTTTCTTGCGGAAGAATGTCACCGTCGCCCGCGCCTTGACGGCCACGCCCAGTATCTGCCCGCTGGCGCCCGACACACCGCTTGGCAGATCGACGGCGACAACCGGAATGTCTGATGCGTTGATGGCGTCGATGGCCACGCCTTCTGCGCCTTGAATATCGCGCGTCAGTCCCGCGCCATAAATGGCGTCAATGACGCCCGTAAAACTCGCGGGTGAAAATTCGTTGATGTTGCGCACCTCGCCCTTGTGAAACAGCGAAGCGCGAAGCGCATCGGTGCCCTTTCGCGGCGGTGCCACGCTAAAGCAGACCACTTCGAAACCCGCTTCCAGAAGATATTGTGCTGCGACATAACCGTCACCGCCATTATTGCCCGGTCCGCACAAAACCGCGACCGGTCCCTTGTTCGCGAACATGCGCCGTGCGACATCCGCAACGGCCCGTCCGGCCGCCAACATCAGGGAAAAGCCGTCTCGCACGCCATTATCCATGGTCCAGCGGTCCGCTGCGGCCATTTCATCGGGCGAAAGCAATTCCAACATCACGCACCTGTTTCGTAAGACGGATTTTGCGGTGATTAAACACGCGCCACTGGGCTTTGTGCAAGAGAGCCTATATTTGTCGCAAATTGATTACTTTTTAATCATACATTCGGTATCGGGATCACTCTTCCACACCCCAGCGATAGGCACCGCCTTGCAAAGGTGCCGCCTTTAGTGCCACTCTGCTAAGGAAATGGAAGAGAAGAGAAAATTTTGCCTAAGTTTTTGAAACTGGCACGCTTCATGCTTCTCCTACAGTGAAACGGGCACAACGCTCATTTCTGAAGAAAAGCGGAGACCATTCTCTGATGAAAAAGATCGAAGCCATTATTAAGCCCTTCAAACTCGATGAAGTGAAGGAAGCCCTTCAGGAAGTCGGCTTGCAGGGTATTACTGTCATCGAAGCCAAGGGCTTTGGACGACAGAAAGGTCATACCGAGCTTTACCGCGGCGCCGAATATGTCGTCGACTTTCTTCCCAAGGTGAAAGTCGAAGTCATTGTAGCGGATGAAACCGTCGACAACGCGATTGAAGCCATCCGCAAGGCAGCCCAGACGGGCCGCATCGGCGACGGCAAGATTTTCGTCTCCAACATTGAAGAAGTCATTCGCATCCGCACCGGTGAATCCGGCGTGGACGCCATCTGATTGACATCAGCCTACCTATCCTTCGTCGTGCAAACAGGGAATTAAAATGACGACCGCCAACGATATTCTGAAACAGATCAAAGACAACGACATCAAGTTTGTGGACCTTCGCTTCACCGACCCGAAGGGCAAGCTCCAGCACGTCACGATGGATATCGGCCTTGTTGACGAAGAAATGTTCGTTGACGGTGTCATGTTCGACGGCTCGTCGATCGCCGGCTGGAAGGCCATCAACGAATCCGACATGGTTCTGATGCCCGATCCGACGACGGCTCATATCGACCCGTTCTTCGCCCAGTCCACGCTGGTCATTCTTTGCGACATTCTCGAGCCGATCTCGGGCGAAGCCTACAGCCGCGATCCGCGCACGACCGCAAAAAAGGCGGAAGCCTACATGAAGTCGCTCGGTATCGGCGACACGGTCTATGTCGGCCCGGAAGCCGAATTCTTCGTCTTCGACGACGTGAAGTACAAGGCTGACCCGTACAATACGGGCTTCAAGCTCGACTCGACCGAACTGCCGTCCAACGACGACACCGACTATGAAACCGGCAACCTCGGTCACCGTCCGCGCGTCAAGGGCGGCTATTTCCCGGTTCCGCCGATCGACAGCTGCCAGGACATGCGTTCCGAAATGCTCACCGTTCTGACGGAAATGGGCGTAACGGTTGAAAAGCATCACCACGAAGTGGCATCGGCTCAGCACGAACTCGGCGTCAAGTTCGACTCGCTCGTTCGCAACGCCGACAAGATGCAGATCTACAAGTATGTCGTGCATCAGGTTGCCAATGCCTATGGCAAGACCGCAACCTTCATGCCAAAGCCGATTTTCGGCGATAACGGCTCGGGCATGCACGTTCACTTCTCGATCTGGAAAGACGGCAAGCCGACCTTTGCTGGCAATGAATATGCCGGTCTGTCGGAAAACTGCCTGTTCTTCATCGGCGGCGTCATCAAGCACGCCAAGGCTGTGAACGCATTCACCAACCCGTCGACCAACTCCTACAAGCGTCTGGTTCCGGGCTATGAAGCTCCGGTTCTGCTGGCCTACTCGGCACGCAACCGTTCGGCTTCCTGCCGTATTCCTTTCGGCTCCTCGCCGAAGTCGAAGCGCCTTGAAGTTCGCTTCCCGGATCCGGCTGCCAACCCGTATCTCGCCTTCGCATCCCTGCTGATGGCTGGCCTCGACGGCATCAAGAACAAGATCCATCCTGGCCAGGCCATGGACAAGGATCTGTACGACCTGCCTGCAAAGGAACTCAAGAAGATCCCGACCGTTTGCGGCTCGCTTCGTGAAGCGCTCCAGTCGCTCGACAAGGATCGCGAATTCCTGAAGGCCGGTGGCGTGTTCACCGACGACCAGATCGACTCGTTCATCGAGCTGAAGATGGCCGAAGTGATGCGTTTCGAAATGACCCCGCATCCGGTCGAATTCGACATGTACTACTCGGTCTAATCCATGGGTAAGCGGGGGCGCTTGCGCTCCCGCAACTCCAAGAGTTACCGAGGGGAACGACGCGTTTTTAAAAACGCGCGAAAGAAAACCCGGATTCATGGCCGGGTTTTCTTTTTGTTATCAGTGCTTTGGATAAGCTATCTAAGAAATGGGTTCAGAGCGCCTTGAGTATACGCGCCGCGATCATCATTTCGACTTCGCGTGCCTTACGCCGCGCCGCAGCTTCGGCGTCTTCGCCCCACTGCTCAGTCGTCCAGTCTTCATCAATATGCGCCAGCGACCAGCCGTCTTCGGCGGACACTTCGTCCTTGGCAATAGCCAGCGCAATGATGGCCGAACCGGTCAGGGTCGTCATCGTGTGAAGCGAGGCGAGCGCAATCGGATCGTTGAAAGCAGACAGATGAATGCCAAATGCCGTGATCGCCTCACGCGGCTGCTCGACATGCATGACACCTTCGGCGAGCGCAAAACGGGCGCCAAGTGTTTCCGCCCAGTCGATCAGTGGGTCCCAACGCGCTGTCTGGCGGGAAACGAGTTCCTGTGGTGCGTCGGCGCGATAGCACAGCAAGTCCGTGCCTGCGAAACGTAACACATCCTCAAGCACCGCCTGCGGGTCTTGTGCAATACCGTCAATGGCGGTGTTCACAAGCCGGGTGGCAGGCATTTTGCCCGGATCGATGACCTTTTCCTGCGCGCGAAACTCTTCAGCGACGATTTCTGCTGCAGCAACCGTCGGCAGTAGCAGAAGGCTGCGCGCGGGCGTCTTCACGGGGCGACCATCAAGATGAACCGCAAAGCCACCATCGACTTCGGCGACATCCACCCGCTCATAAAAGCGTTTCGGCAGCTGCGCCTGCATCAGCTTCTGGGCCCGAATGATGGGATTCTCGTCGGAAAGCTGCTTACCAGCTTCAAGATCGCTCAAAGTATCACGCATGGGTCTTTCCAATTTTTAAAGCGTATCCATTGCTTTCAGCAGCGGATGAAGGTCGTGCGGCGTGCTCAATATGTGCTGTGCACCGGCTTCGACAAGCGCCTGTCGGTCATGATAGCCCCATGACACGCCTGCCGCCAAAGCGCCAGCCGAGCGGGCCATCTGCATATCGTAGATCGCATCGCCGATAACAATGGTTCGGTCGGGTTCTATCCCCATTTCCGCGCAGGATTCAAGCACCATCGCCGGATGGGGCTTGGACGGGCAGTCGTCCGCCGTGCGAATGACCAGAAAATGCTTCCCAATGCCGTGGCGTTCGAACACCGCATGAACGCCGCGACGCGACTTGCCCGTAACGATCCCCAAAAGCAGATCATCCCGCTCCCCAAGTTCCGTCAGAAGCGGCAGAATGCCATCATAAAGCGGTTCCTCAAAATCCGGCGCCTGTCGCAGGCGAATGAAATTTTCTTTATAGCGCTGCGTCAGCCAGTCGACTTGCTCGTCCGGTTCGCGCCCCAGCAACTGCGCTATGGCCAAAGGAAGCGACAGGCCGATGATCGAATGCGTCTCGGCCTGCTGTGGCGGCGTCAGCCCTGCATCGGCAAAGCTTTCCGCCATGCAGCGATGAATGAAGTCACCGCTATCCACCAGAGTGCCGTCGCAATCGAAAAGAACGAGTTTCATCGTGCTGTTGCCGCCTTTGCCGGTCGATTGATTATGATCAGGCCGAGGCCAATCAGGACCATGGCTGCGAATATCTTCCAGCTCAATGCTTCACCCAGAACGATGCCGCTTAGCAATACGCCAAAGGCCGGCGTGAGAAAGGCGAAATTGGAGAGTTTCGAGGCCGGATAGCGGTTCACCATCCAGAACCAGAGCGGATAGGTGAATGCAACCACGAAGAAGGACTGAAACAGCAGCGAGATCACCGAAAGAACATTCGGATCGCGAACGAGCGGACCGGCGAAGCCGATGAACGGCAACGGAACCAAAGCGGCAACGACAAGCTGGTACAGCAGGATTTTCTCCGGAACGGCATAAGCAAGCTTGCTGCGCTTGATGACCAGTGTGGTCAGCCCCCAGAGAATACCTGAAACGAGCGCCAGAAGATCGCCATAGAACGCATATGGCCCCGGTCGGCTGACGTGGTCGGAAAAGACGATGAACACGCCGAGAAAAGCCACGCACATGCCGACAAAGGCACGGACAGACATGCGTTCGCCGAGCAGGAAATGACTGCCGATTGCCACCCAGAACGGCATGACATTCATCATCAGGGTCACGCGGCTGACATTTGTCAGGTCCATCGAGATGAAAATCAGCACAAACTCAGTGCCGAAAAGCAATCCTGCAAGGATGCCGGGCAGCAGAGTCCCGTCTTTCCTGAACAGCGGAATGCGCCGCCAGAAACACCAGAGAAACACGCATATCCCGCCCAAAACCGAACGGGCGGAAGCCATCAGCATCGGGTTAAAACCCTGATTGCCGATCTTCACAGCAACCTGATTGAGCCCCCAGCTGAACATGATGAAGATGACCAGAGCAATGGCCAGCCCATCGAAAGAAGCCCGGCCTTGCGCCGTCCCCCCATTTTCCCCTGCCATTTCACTTCTTCTTTATGTTGTCAGTCTTCCGCACTGTCCTCGTCGAAGCCGAGCAGGTTCCACGACTGCACCATATGCGGCGGCAACGGTGCGGTCACGTCGATCACACCACCCGATGGGTTGGGGATGCGGATGCGACGCGCATGCAGATGCAGACGCTTCTGAATGCCGCCGGGGAACTCCCAGTTCTGGTCGGCTTCGAAATATTTTGGGTCGCCGATGATCGGATGACCGATATAGGCGGCATGGACGCGAAGCTGGTGCGTGCGGCCCGTATAAGGCTCCATTTCCAGCCAGGTCAGATTGTTGCCCGCCTTTTCGATGATGCGGTAATAGGAAACCGCATGATCGGAATCCGGCTCACCGTGCTGGCAAACGCGCATCTTGTCGCCATCGGGCGTCTGTTCCTTGACCAGCCATGTCGAAATCTTGTCTTCGCGCTTGCGTGGAACGCCCTTCACCAGAGCCCAGTAGGTCTTTTTCGTGTCACGCTCGCGAAATGCGGCGGTCAAAGCCTGTGCAGCGCCACGTGTGCGGGCAACGACCAGCACACCAGACGTATCGCGGTCGATGCGGTGCACCAGACGCGGCTTCTCGCCTCTTTTATTGCGCCAGGCTTCCAGCATGCCGTCAACATGACGCGTCAATCCCGAACCGCCCTGCACGGCCAGACCGGCGGGCTTGTTGAAGACAAACACTTTCGGGTCTTCATAAATCAGCATTTGCGAAAGAACGTCGCCGTCCTGCTGGCTGCGGATGGTGCGCGCCGTGACCGGACCGGACGCCTTTTCGTCGACGCCGAGCGGCGGAATACGAACCATCTGGTTCGCCTGAAGACGCGTATCAGCCTTGGCGCGACCGCCATCGACGCGAACCTGACCGGAACGCAGCAGTTTTTGCAGATGACCGAAGCCCAGCCCAGGAAAGTGAACCTTGAACCAGCGATCAAGACGCATGCCCGCCTCGCTCGTATCCACAATCTTCTGTTCAACGCCTGCCATGGAAAAACCCGATCAATATCTTTCTGAGGCGCGACCGCGCGCGCCAACTTGTTAATCCTGTCAATAGACGTGAGTTTCCCCGATTGCTAGTGCAATTCCGGAAAACTGCGATTTGACGCCTTTCAGGCCACTTGCGCCCAATATTGGACGAAAAAGGCCAGAATCTTCACAGTCAGTTACATACGTTTTTAATTTATGGTCGGTTCTGACACCCAATAGCCACTTCTTCCCGACATTAGATATTGATAGAACAGTGGGGTCGTACCATTTAGCCCCGTAAATAGAACGAGCGGGAGTGCGAAAGTGTCATTGCTCAAAATATACTGGCGAGCCATGGAATATCTTGCGGTTGAGAAAGCCGCAACGATATCGATGTGTGTTGCGAGTGTCCTCGTTGCCCTTGTTACGCTGGCCGAACCGATCCTGTTCGGTCAGGTCATTCAGGCTATCTCGGATAAGGGGGATATCATTTCCCCTCTATCGATGTGGGCCGCGCTTGGCGTCTTCAACATCATCGCAGCCGTTTTCGTGGCGCGTGGTGCGGATAGGCTTGCGCATCGCCGCCGTCTGGGCGTGATGATCGACTCCTATGAGCGCCTGATCACCATGCCCCTCGCCTGGCATCAGAAACGCGGCACGTCCAATGCCCTGCACACGCTGATCCGCGCAACGGACTCGCTCTTCACGCTCTGGCTTGAATTCATGCGTCAGCACCTGACCACGGTTGTGGCACTGGCGACGCTTATTCCGGTCGCCATGAACATGGACATGCGTATGTCGCTCGTCCTGATCGTGCTCGGCGTGATCTATGTCATGATCGGTCAGCTGGTCATGCGCAAGACCAAGGACGGCCAGATGGCTGTCGAAAAGCACCATCACAAGCTGTTCGAGCATGTCAGCGATACGATCAGCAATGTTTCGGTCGTGCAGAGCTATAATCGCATTGCCTCTGAAACGCAGGCGCTGCGCGACTATGCGCGCAATCTGGAAAAGGCACAGTTTCCGGTTCTCAACTGGTGGGCACTCGCCAGTGGTTTGAACCGCATGGCTTCGACCTTTTCTATGGTGGTCGTGCTGGTTCTCGGCGCTTATTTCGTGACCAAAGGCCAGATGCGCGTTGGCGACGTGATTGCCTTTATCGGCTTCGCACAGCTGATGATCGGCCGTCTCGACCAGATCAGCGCCTTCATCAACCAGACCGTGACGGCACGCGCCAAGCTCGAAGAATTCTTCGAAATGGAAGATGCGACTGCCGACCGTCAGGAACCGCAGAATGTGGCCGATCTGGAAAACGTCAAGGGCGACATCATTTTCGACAATGTCACCTTTGAATTCCCGAATTCGGGTCAGGGCGTCTATGACGTTTCCTTCGAGGTGAAGCCCGGCCAGACCGTCGCCATCGTTGGCCCGACCGGTGCAGGCAAGACCACGCTGATCAATATTCTCCAGCGTGTGTTCGATCCGGCTGCTGGTCGCGTGCTGATCGACGGTGTCGATACGCGCACTGTCAGCCGGCGCTCGCTGCGTCATGCGATTGCCACCGTGTTTCAGGATGCCGGTCTCTTCAACCGTACCGTCGAGGAAAATATCCGCGTCGGTCGTGAAAACGCCTCGCATGAAGAAGTCCATGCCGCAGCCAAGGCTGCCGCAGCCCACGACTTCGTTCTTGCCAAGGCCAATGGTTACGACACGGTCGTCGGCGAACGCGGTTCGCAGCTTTCGGGTGGTGAACGCCAGCGTCTGGCAATTGCCCGCGCGATCCTGAAGGATTCTCCGATCCTCGTGCTCGACGAAGCGACTAGCGCGCTCGACGTCGAGACCGAAGAAAAGGTGAAGCAGGCTGTGGACGATCTGAGCCAGAATCGCACTACCTTCATCATCGCGCACCGCCTGTCGACGGTTCGCTCGGCGGATCAGGTTCTGTTCATGGACAAGGGCCATCTGGTCGAACGCGGCAGCTTTGACGAGCTCGCAGCCCGTGGCGGTCGTTTCTCCGACCTGCTCCGTGCCGGTGGCCTGGCTCTCGAAGACAAGCAGACCACCAAGAAGTCCGCAGAGGGCAGCGCTGAAGGCACCCCGGAAGGCAGCAATGTGATGCCCTTCCCGGCCCGCGCCTGATTGCGCACCACACGAAACAAAAAGCCCGGCAGAGATGCCGGGCTTTTTTGTTTAGAGCGGGATTTCAAACCGGAGCCCGTCATAGCCGGGCTCAACATTATCGGGCGTTTCACGCAGCACTGTCTCGTAGTCGAGCGGCACATGCATATGCGTGAGAATTGCCCGCTTGGGCGCAAATAGCTCAATCCATTCCAGCGCCTGCTCAAGCGAGAAATGGCTCGGATGCGGGCGATATTGCAAAGCGCCGAGGATCAGCACATCCGCATGTCGGACATAACGCAGGCTCTCGTCCGGGAATGCGCTGACATCCGTGCAATAGACGACATTGCCGATGCGGAAGCCAAGCGACTCGATATCGCCATGGATCTGACGGAATGGTTCGAACCGTATTTCACCGCCTGCACCGTCGATGGTGAAGGGTGTTTCAGCTGCAATATCATGCATGCTCAAGATCGGCGGATAGCTTGAGCCCGCCGGTGTCTCGAAGCAATAGCCGAAGGCATCATAAAGCCGGTTGCGCGTGAAGCGATTGGCATAGACATCCATCAGGCGACGATTATCCACCACATAGGTGCGCAGATCGTCGATCCCGTGAATATGGTCGGCATGCGGATGGGTATAGACCGCCGCATCAAGCGAATGCACGCTGGCATTGATCATCTGCGTGCGGAAATCCGGCCCCGTATCGATCACCACTGTCGTATAGTGGCCGTTCGCATTGAAACGCTCCACCAGCAGTGACGTACGGGTGCGACGGTTTTTCGGGTTTTCCGGATCGCAATTACCCCAATCGCCATTGATGCGCGGCACGCCGGGCGACGAACCGCAGCCCAGAACCGTGAAACGCAGGCAATTTCGGGGAGAAGTCACGCTCAAACTTCCTCTGAAGGCCGAGGCATCTTGGAGAACAGCCTGAACACGTTGTCGCTCGTGATACGGGCGATTTCGTCATTGCTCACGCCAATCGTATCGGCCAGCATGGCAGCGGTGTGCTGCACGAAAGACGGTTCGTTGCGCTTGCCGCGATGCGGCAGCGGGGCGAGGAACGGCGCATCCGTTTCCACCAGCAGGCGGTCACGCGGAACGATGGTGGCTATTTCACGAATTTCCGGCGAGTTCTTGAAAGTCAGAATGCCGGAAAAGGAAACATAACCGCCCAGTTCAATGCCTTTTTCAGCCAGTGCCCGTCCGGAAGAAAAGCAATGGAGAATGAAAGGGAAAGCGCCCTTGGCCGTTTCCTGTTCCAGAACTTCGGCCATATCATCGTCTGCACTGCGTGCATGGATGACAAGCGGCAGCTGCGTCCGGCGCGCGGCTTCGATGTGAACGAGAAACCCCTGACGCTGCGCTTCGGGCGGAGCGTAGTCGTAGTGATAATCGAGACCCGCCTCGCCTATGGCGACAACCTTCGGATGGTCCGCAAGGCGCACAAGATCGTCAGCCGTAATGTCCAGTTCTTCATGCGCGTTGTTCGGATGAGTACCGACCGAGCAATAGACAGACTCATAGGCCTCCGCGATGGCGCGGATCGTATCGAATTTGCGAACGCGCGTGGAGATCGTCACCATGCGCTTGATCCCGGCATCGAGCGCGCGCTGTACAACAGCATCGCGCTCCGGCTCGAAATCGGCAAAGTCGAGGTGACAATGGCTATCGACAAGCATCATCGCACTCAGTTCTGCTCTTCTGTTTCCACATAGCGCGGGAAAACCGGCTGCGGGGCTGGCAGATCGGCACCGCCGACAAGCTGGCTTGCTGCCACGTCAGTGAACTGACGCTTGTCGGCAGGGACCGCCAGAATGTCGAGCAGCTTTTCTGCCGATTGCGGGATGAAAGGCTGCACCATGATGCCGACACGGCGAATGACTTCTGCCGTCACATAGAGCACGGTACCCATGCGCGCCGGATCGGTCTTGCGCAGCGCCCAAGGCTCCTGACCCGCGAAATAGCGGTTGGCTTCCGCGACTACAGCGAAGATCGCGCCAAGCGCCAGATGCAGCGCCTGATCGTCCATGGCTTTACGCGCCGTTTCCAGCGCTGCATCAGCCTGATCGAGAATGGCCTTGTCGGCATCCGAGAATTCGCCCGGCTGCGGAACCTTGCCTTCGCAATTCTTGGCGATCATCGACAGTGAACGCTGCGCCAGATTGCCAAGATCGTTAGCGAGATCGGCATTGGTGCGGTTGACGATAGCATCATGGCTGTAGCTGCCGTCCTGACCGAACGGCACTTCGCGCATCAGGAAGTAGCGCAGCTGATCCAGACCGTAACGCTCGACCAGACCGAACGGATCGATGACGTTGCCGAGCGACTTCGACATTTTCTCGCCGCGGTTGAACAGGAAGCCGTGTGCAAAAACGCGCTTTGGCAGCGGAATACCTGCCGACATCAGGAATGCAGGCCAGTAGACCGCATGGAAACGCGAAATGTCCTTGCCGATGATATGCGCATCGGCTGGCCAATAAGCCCACTTGTCGCTGGTCGTATCGGGATACCCAAGCGCCGTGATGTAGTTTGTCAGCGCATCGACCCAGACATACATGACGTGCTTTTCGTCGCCCGGCACCGGAATGCCCCAATCGAAAGTGGTGCGCGAAATCGACAGGTCCTTCAGACCGGACTTCACGAAGCTCACAATTTCATTGCGGCGTTCGGCAGGCATGATGAAGCCCGGATTCTTTTCATAAAGCTCGAGCAGCTTGTCCTGATATTGCGAAAGACGGAAGAAATAGCTTTCCTCTTCAACCCACTCGACAGGCGTGCCTTGTGGACCGTAGCGAACATTATCCGCACGGACTTCGGTTTCTTCCTCGCCATAATAGGCTTCGTCGCGAACCGAGTACCAGCCCGCATAGCCCCCCTTGTAGATGTCGCCATTGGCAGCCATTGCCTGCCAGATGGCCTGGCTGGCCTTGTAATGGCGCTCTTCAGAGGTGCGGATATAGTCGTCGTTCGAGCTGTTCAGCACCTCGGCCATGCGACGGAAAGCTTCAGTATTGCGGTCTGCAAGCTCGCGAGGCGTGATGCCTTCCTTGCGCGCGCTTTGCAGCATCTTGATACCATGCTCGTCCGTACCGGTCAGGAAATGCACATCCTTGCCGTTCAGGCGCTGAAAACGCGCCATCGCGTCGGTTGCAATCAGTTCATAAGCGTGACCGATATGCGGCTTGCCGTTAGGGTAAGCAATCGCGGTGGTGATATAGTATTTTTCGCGGCTCATTATGGACCCGGTCTTTCGATGTTTGAAAGCGCGCCTGACCGTTTGCGGGAACGATCACCAGACACACACAAGATAAAATCGTCGGCTGTGACATAAACCATGTGAGCGGTCATGTCACGCCACAGTGCAGCAAGTTGGGCTTATCTGGAGCTACGACCCGGCACCGGTGTGAAAAGCGCGATGCGTCTTCTCCAGCAGGATCACAACCGCTTGCTTGCGATCAAGATTATAGGTTTCGGCATCGACGATCTCGCGACCGAGGTCGCTCCAGAATCGTGACCACTGATCGGCCTCGCGTAATTGCCCCGCCTCAGCGCGCCTGCGCGCTTCAGCAGCGATGCGCTCCATCAGATGGTCGCGGAAGAGTTGATACTGTATTTCAGCCTCGCGACCGGTCAGCACACTGGCCAGCGCCTGTGCCTTGGGCAAATCGAAAGCTGGCCGTTCCAGTATCCCATCGACCGTGTCGGAAATCTCGATGCCGCCGTGCGCCACAAGCAGAAGGGCCTTGCGCACGCTGCCTTCCGCGCGTTCCAGCAGCGTCGGCGTGACACTTGCCGCGTCTAGTCCGATGTGTGCACCCACATGGGACAGTGCATCCTTCATGGCCACTTCGTCCAGCGGGCGCATCTGGATGCTCTGGCAGCGCGAGCGGATGGTCGGCAAAAGGCGACCGGATGAATGCGAAACCAGCACGAACAGCGCGCGTGCTGGCGGTTCTTCCAGCGTTTTCAAAAGCGCATTGGCCGCATTGCGGTTCATGTCATCGGCAGGATCAACAATAACGATACGCCATGCATGGTCCGAAGCGGTGCGTGTCAGAAAATGCGTGACGCGGCGGATTTCCTCGACCGTGATACCCGTGCGGAATTTGCCGGTCTTCTGATCGAATGGGCGGTTGATATGCAACACCGCCGGGTGCATTCCACCCGCAATCTGTCGCCAAAGCGGCCTTGCGAAATCCGGCGTGCCAATGTCTTCCGGCGCATTAGCCTGATCGCCATGGCTCAGCATGTGTCCTGCCAGATGGAAGGCCAGCGTCGCCTTGCCGATGCCCTGCTCGCCCTCAAGCAGCAACGCATGATGCATCCGGCCTTCGCGATAGGCCTGCGCCAGAAAGCGCGTCACCTCTCCGTGGCCGGTCAGATAATCGCTCGCGGACGGCTCCGGAATGCCTTCAATGGAATCATGCGCCTTGGGGACGTCGAGTTCGTCGATCACAACAGCCCCTTCTTTTTCAAGAGTTCACTGGCCAGTGCGCCGATATCCTCGGCGATTTCTTCCTGCGGTCGATCGGCCGCGACAACCTTGCAGCGCTCAGGCTCTGTTTCAGCAATGGCCAGAAATGCCTGACGGCGCGCCTCATGCACGGCAATATCTTCCTTTTCAAAACGATCCGCAGTCTCGTTCCCACGGCGTTTCCCTGCGCGAGAAAGCCCTTTTTCAGCGGGAATATCGAGAATGATCGTCATGTCAGGAACAGCACCGTCGATTGCAATGCGTTCAATCGCCGCCATATAGGTCCCATCGAGATTACCGGTCACACCCTGATAGGCGCGACTGGAATCGATGAAGCGATCACACAGCACAACACGCCCCTCGGCAAGCGCCGGGCGGATCAGCTGATCGACATGATCGGCGCGGGCCGCCGCAAACAACATCGCCTCCATAGCCGGGCCATAGCTTTCGGCATTGCCGCTCAGGATGACGTGCCGCACAGCCTCGGCACCCGGCGAACCGCCGGGCTCACGCGTAATGACGGGATTAAATCCGTTTGCGCGCAAATATTTGGCCAGCAAGGCGATCTGCGTCGACTTGCCTGCACCTTCGCCGCCTTCGAATGTGATGAATAATCCTGACACTCTGGCTTCCGCATTACGTTCTGAAAAGATTCAATCGCCACAAGAACTTGATTCAAGTTCATACCGGCCTTTGGCGGTCAGGTCGAGAATTTTGAGCACATCCCAAAAACTGTCTAAAGATATTTCCGCAACCAGCCGGTCGAGAGTTCAACCGCGCTGCTCCAGGCTCTCTGAGCAAGAGAGCCTTCTTCTACAGATTGCGCTGCATATAGCGGCACTTGCTGAACCATGTTGCCGTTGAGGTCAAATTCCAGAAGACCGATCTTGCTGTCCGCTTCAACCGGCGCATGCAGCGGTCCCTCATAAATGAACCGCGCTTTCAGCTTCTCCCGCCCCTCTTTTGGCAGCAGCAATTCGACATCATCTTTGACTTTCAGCGAAACGCTGGCCTGCGTGCCGCCAAAGACCTGCGCTTCACCGACAATATCGTTTGCCGAATAAAGACGCATATCGTCAAACGACGTCATGCCCCACTGAATGAGCTTTCTGGCTTCCTCTTCGCGTTCCTTGACGCTGGCAAGACCGCTCAATGCCAGAAACAGACGCCGCCCATTCTGCTGCGCCGATGCGACGAGAGCGTAGCCCGATGCTTCCGTATAACCGGTGCCCATGCCATCCGCGCCAACGTCCAGCCGCAACAGCGGATTGCGATTGCGCTGCGTGATGTTGTTCCAGGTAAAGGCTTCCTGCGAATAATATTTGTAGAAATCCGGGTGAGCCGAGTGAATATGGCGCGCAAGTTTGGCCAGATCATCCAACGTGACCGACTGTCCGTTTGCTGGCAAACCAGTCGAATTCACGAACACTGAATTGGAAAGACCAAGCTCCCTGGCGCGCTGGTTCATCCGCTCTGCGAAACTTTGCTCGCTTCCAGCCAGTCCTTCAGCCAGAACGATCGCACCATCGTTAGCCGACTGAACAATCAGCCCTTGAAGAAGGTCCGCGACGGTCGGTGACGACTTGATGCGGGCGAACATGGTGGATGTGCCCGATGGAGCGCCGCCGGTGCGCCATGCATTTTCACTGACCGTATAGGGCGTTTCGAGCGTCGTCTGGCCTTTTTCCAGCGCTTCAAACACCACTTCCGCCGTCATCAGCTTGGCAAGCGATGCGGGCGGGATTGGCGTTTCTGCACCTTTTGAGAGAAGCACAGTGCCGCTGCGATCATCGATCAGCAGGGCTTGCGGAGCCTTGACCACGAGCGACGTCTCAACTGGTGCAGCGACAGACACAAAAGACGTCAGAACGGCAGCGATTCCCACCGTTCCTGCTGCTAAAACCCCAGCAATTCTCGAATGAAGCCCCATGGAAATCCTGTCACGACCGCACTGAACGCAAGCTTACGCAACGAATTCGACCAAAATCAATCCTTCAAACCGCATCACTCAAATATGATGCGATTGAACCGCTCTTCGTGTCTGAATCAAAAAGCAAAAAGGCTTACGGCTTTAGATCAGACACTCAGTCCATGCGCACGACAAATGCGTTCGCTGCTCCAGCCTTCCAGGCTGCGCGCAGCAAGGCATCGTTACCGCCCTTTTCCGCAACGGCGGTCAGTTCATAGAACTCGCCCTTTTCAGTCGGCACCTTGGTGCGGCTGATTTTAGCTGTTTTCGGAAGTGCGCGCTGCATCTTTTCAGCAGCTTCAAGCGTGTCGAACAGGCCCAGCTCGACATATTCGCCGTGCTCTTCCGCGTTGCGGCGCTTCCATGCACTCGATATAGCGCTTGGCGTCAGGATGCTGCCATAAGTGCGCTCTTTGGTATAGGCGCTCGCGGCGATCCGGTCAGACGCATAACCAGCCAGTCCGTTGATATGACCGGCATTAGCCATACCAAAGCTGGAATTCGGCTTGCGCGACGGCGTCGGCACATTCGGCGGCAAAATCGGTGCGGGGCCGGAAGCATCACCATAAGCCGGATTGACCGAGAACGGCGATTCCTGCGGAACAGGCGCATAGCCTGGCATAGGCGCGCTTTGCGGGGCCATGGCGGGCATCGGAATGCGGGATTTCGGCGATGTAGGCGTCGGACCATTCATGGCCATCATCACGCCCGTTGCTGGCTGGCCGATCATGTCGCCGCCAGACGGACGGTAGGATGCCAACAGATAGGCGTCGTCGTTGCCTTCCAGCGGCGCGCGCCCGACATATTCGACTTTCACATTGGCGGTGCCGTGATGCTGGTAGTCGAGCATTTCCGCCGCCTTCTGCGACAGATCGATCACGCGGTTATATTCGTAAGGGCCGCGATCATTCACGCGAACAATGACGGAGCTGCCAGTGTCCATATTGGTCACGCGGGCATAGCTCGGCAGCGGCATGGTCGGATGCGCTGCGGTCAGATGCGCCATATCATAGACTTCGCCATTGGCGGTCAGACGGCCATGAAAGGCCTCGCCATACCAGGACGCACGGCCGACAGCCGTATAGTTCTTGTCTTCTTTCGGATAGTACCAGCGGCCCTTGACCTTGTAAGGCTGGCCCGTCTGATCGCGTCCGCCGCCGCGCGGCAAAGGCTTACCGGTGCCATAGGCAACACGGGGGCTGGCTTTCACGCCATATTTGGACTCAGCGAAATATTCCTTGGAGCGCTTGGGTTTAGGCTTGCCCTGTGGAGGCGTGGCGCAACCAGCAAGAGCAACGGCAATAGCCATGAAGGTCATCATGGCGACCGAGCCGCGTTTGTCACGCAACATCGCCGCCTTCTCGCTGACCGAAATTTTCAGCCCACGCTTCGAACTCATACGCCACACGCCCGTTACTCGACAGGCAGCCAAAAACGCTGGCTGCACTTTACATAAATCCAGTGATGTCACCGATTTATTGACGGATCATTAAAACTTTCAGAAAAGCTGTAATTTGAGTCGATACACGCACAAGATGATTAACGGTGCAGCGCGCCGCCTCCCTGAATTGTGGAACCAACCAGCCTCCCACAGAGTTGGAAACATACAACAAGGAGAACATCATGTTTCGAGCACTCATCCTGTGGCTTCTGGGCGTACCATTCATCCTCGTGCTGATTATCTGGTATTTTTTCTTCTAAAGACGGAACATTCGGAGGAGTATCCCGTTTTGGAAGTGGCTCTCTTGACCTCTGAGCCAGTCACCTAACGTCATGATTAGGCCCGCGCTTCATAGCTGCGGGCCCTTTTTTTGACTAACTTTCAGCCACTACGCGCCGATGGAGCCGGAATAAGGGCATTGATCGCCCGCCGATGCAGCTTGAAATGCGCCGGCGTCCAGGTGGAAAGCTCACCATCAGTATTGACCGCGCGCGGCTTCTTGGTGCGGATAATCACCTCTGTGGTGGGAAAAGCGCGCACATCATCCCATTTCGACTGTGTGCCTCGCCGCAAGCTTGGCAACAGCCGAAGCAAATGCCACCAGTGGTCGACTTCGAGGCTGTAGAAATCCAGCTTGCCGTCATCGATGGCAGCGTCCTTTTCAACGGCCATACCGCCACCGTAGAACTTGCCATTACCGACCGACACCTGCAGGGTTTTGATCTTTTCGGTGATGCCGTCATGTTCGAGATAGGCTGTAAACAGCTCTGAACGCATTAAAATGCGCGCTGCGACGATACCATAGCCGAGCTTGCCCCATTTCTTTTTCGCGTCCGCGCTCAACTGCTGCGCAAGTTCGGCGCTAAACCCGATGCTCGCCACATTGAAATAGAGATGACCATTCACCTCGCCCAGATCGATGGGATGAGTTTCATAAGCGACGAGCTGACGTGCCGCCTCAACCGGATCGGCTGGGATGCCTACAGTGCGGGCAAAATCATTGGCTGTACCAAGCGGCAAAATGGCAAGCGGCATGCCGGTCTCAATAAGCCCTTTTGCAGCCGCATTGAGTGAGCCGTCTCCGCCGCCAATGACGACCAGATCATGGTCCCTCTCGCGTGAGATGACATCCGAGATGGTTTCACCCTCGCGAGGTTGATGCTCGAACAACTCCAATCCGCCGCGCTCAAGTTCCGTTCTCATCATGCCGCCAAACCCCTTCCCGTTACGGGCATTAGGGTTCACGATCAGCAATGCGCGACGCTTGGTTGTCTTCGCCATGTAGTATCCGTCAATCGATTTCGCTCTTAGTCCGCACCTTGGAGAACCGCCGGGCGGGACTCCGTGTTCAGCAAATGGCGACAGATTGACGGATATCAATATGCGACAGCGCTAATTCTCGCGCCACGACAGCAGAGTTGAAGACGGTAACAGCGCGTGATCAAAAGCAAAGAGGCGGCACGAATGCCGCCTCTTTCACGAAGCCGTTCTTATTTGAAGCTCCCAGTTTCAATGCATCGGCATCGGACCGACAAAATCGGCATGGTCATCGCCGTTCAGATTGCTCTGCCAGTCCACGATGACCTTCTGTCCAACCCTGACATTGGGATGTGTATTCGGGAAAAGTTCGAAACTCTGACCATTATCCAATGTCACGACCTGGCTCGCGCGATCATAGGCCTTCAGTTTTCCGATAGTGAAATCTTCTGCGTGTGCCGCAAAGGCAAAAAGCGAAACACCTGCTGCGACAGCAGCCATAAGATGGTAACGCATCCTAGTCTTCCTCCAGACAGCGCAATCGAATTGCGCTCCTCCGATGGTCCGTCAACTCGCAGGTTTCTTCGATGATCCTATCTCCGAAGAACACCAATACCTGTCGGGCCGGGCCATACTTATAAATAAGACAAAATATTCTTATTTTCATGGCGCTTTCGATCAATAAGGATCACGGTCAATCACAGCTTTGCGACTGAAGGACAACTTTCTTCATGATGGATAGCGTTGCCGTGATCTTACAGATTGACGGGCTCGGCAAGAGAACATAGCTTGTTTCCCAGAGTGCAAAACTCTTCGATCTGATTGAGCCAGAATAGGCTTCAAGATACTGAAATATCTTGCAGATTGCGGGTATGATGTAATGGTAGCCTGTCAGCTTCCCAAGCTGAACGCGCGGGTTCGATTCCCGCTACCCGCTCCAGTTTTTGCCGCCACTCAAAACCAATTGCTGTCTTAACTTTGCCTGACCATCGGGGCTGACATATTTCGCGTCACACCCAATTTCTTTGTAGTATAATTATATATTATATTTCTAATAATAAACATTATAAAATTAAACCCAATTATTTGCGATGCAACCATTCCTCAACTCAATATATAATTTGACATTATTTAAGAACGAGATGGTTCATGCAAAAATTTTCCATTCTGGTTTCTGTTGTAACCAGAAATCGCCCTGCGATGCTGGGTACACTTTTAAAGTCATTGGAAAGCGTCATCGTGCCAGAACAGGCCGCTCTGCATTTTCTGGTCGTGGAGAACAACACGCGCAGAACGCTGGATGAACGGGTTGCTCGCTTTGAAGCGCGAATGCCGGAGCACGTTGTCCAGTATCAGCTGGAACAGCGGATCGGCATTTCGCATTCCCGCAATTGCGCGCTCAATCATGCCATCAGAAATGATCATGATTTTCTGGTCTTTATTGATGATGACGAGATTCCTGAACCTGACTGGCTGGTTGAGTTATTTGCAGAGCAGCAACGCGAGAAGCTGGATATTGTCGGCTCTCCCGTGCGCCCAATGCCTATAGATAGCAAATTGAACAACTGGCAGAAATTCGTCTGGTCCGGACTGGATCGGCTCGCCAGCCGTTCAGAGCGCAAATCACGCCTGAAATGGGAAGGCGGCATGGCTGATGGCATCAAGGTTGCCACCGGGAGCTGGATGGGCAGACTCGATTTTTTCCGCGAGACGGGCCTCAAATTCGATTCCTATTTCGGCCTGACGGGCGGCGAGGACTGGCATTTATGGGCGAAGGCGAAATCGCTTGGCGCGCGAACGGGTTGGGCGCCAGATGCGATCGTCTACGAAACCGTGCCGCTTTGCCGGTTGACGCTTTCCTATCATTTCCGCCGTAATCGCGATCACAATACGACGGAGTTCATTTCGAACTATAAGAAAAACCCGTCACGAGCGCTTGGGAAACTGCCTTCCCTGCTGGCAAGCCGCAGCTGGAAATTGCTGGTGTCCATATTGTCTATCCCCCTGAAGGGAGCACCTGCAGTACTTGCATCCGCAACGGCGCTTGGCGGCCTTGTCGGATTGCTGCGTGGCTGTGCAGGCAAGCAATCCCTGCATTACGCCAAGACGACCGGACATTGAGCGACTGAGCACTGCAAACGAAAAAGCCCCGCATAGCAGGGCTTTTTCGTACATGGATTTGTAACGACAATCAGTACCAGCCGACAGCGACCTGTGCTTCTTCGGACATGCGATCTGCAGTCCATGGCGGATCGAAGGTCATCGAAACTTCGACCATGGAAACGCCTTCAACTGCGCCAACAGCGTTTTCAACCCAGCCCGGCATTTCGCCAGCAACCGGGCAGCCGGGAGCTGTCAGTGTCATTTCGATCTTCACGGTACGGTCGTCTTCGATATCGATCTTGTAGACCAGACCGAGTTCGTAAATATCCGCCGGGATTTCCGGGTCGTACACGGTCTTCAGCGCCGCAATGATGTCGTCCGTCATGCGCAGGAGTTCTTCCTGCGGAATGGCGGAGGCAGAAAACACAGAGCCGCCCTCGGCTTTCGCCGTTTCATCGGCAGGCTTGGTTTCAGCCTGATCCTGAACTTTTTGTTCCATCTCGGTCATCCGAAAAACTTCCTCGCCTTTTCCAAGGCTTCCGCCAATGCATCCACTTCAGCGCGGGTATTGTACATGGCAAAGGATGCACGGCATGTAGAGGTGACGCCAAAGCGTTTCAAGAGGGGTTGCGCGCAATGCGTGCCCGCACGCACAGCGACCCCGGCCCTGTCGATCACCATCGACACATCATGCGCATGGATGCCTTCCAGCGCAAACGAGATGATCGCTCCCTTATCCGGCGCATGACCGAAAATGCGGAGCGAATTGATCTTGCCCAGCTGTTCGTGGGCGTAATCGCGTAAATCTTCCTCATGGGCGAGAATGGCGTGACGGCCAATCTTTTCCATATATTCAAGTGCTGCGCCGAGACCGATCGCCTGAACGATTGGCGGCGTACCAGCCTCAAACCGGTGCGGCGGATGATTGTAAGTCACGTTATCTTCCGTGACTTCCTCGATCATTTCGCCGCCGCCCTGGAAAGGACGCATCTTTTCCAGCATCTCGGCGCGTCCGTACAGAACGCCGATACCGGACGGGCCATAGACCTTGTGGCCGGTGAAAACATACCAGTCACAACCCAGATCCTGCACGTCGACCGGCAGATGCACTGCGCCCTGACTGCCATCGACCAGCACCGGAATGCCGCGCGCATGGGCAAGTTCAACGATCTTCTTGATCGGCGTCACAGTGCCGAGCGCATTCGACATATGCGTGATGGCGACCAGCTTGGTGCGGTCCGTCAGACGCTTCTCGAATTCCTCGATGTGGAAGATGCCTTCATCGTCCACCGGAGCGAAAACCAGCTTCGCGCCCTGACGTTCACGAATGAAATGCCATGGCACGATATTGGAGTGGTGCTCCATGATCGAGACCAGAATCTCGTCGCCCTCACCGATATGCGGCATGCCATAGCCATACGCGACCGTATTGATCGCTTCAGTAGCGTTCTTGGTGAAGACGATTTCATCGACTGAGCCAGCATTCAGAAAACGCCGAACGCTTTCGCGCGACTTTTCATAGGCATCGGTTGCGGCATTCGACAGGAAATGCAGGCCGCGATGAACATTCGCATATTCATTGGAATAGGCATGCGTCACGGCGTCAATGACGCTCTGCGGCTTCTGCGCCGAAGCGCCATTGTCGAGATAGACAAGCGGTTTGCCGTGTACTTCGCGCGACAGGATCGGGAAATCCCGGCGGATGGCTTCCACGTCATAGGCCGCAACAAGCGGATTCTTCTGGTCCATGATCGTACCTTTTGCCGTTCGGCAGGAAAGGACAGCGCGCACATCTGCGCGCTGTCTCATTCAATCAGGCCCGATTTACTCAGGCCCGATTTACTCAGGCATGAATGGCGAGCCAGTTGGACAGCACGGATTCCAGTGCGTCAACCAGCGTTTCGTCTTCCAGCTCTTCGATGATCTCGGCGATGAATGCCTTGATCAGCAGGCCACGCGCCTCATTTTCCGGAACACCGCGGGCCATCAGATAGAACAGATAGTCCTTGGAAAGCTCGGCAACCGTTGCACCGTGACCGCAGGCCACGTCATCCGCAAAGATTTCGAGTTCCGGCTTGGCATCGAACTCGCCCTCATCCGAAAGCAAGAGCGTGTTGCAGGCCATGCGCGCATCGGTCTTCTGGGCGATCTGCGCAACGCGGATCATGCCCTGGAAAACGCCGCGCGCGCGGTCCTTGACCACATTGCGGATGATCTGGGTCGAACGGGTGTTCTCCACCAGGTGACCGACAGTCATGGTAATGTCGGTGTGCGTGTCGTCGGCCAGAAGATTGAGGCCGCGAAGCTCGAAGTCGGAATCTTCACCCGTCACATTGACGTGCACTTCCTGACGAACCAGCTTGCCGCCCGCATTGACGATGTAGAGCGTGAGCTTGGACCCCTTGCCGATCGTCGCATTGAACTGCGAAAGCTGTGTCGCCTGGCCGAAATCGCGCAGGATGACCCAAAGGACTTCTGCACCGTCACCAACCGAAACATGGCTCACCGACGTCGAGAAAGCATCGCCTTCGCCGCCGTTCTGGCGTTCGATGATCGTTGCCTTGACATCGGAACCGATGCGAACCGGAAAGCGCGTATGGCCCTGCCCGGTCTTCTGGATGTTCTGGATTTCAAGAGGCTCTTCCAGCTCGGTGCCATCGGCAATCGAGATCATCCAGCCATCGCTGACATAGGCAGCGTTGATCTGGCCAATTGTATCGTCGGTGCCACGCGTCTTGAGCTGGAGGGCCAGCGAGCCATCGGCCAGCGCTTCACGAACCGGCGTCAGCGAAACGCCTTCAGGTGCCTTGGCGTCCAGCGCAACGCCATTGCTGGTGGCCAGAATGGTGGAACCGGCAAGCAATGCCGAAAGCGGCTGCGTACCCGCAGAGCTGTCGAATGCCGCAACGCCCTTCAAAAGCGTGCGAAAATCCGTGTAATGCCAGCTTTCAACGCGACGGGACGGCAGCCCGTTGGTCTTGAGCAGTTCAAGCGCCGTATCGCGTGCAACAACGACATCGCCATTACCGGACAAATTGCCGATAAGATCGCCAAAGCTGTCGATCAGCGCGCTTTCAGCAGGCGTCCTCGGCTTTGCGGTCTGAGTGGTCTGGATATTCATAATCCAATCCTCCTCAGGCTGCTTCGCCGATTACTTCGGCATAACCGTTTTCTTCCAGATGCAGTGCGAGGCTCTTGTCGCCAGACTTGATCACCTGGCCCTTGTAAAGCACGTGCACGCTATCGGGAACGATGTATTCGAGCAGACGCTGATAGTGGGTGATGACGATCACGGCGCGATCTGGCGAACGCAGCGCGTTGACGCCTTCCGAAACGATCTTCAGCGCGTCGATGTCTAGGCCGGAGTCGGTTTCGTCGAGCACGCAGAGGCTTGGCTCCAGAAGCTGCATCTGAAGAATTTCAGCACGCTTCTTTTCGCCGCCCGAGAAGCCGACATTGAGCGGGCGCTTGAGCATGTTCATGTCGATGTTAAGGCCGCCGGCGACGTCCTTCACGCGCTTGATGAATTCCGGAATCTTCAGTTCCGGCTCGCCGCGCGCCTTGCGCTGGCTGTTCATCGCAACCTTCAGGAACTCCATCGTGGCAACGCCCGGTATTTCCATCGGATATTGGAAGGCGAGGAAAATGCCCTTGGCGGCGCGTTCTGCCGGGTCGAGTTCGAGGATCGACTCGCCGTTATAGAGAATGTCGCCTTCGGTCACTTCGTAATCATCGCGACCAGCGAGGATGTAGGACAGCGTGGACTTGCCCGAACCGTTCGGACCCATGATCGCAGCCACTTCACCCTTGTTCACGGTGAGGTTCAGGCCACGGATGATCTCGGTATCCGTGTCGGCGATCTTTGCATGGAGGTTCTTGATCTCAAGCATGAATGTAAACCTTGTTCTAATGCCAGGAAAAGGCTGGCCAGAAAATCTGATGCGAGAAGGGAGGAATGCGTCGGTTAACCGACGCTACCCTCAAGCGAGATGCCGATAAGCTTCTGAGCTTCGACGGCGAACTCCATCGGCAGTTCCTGAATGACTTCCTTCACGAAGCCATTGACGATGAGAGCGATTGCCTCCTCTTCCGGAATGCCGCGCTGCATCACGTAGAACAGCTGGTCTTCGGAAATCTTGGAGGTGGTTGCCTCGTGCTCGAACTGCGCCGTAGCGTTCTTTGCTTCAATGTACGGCACCGTATGCGCGCCGCAATCGTTGCCGATCAGAAGCGAGTCGCACTGGGTGAAGTTGCGGGCATTCTCAGCCTTGCGATGGGCCGAAACCTGTCCGCGATAGGTGTTGTTCGACTTGCCAGCCGAAATACCCTTGGAAATGATGCGGCTCGACGTGTTCTTGCCGAGATGGATCATCTTGGTGCCCGAGTCGATCTGCTGATAACCGTTCGAAACGGCAATCGAGTAGAACTCGCCGCGCGAATTGTCGCCGCGCAGAATGCAGGACGGGTATTTCCAGGTGATGGCGGAACCGGTTTCAACCTGTGTCCAGGAGATCTTGGAATTGTCGCCACGGCAATCGCCACGCTTGGTGACGAAGTTGTAGATGCCGCCCTTGCCGCTGCTATCGCCCGGATACCAGTTCTGGACCGTCGAATATTTGATTTCGGCGTTTTCCATCGCAACCAGTTCAACCACGGCGGCGTGCAGCTGGTTTTCATCGCGCTGCGGCGCGGTGCAACCTTCCAGATAGGAAACATAGGCGCCTTCATCAGCGATGATGAGGGTGCGCTCGAACTGACCGGTGTTCTTCTCGTTGATACGGAAATAGGTCGAAAGTTCCATCGGGCAGCGAACGCCCTTCGGAACATAGACGAACGATCCATCCGTGAAGACAGCCGAATTCAGCGTCGCATAATAGTTGTCCGACACCGGAACGACCGAAGCCAGATATTTCTGGACCAGCTCCGGATGCTCGCGGATCGCTTCCGAAATCGAGCAGAAGATCACGCCCGCCTTGGACAGTTCTTCCTTGAAGGTGGTCACAACCGAAACGCTGTCGAACACGGCATCGACGGCCACGCGGCCGGATGCATAGACATTGTCGGAAGGATTGCCGTCTATTTCGCTCGGATCGCCTTGCTTGCGGACGCCGGCAAGAATTTCCTGCTCGCGCAGCGGAATGCCAAGCTTTTCGTAAGTTTTCAGAAGTTCCGGATCGACTTCGTCCAGCGACTTCGGGCCGCTCTGGTTCTTCGGGGCCGCGTAATAATAGGCGTCCTGGAAATCGATCTTCGGATAGTCGACACGCGCCCAGCTTGGCTCTTCCATGGTGAGCCAGCGTTCATAGGCCTTCAGACGCCATTCCAGCATCCATTCCGGCTCGTTCTTCTTGGCGGAGATGAAGCGAATGATGTCTTCGTTCAGGCCCTTGGGAGCCTTCTCTGCTTCGATCGTCGTTTCGAAGCCGTACTTGTACTGATCCACGTCAAGGCCGCGGACCTGATCAATGGTCTCCTGCACTGCAGGCATTGGCGTTCTCCATCCTCGTCGGGGTCAAGGCCCGACAGTTGCAAACGTCAAGGTGATATGTCTTGAACAATACCGCCTCAATATAGTGTGCGTGGCCCTTCTTTAAAACCTCTCTAAACTGAATTTCAAGCGCCGGTTTCAAATTTGCCCCTAAAAATGCCGATTAAAATGATCAACTTATTGAAACAGTCCGATGAAACGTATCGCAGGAAAAGCCAATACCGGCTTTGAAGCGTTGATTTTCCTTCAAAAACTCTGGCGTTCAGGCCGAGCAAAGGAATCATCGGCGCTCTTGCCGTCTGCGGGCTTGCTCATATGTAGTTCAGCATGGAAGGAAAACCATGATGAGCACCAGTGATCTGAAGGACTATGTGAAATTCCTCGAGCAGCAGGTGAATGATGAGGGCAAAACCATCGAACAGCTGAAGTTCTTTCAGAACGCCCACGACAAGTTTAATATTTCAAATGCCAGTGCTTCCTCCGATATCGCAGACGATATTGCCAAGCGGGAAGAGTTCAAAACCCGCTATGAAGGCTATATCGCAGCTGCGAAGAAGAAACTCGGCCTCGATTTTTAGATCGAGGCTTTTCTGGTGTGGCGTTCGACGATTGTGCGCAGGACCGCGAGAAACGCGTCGACCGAATCCGCATTGACATCCGGCTCCAGCGAAACACGGATCGCGCCGGGACCATCCTCATGGCCCATGGCCGCCAGCACGTGGCTAGGGCCGACCTTGCCTGACGAACAGGCCGAACCCGCCGAAAGCGCTATTCCGCCAAGGTCGAAGGCGATCTGAACCGTCTCCGCCTTCTGGCCATTGAGCGAGAAGAATGTCGTATTGGGCAAACGGCTGACCGACTTGCCGTGAATGACAGCGCCCGGTGCAATTTCTGCAATGCCCGCTTCCAGTCTGTCCCGCATATCGGAAGACCAGCCGCCTGCATCAAGCCGCTTTTTCGCAGTGGCGGCAGCCGCGTCAAAGCCTGCAATCAGCGGCAAAGCCTCTGTGCCCGCACGGTGGCCCTTTTCCTGGCCGCCGCCACGCACCAGCGCGCGCGGCATCATAAGGTCGGAAACGGCGATAACTGCGCCGACACCCTTCGGGCCGCCGATCTTATGGGACGAAACAATGAGATAATCGCCGCAATTGTCTGAAATATCGAGCGGAATACGCCCTGCGGCCTGAACGGCGTCCACCACATAGATGCCCCCCGCGGCCTTCACGATAGCAGCAATTTCCGCCACGGGCTGAATGACGCCGGTTTCGTTATTCGCAGCCTGCACGGCGACCAGCGGCAAGCCTTTGCTCTTGTCATGGGCAGCGAGCGTTTCCGTCAGCACATCCAGCCGTAGAATGCCGTTTTCATCGACAGGCAATGTGGTGACACTCTCCGCCGCAAACTGGCCGCCAGCGGTCATGCAAGGGTGTTCGGTCGCACTGACATAAAGATGCGAAAGACGCACCGGCGAACGGCCCATCATGTAATTCGGCGTCAAAAGCGTGGATGCAGCTTCAGTTGCGCCGGAGGTAAAGAAGACATGTTCGGGTTTGGCATTGACCAGCGATGCAACGTTGCGGCGGGCCGCTTCAACCAGCGCACGCGCAGCACGGCCCTCACGATGCACGGAGGACGGATTGCCCGTAATGCCCAAAGCCTCGATGACCGCATCACGCGCCTCATCGAGCAAAGGCGCACTGGCATTATAGTCCAGATACAGCCTCTTGCCGCTCCCGTTCACAGTCCCTATCTCCTAAATAACGTCAAGTATGGGCTTCGAGCGCAATTTCCTTGAATTTTCAATCCGGAAAAGCCTATTAAGCCATTACTGAGTGCTGAACTTCAGGTTCAGCCTGTCAAAATTTCAAATCGGTTCTAGAAGCGGCGTCCCCCAACGTCAAGTTCGCAGCTTCCGGTCCGGTCTTCCCGTTACAAGCGGAGTACACATGCCAGAAGTCATTTTTAACGGACCTGCCGGACGCCTCGAAGGCCGCTATCAGCCTTCCAAGGAAAAGAATGCGCCGATCGCGCTCATCCTGCACCCGCATCCGCAGTTCGGCGGCACGATGAACAACAAGATCGTCTACGATCTGTTCTACATGTTCCAGCAGCGCGGTTTTACGACACTGCGCTTCAACTTCCGCGGCATCGGTCGCAGCCAAGGCGAATTCGATCATGGCGCAGGCGAATTGTCTGATGCGGCGAGCGCGCTCGACTGGGTACAGGCCCTGCATCCGGATTCCAAGAATTGCTGGGTTGCCGGTTATTCCTTCGGTTCCTGGATTGGCATGCAGCTTCTGATGCGTCGTCCGGAAATCGAAGGCTTCATCTCGGTCGCGCCGCAGCCGAACACCTATGATTTCTCGTTCCTCGCGCCCTGCCCTTCGTCTGGTCTCATCATCCATGGTGATCAGGACAAGGTTGCACCGCCCAAGGACGTGCAGGCGCTGGTGGACAAGCTCAAGACCCAGAAGGGCATCACCATTACGCAGAACACAATTGAAGGCGCCAACCACTTCTTTGCGGGCCATGGCGACCAGCTGATCGAAGAATGCTCGGAGTATCTCGACCGCCGCCTGATGGGCGAACTGGTCGAAGCGCGTCCAAAGCGACTGCGCTAAGCAACGCTTCAGCCTCAGTCGCAAACCAGATTTATCTGGTCTTATCCGGCGGATCGCTCCGCCGGATTTTTTGTGCATAGTGTTTTCGTCAGGTCGATTCGTTTCTCAGCAGGTGCGCCATGCCGGTCTATGCTCTTCTCGCAATTGCCATCTGCTCTGAAGTTATCGGCACATTGAGCCTCAAGGCTTCGGACGGCTTTAGCCGCCTTGGCCCATCTGTCGTGGTGATCATCGCCTACGGACTGGCATTTTATTTCTTGTCTCTGACCTTGAAGACCATTCCCGTCGGCATCGCCTATGCTGTCTGGTCGGGGATCGGCGTCACACTGGTCGCACTGATTGGCTGGCTTGTCTTCGGCCAGAAGCTCGACTTTGCCGCCGTGGCTGGCATGGGACTGATCATCGCCGGTGTCATCGTGCTCAATCTGTTTTCAGGCACCGCACAGCACTGAACAGTCGAAGCTGTTGACGAAACCTGCGCAAATTACGTGTTTCCCCAGTCCTTGGGGAGTTTCCTTGTTTTTGGCGGTTGATTGGTGCTAAAGGCCAACTTATCACTTTGTTGTAAGCATCCGCTTACTCCAGTTTCAACTTCGCCTTATCAGTCAGGAAAAAGGAATGTCCGGTTTCAAATCCGATTTTCTTCGCACGCTTTCCGAGCGTGGCTTCATTCATCAAATCTCTGATGAAAGCGGCCTCGACGAATTGTTGGCCAAGGAAACCGTGACGGCTTATATCGGCTTCGACCCGACGGCACCAAGTCTGCACGCGGGCGGCCTTATCCAGATCATGATGCTGCATTGGTTCCAGCAGACCGGCCACAGGCCTGTCGCCCTGATGGGCGGCGGCACGGGCATGGTTGGCGATCCGTCCTTCAAGGACGAAGCACGCAAGCTGATGACCGAAGATACGATTGCCGAGAACATTGCCGGCATCAAGCGCGTCTTCGCGAACTACCTCACCTTCGGTGATGGCGCTACCGACGCGCTGATGGTGAACAATGCCGACTGGCTGCGCAACATCAATTACCTCGAATTCCTGCGCGACGTGGGCCGTCACTTCTCGGTCAATCGCATGCTGTCCTTCGATTCGGTGAAGACGCGCCTCGACCGTGAGCAGTCGCTGTCCTTCCTCGAATTCAACTACATGATCCTGCAGGCTTATGATTTTGTGGAGCTGAGCAAGCGCCATGATATCCGTCTGCAGATGGGCGGCTCCGATCAGTGGGGCAATATCATCAACGGTATCGACCTCGGCCACCGCATGGGGACGCCGCAGCTCTATGCCCTGACCTCCCCGCTGCTCACCACCGCGTCCGGCCAGAAGATGGGCAAGTCGCTGGGCGGCGCCATCTGGCTCAATGCGGAAATGCTAAGCGCCTATGACTTCTGGCAATACTGGCGCAACACCGAAGATGCCGACGTCGAGCGCTTCCTGAAGCTCTACACGACGCTTCCGATGGATGAGATCGCCAAGCTGGCAGCGCTCGAAGGCTCCGAGATCAACGAAGCGAAGAAGATTCTCGCGACTGAAATAACGGCTATTTTGCATGGCCGCGACGCAGCTGAGGAATCCGCCGAAACCGCCCGCAAGACCTTTGAAGATGGCGAACTGTCTGAAAATCTTCCGACGGTCGGCGTCCATAAGGCCACGCTCAATAGCGGCATCGGCATTCTGGCGCTGATGGTTCTGGCGGAACTCTGCACGACGAATGGCGAAGCACGTCGTCACGTCGAAGGCGGTGCTGTGCGTATCAATGACGAACCGGTCACCGATCCGCGCATGATGATCGATGCCGGTGCATTGAACGATCAGGGCATCATCAAGCTGTCGCTTGGCAAGAAGCGACACGTGCTTATCCGCCCAGCCTGATCTGGCTAGTCGATAGGAATTAAAATGAAGAAGCCGGGCTTATCGCCCGGCTTTTTTATGCTCGGTAGTTCCACACAGAACCGCTCTAGAATTCGAAGATCGAGCGGAAGATACCCGGTGCTATGATCGAAATCGGATTGACGATAACCTGTGGCTGCTTGGCGCTTCCCGAAAGCTTGTAGGTGATGCCGATCAGGCCGCGATCACGACCATTCCCCAGCAGCATGCCCACGATAGGCACTTCACCGAACAGGCGGTTCACGCCATAGGCTGGCATGAAGGTGCCGGTGATCGCCATATTGCCTTGCTTGTCGTAAAGCGTTCCCTGGAAGGTGGTCCCGACCGATGGCCCGCGCACCACGCCCTTCGACAGGTTGAGATAGCCATCACCCTTTTCAATCAGCGAGAAGCCGCGCTCGATATCGACGCGCGACACATCGATATCACGCTTTACCGCCTGATTGAGGCTCGCACCGCCGGTAGCAGGTGGGCTGGATACGAGCTTGGCCAGACGCGGCTCGTTGATGATCGCAAAATTGCGCGCATCAATCTGCCCGCGCAATGGACCATCGCCCTGTGCAGCAAGGCCAACCGTTATCTTGCCGCCGCGCATCTTGTCGTACAAGTCGAAGAAGCGCAGCACCGCGCCCGCATCGTTGGACTGGAGCGAAATCGAACGGGCGTCGCCCTGATCATTGTTGGTGGCGACGAATGACTGACCGGATGCGGTCTGGGCATTGACAGAAACGCCGGCAATGCGATTGCCGGAGCTTTCGTAGGAAATGGCAACATTGCGCAAGGATTCGCCGTTGAAGCCGCTGACTTCATCTACCTGTGCGCTCACGACCACGCGTGGTCCCTTGCTTTTGCCGCTGCTGCCCCTGCCGCCCAGATCCGACGCTTGCTTGATCAAAGCACGCGCGTCGAATTGCAATCCGCACACAGTGACACGGTAGCCATTGGCGCCCTTGGTGGCTTTGACCGACAAATCGTCATTTCGATTGAGACGCAATTCGCTGAAATCGGCCGACTGGAAGTCGCCCTTGGCAATCGACAGATTGCCTTTCACACCGAAGGCATCACCTGTGAAGACCAGATTGGTGATATCGATCTTGCTCTTGTCGTCCGGGTTCTGGAAAAAATCAAAAGTCGCCTTGGCCGGAATGCCTGCGCCCTTGCGCCATCCAAGCCATGACAGGTCCACCTGCGTCTTGGCAAGATCGGCGGTGACGTGGCGTTTTCCGCCGTCTGCCATGCTAAGATCGACCGACATCGGCCCAGAAAAGACGGAATTGAGCCCCGGAAAGACCGCGTTGCGGGTCTTGTCGTCGATTTCCAGCCTGATCTTCTGATCGCGTTTCGCGGGGCCGGAGAGATCGACCGGCTCGACCATCGTCACCTTGCCCGGCACGCCGTCGAGCTTTGCATCCGCCGTGATGACAGCGGCAGTCTGGTCGACCTTGATCGTGCCTGTGGCGTTGCTGACATTCGAGCCGCCAACCGGCTTTGCAATATCGAGATTGTTGAAACCGATATCGGCATTCCATTTCAACGTACCGGGCGGCGGGTCCTTCGACACGGCGAAGCTAACCTTAACCTGCGCCTTGACATCACCTGAGACGTCTTCCGGCAGGAACGGCACGTTTTTCAACACATCAATCGGCTTTTTGCCGGCAATCTCGGCGATGGCGGATGCATCGCCCGAAACCGTAATATCGAGATCGGAAATAACCGGACGCTGCGGACCCCACGGAATGATCAGCGTGCCGTTGGAAACATCCGCTCTTCTGTTGTTCGCCGTGTAGACGACGCCTTTAGGCAGCTTGATCGTCGTATGCGCGCCGCGAACGGTGATCACGCCATCCGCATCGCGAACTGGCGGCAATTCACCGACAACATCCAGACGCGTGTCGAATACCTTGAAATCACCCTTGATTTCATCGCCCGTGAGCGGTGGCGGCAGACCCGGACCGTTGAAGCGTCCCGCAGCCAGCGAAATGTCGATCTGGCTGTCTTTCAGCGTACCGCCATAGAGGTTTTTCAGCACCCATTCGCGGGCGCCGTCGGCCACATCGATTGGCCAGAGATGCTTGGCATCTGCCACCGGCATTTTCGGAATGCGCAGCATGAAGATCATTTCCGGCGAACCATTGCCGAAGGCCATGCCGCCCTGCCCGTAAAGCTGGCCATTCTCGGTCTGGACATCGAGATTGGCGAACTGCACGCGTAACTGGTTGGCGAGAAAACGACCGGATATGCGGGTCGCAAAGGAGAGCGGCTGTTCGGTCGATTCAGCAGGCATGCTTGTGGCAGAACTGGTCAGAACCTCGAAACGATAGGCCGGGCCGTCCTGATTGCCCGCATCTTCCGGTTCAGGACCAAATGCGCCGTTGAATTGCGCCTGTAGCCCGCCCAGTTGTAATTGCGATTGCTTGATCTCGATCTTGCGGCTGCCAACCTGATGCTCAAGGCTCAAAAGCGCGTGACCGCGAATATCCTCGACCCGGCCCATCTGCATGTCGATGCCATCGACGCCCAGATCGACGCCGAGGCGTTCTGGCTGATCAGATGTGGCCGCTGTACCGGAAAGCGTAATTTTCGCCTGACCGTCCAGTTCGAAATGCGCCGGGTTGATCCTGTTGTTCGCCATGACGGGCGTTACTTCAGGCGGCGAACCGAGCGTCACCGGAATATCATTGATGTTGAGCGTAAAGC
This sequence comes from Ochrobactrum sp. P6BSIII, assembly GCF_014138065.1. Classification (NCBI taxonomy): domain Bacteria; kingdom Pseudomonadati; phylum Pseudomonadota; class Alphaproteobacteria; order Hyphomicrobiales; family Brucellaceae; genus Ochrobactrum; species Ochrobactrum sp. P6BSIII. The sequence goes on along the minus strand of NZ_JACGXB010000004.1, from coordinate 214,388 downwards.
CTTGAAGGCTGTTATCCGCCACATTGCGATCAATCTTGCCGTCAATCGCTATTCTCTTGCCCTGCCATAGCAGATCACCGGTAATGGCGATCTTTCCCTGATCTTCGACCAGTCTCGCGCTCTGGATATTGACGGACTGTTGCCCGTCGCCCGCATTAAAGCGGATCGTGCTGTTGAAAATGCTGATTGCACGCGTGTCTTGCTGGCGCAGAAGCTCCACACTCCTGCGCATAGCCGCGAAAATCTGCTCCGACACCGCATCGAAATCGACAATGCCGCGCTCATCATAAGGCAGAGATTTCCAGAAACCGTCGCCCTTGGCCTCCGGCATATCGAAAGTCACGCCCTCGACTTCGAGCTGCGCCACGCGAACCGAGCCAGTCAGCAACGGCAGAGGCGCCAGACCGAGGCGCACAGACCGGATTCCTTTGATTTCAACACCTTGCTTGGGATCAGCCACGGAAACATCGCGTGCTTCCATGGCAACATGGCTGTCCTGATCGAGCGACAATGCGGCGCTGCCAATCGATGCCGTTGCGCCATCGCCCAGCACCCCGATCAGAGCTTTCTGCGCCTCATTGCGCAAAAGCTCGCTGTTCACACCGCCACGGAGAATGAGAAAACCGGCACCGCCGATGAGAATGAGCAGAATGCAGATTGAAACGAAAGCATGGGAACAACGCGAAATAAAAGATCGTCCCGAGCGCGGCGGGCCGTCTGCGAGACCATCTGTGCCATCAGCGGCCAGACGCTCGATTCTGTCCATTTCCCGCTTACTGAAGCGGATTCGTTTCGGTTTCTCTGTCAATAACCCAGCCGGATATCAAGTGCTGCAATCGACGTTTGTTTCATAAAGTGAATCATGAAACAAACGTATGGAATTGATTTTACTCACCCTTTCCATCTGAGGCGGTGTCCACGGTTCACGCTTGCGTCCATTTTCCGACATTTCGCCAATCTGCGAAACGATGTGGTTTCCATGGTTGCACAAGCGTCACTCGAATGCGATAGCTCGGACTGTAACAGGTGATTTCCATGCTAATCCATAAAAGAAAGGCACAGATATGGCTCATCCCCAAGTTGGCGAAACGGCACCGGATTTCAGCTTGCCGTCAGATGGACTTTCGGGCGGCGGCCAACTCACCCTGTCATCGCTGAAAGGCAAGCCTGTTGTCCTGTATTTTTATCCAAAGGATGACACGTCCGGCTGCACCAAGGAAGCGATTGCCTTTTCACAATTGAAGCCGGAATTCGATAAGATCGGCGCACGCGTGATCGGCCTGTCGCCAGACAGCGCCACGAAACATGCCAAGTTTCGCAAAAAGCATGATCTGACCGTCGACCTCGTCGCAGACGAAGAGCGTACCGCGCTTGAAGCCTATGGCGTATGGGTCGAGAAAAGCATGTATGGCCGCAAATATATGGGCGTCGAGCGCACGACCTTTCTGATCGATGCTGCTGGCCGCATCGCCCGTGTCTGGAACAAGGTGAAAGTTGCCGGTCACGCTGAAGAGGTACTCGAAGCGGCGCGCGCGCTTTAAAGCGGTATCTGTTTCAGATGCGTGAGACAAAATCCCCAGAACAAACGCTGCGCGGCAATGCCATTCGTGCCATTGCCTCAGCCGATCTGAACGAAAAAGTGCGCCTCACCCGCGAGACAGCTGCACGCTGGTTTGGGCGCACACTTTCAGTGCGCAGCCCGCTTGATCCGCCTTTGCCGGATCGCCCGGGACGTCCGGACAAGCCGGAACTTGTGCCGCCGCGCATGATGAAGAAGCGCTCGCTCCATTCAGAACATGGCCGTATCGCGCTCATGCACGCGCTCGCGCATATTGAGCTGAATGCCATCGATCTGGCGCTGGATATCGTGGCGCGCTTTGCCGCCAAACCCATTCCACGCAGCTTTTTTGATGGCTGGATGAAGGTCGCCGATGACGAGGCCCGCCATTTCACCCTGCTGCGCAATCGCCTGAACGACCTTGGCGCGGACTATGGTGACATGCCCGCCCATGACGGGCTGTGGCAGTCGGCACACCAGACGCGCAACGATCTGGAGGCGCGGCTCGCCGTGGTTCCGCTCATACTGGAAGCACGCGGCCTTGATCTAACACCTTCGCTTCTGGAAAAGATGATCGAAACCGGCGACCACGAGACGGCGGCGATACTCGATGTCATCTACAATGATGAGAAGACCCATGTTGCGGTTGGTGCAAAATGGTTTCGCTTTTTCTGCGCTCGCAATCGCATCGACCCTGTCGCCCGTTTTCAGGAACTGGTGCGAACGAATTTTCGAGGCGATCTCAAGCCGCCATTCAACGACCTGGCGCGTGCCGAAGCTGGTCTCACGCCATCCTTTTATCGCACTTTGTCTCCCGTCTCGATCTGAGGCTAATTCTGGCCCGCATGGCTGGCGCAAGCCAGAAATGCAAAGCTTTGTTAACCCTAATAAGTTGTAATCAAACTTAGGGAATCGGTGCGTTTTCTGAAACGTTCCGCCAAACTTCTGCGGTCCTTACCTTCATTCACCAGCTGAATTCAGGTTCCGGGCTGCTCTACTGAGGGGCATGCGGGTGCCATGACAAATAAGCGGGCGAAAACAACGGGAAAGACGGTCTTCGGCGAACGCAAGGAGCCGCCTGTCGTCATTATCGCTCGCGGCGAAAAAATCAGCCATTTTACCTTTCGCCCATGGATGGCCATCGCAGGCGGCGCTGCTTTTCTGGCGCTTTCAGCCGCCTATCTCGGCTCAACTGCCTATCTTGTGCTGCGCGATGATCTGATCAGTTCGGGTATTGCCCGGCAGGCCCGCAATCAGCAGCTTTATGAAGACCGCATCTCCTTGCTGCGCACGGAAGTGGACCGCATCACAAGCCGTCAGATGCTCGATCAGCAAGTCATGGAAAACAAGCTCGCCGAGTTGATGCAGCGCCAGCAGACGCTGAGCGCGCGCGACGGCAAGCTTGCACCTTTGCTGGAACGGGCCTCGAAGCTGCAGCCAATGCCGGATATGCCGACACAGGCAGCCCCCTTTGCCGAAGAACACAGCCAGCTTGTCCCGGACGAAGCGATTGGCGGACGGGATTTTCCCGGCATCGATCCGATCATAACCGGGCCAGTGCCCAAAGACATCAAGCCGGAACGTCGCGCTGATGCGGGTCCGCTGGGCTTGCGTCTTGCTGGCGGCATGTCGGGTGAATCCACGATCGAAACCTCCGACAAGCTACTCGCTACCATTAATCAGACCCTGCATCGCATTGAAAGCGAGCAGAACGGCAAGGTGCGCAATCTGGCCGATGCGGCTTCTGAAAAAGCCGACACCATCGTCGATACGCTGAATTCCGCAGGCTTACGCATCGAAACGTCGGACAGTGCGCATTCCGCCATGGGTGGTCCGCTGATCCCGATTTCAGCGCCGGGCACAGTCATCAACGATTTCGACATGCAGATTCGTAATCTTGATAGTGCGCTCGAGCGGCTCGACAGCGTTCGCAAGCAGATCAAGGCAATGCCGCTGGCAAACCCTGCCCCCGGCATGCCGGTGACAAGCCTTTTCGGATATCGCAGCGATCCGTTTTTCGGAAGTACAGCCTTTCATTCGGGCATCGATTTTCGCGCGGCCTATGGCCAGACGGTGAGAGCCACGGCAGCAGGAACAATCACAAAAGCCGGACGTTTCGGTGGCTATGGCAATATGGTCGAGATCGACCACGGCAATGGCTTTGCCACGCGCTTTGCGCATCTCTCGCAGGTTCTCGTCCACGATGGCCAGAAAATTGCGCGTGGCGCGGTCGTCGGACAGGCGGGCAGCACCGGGCGATCGACCGGTAGTCACCTTCACTATGAGGTTCGCGAGAATGGTCGCCCGGTCAACCCGGTCAATTTTCTCAAGGCTGGCAAGCAGATAGAGCCGCTTCTCTAATAACAGGTATAAAAAACCCGGCATTGAGGCCGGGTTTTTTATTCGGAGATTTTGAAGCGATATCAGTCGATATCGTCGATCATTTCGCCACCGCCCTGAATACGATGGGCAAGCGCTGCTTCCATGAAAGGCGTTACCGCGCCGTCCAGCACTTCCTGCGGATTGGTGCTTTCCACGCCGGTGCGCAGATCCTTCACCAACTGGTATGGCTGCAGAACGTAAGAACGAATCTGGTGCCCCCAGCCGATATCGGTCTTGGTGGCATTGGCTGCGTCGGTCGCTTCTTCGCGCTTCTTCAGCTCTTCCTCATACAAACGCGCGCGCAACATGGACCATGCTTTTTCACGGTTCTTGTGCTGCGAACGTTCCGCCTGACACTGCACCACAATACCGGTCGCGATATGCGTGATACGCACAGCGGAGTCGGTCGTGTTGACGTGCTGTCCGCCCGCACCCGATGCACGATAGGTATCGATGCGAACATCTGCTTCCGTCACCTGCACATCGATATTGTCATCGATCACCGGGTAAACCCAGATGCTGGCGAAGGACGTATGACGACGGGCGTTGGAGTCATAAGGCGAAATGCGGACCAGACGATGAACGCCTGATTCGGTTTTCATCATGCCGTATGAATTGTGCCCCTTGACGAGAATGGTCGCGGATTTGATACCCGCTTCTTCGCCTTCGTGCACTTCCATCACCTCGACCTTGCGGCCGTTGCGTTCCGCCCAGCGCGTATACATGCGCAGCAGCATCGACGCCCAGTCTTGGCTTTCCGTACCGCCGGCGCCGGCATGCACTTCGACATAGGTGTCGTTCGCATCGGCTTCGCCTGACAGAAGCATGTCGATCTGGCGACGATCAATCTCGACCTTGAGTTCGCGGATAGTTTTTTCCGCGTCCTCTATGATCGACTTGTCGCCTTCCTCTTCGCCCATGGCGATGAGTTCGATGCTGTCGTTCAATGTCTGGGTAAGCTGATTGATGCCGTTAATGCTGTCTTCCAGCTGCTGGCGCTCACGCATCAGCTTCTGGGCTTCCTGGGCATCATTCCAAAGTGTGGGATCTTCGGCTCTCTGGTTGAGATAGCCGAGACGTTTTATCGCCTGATCCCAGTCAAAGATGCCTCCTCAGCAGGCTTATGGCCTGCTTGATTTCGTCAACCAGCGTCTCGATTTCCGCGCGCATGGGCAAATCGTTCCTTCAGTAATTCGTATTTCGGTGGGAAAACCAAGCCGAACGCAAAGCCCGGCTCGTCATTTCCAGCATCGGACAGTCTGTCCAAGCGCCGCGGACCATAGTGACGACGCCCCGCTGTGTAAAGGGAAAAGCCCTTTATTCCAATCAGTAAAGTCCGCCCGAACCAGAGCTGATCGCGCGCGTGGCCTGCGGCGATTGCGGTGCGACAGGCGCGCCTTCGCGGAACGAATCCATACCGATGACCGAATAGCTGTCAGACGGTCCAGTGCCCGGCTTGAAGGCTTCCATGATGAGGTTCGGATCGCCCTGATTGGTGCGCATGCCGGTCTTGCGGTTGATCGCAATCAGCGTCATGCCTTCCGGCACGCGGAAGTCCACCTTGGGCGTTCCAGCCAGAGCCTGTTCCATGAACGACTTGAACACAGGTGCAGCAAGGCCGCCACCGGTGCCGCCACGTCCAAGCGAAGTCGGCGTGTCGTAGCCCATGAATACGCCGACCACGAGGTCAGGCGTAAAGCCGACGAACCATGCGTCCTTTTCGTCATTGGACGTACCGGTCTTGCCAGCCAGTGGACGGTCAAGGCTCTTCAGGATCTGCGCCGTACCACGCTGAACAACGCCTTCCATCATCGACGTGATCTGATAGGCGGTCATCGGATCCAGCACCTGATCGCGATTGTCGATCAGGGTTGGTTCTTCCTGATTGGCCCAATCCTGCGCATTGCAGCCTTCGCACTGGCGACCATCGTGCTTGAACACGGTCTTGCCGTAGCGATCCTGAATGCGGTCGATCATCGACGGGGTGATGCTCTGGCCGCCATTGGCGATAACCGAATAGGCTGTCACCATGCGCAGCACGGTGGTTTCACCAGCACCGAGCGACATGGAGAGAACCGGCAGCATCTTGTCGTAAACGCCGAAACGTTCAGCATATTCAGCGACAAGCTTCATGCCCATATCCTGCGCCAGACGCACGGTCATGACGTTACGCGACTGCTCGATACCGTAGCGAAGCGTAGACGGACCGGCGAACTTGCCGGAATAGTTTTTCGGAGCCCAGACGCCGAGCGAACCGCCCTGATTGACTTCCAGCGGACCGTCGAGAACCACGGATGCCGGCGTATAACCATTGTCGAGCGCTGCCGAATAGACGAACGGCTTGAACGAAGAACCGGGCTGGCGATAGGCCTGCGTTGCACGGTTGAATTCCGACTCCGCATAGGAGAAGCCGCCGACCATCGACAGAACACGGCCTGTATGCGGGTCCATGGCGACGAGCGCGCCTTCAAGCTTCGGCGGCTGCTGCAGCCGATAGCCGTTGCCTTCTTTCGCGACATAGATGATGTCGCCGGTGTTGAGCACGCCTTCAGGCGACTTCGCACTGCTGCGCTTGCCGCCAATATTGGTGACGCGCATTGCCCACTTCATGTCGTCGGCAGAGATAAAGGCGCGCTTGCGTTCCTTGCTGCGTGAACCGGTCGCTTCGACTTGCGGCTGAAGGCCGATATCGGCACCCGCAGCGGAAACATTGAGCACAATTGCAAGCTGCCATTCCGGAACATCCGAATAGGACTGCATGTCGCCAAAGGCCGTGCCCCAATCATTGCCGAGTTCGACATTTTTCAACGGACCGCGCCAGCCGCGCGCTTCGTCATAGCGCAGCAGAGCCGATTGCAGCGATTTGCGCGCTTCGGCCTGCAAGGTCGGATTCAGCGTTGTGCGGACGGACAGACCGCCTTCATAAAGGGCATCGACACCATATTTCTGGATGATCTGGCGACGCACTTCCTCGGTGAAATATTCCGATGCGAAGACGTAGTTTGTATCGCTGCGCGAGGTGACGCCGAGCGGTTGCTTCTTGGCGTCTTCCGCTTCCGCCGTCGTGATGTAGCCGTTTTCGGCCATACGATCGATCACCCAGTTGCGGCGCTCCAGAGCGCGGGCTGGCTGACGGAAGGGATGATAATTGTTCGGGCCTTTCGGGAGCGCCGCGAGATATGCGCTTTCAGCGATGTTCAGCTCGCCGACCGACTTGTCGAAATAGGTCAGCGCTGCGCTGGCGATACCATAAGAGCCAAGGCCGAAGAAAATTTCATTCAGGTAAAGTTCGAGAATGCGATCCTTCGAGTAGGCCTGCTCGATACGCATGGCCAGAATCGCTTCACGAATCTTGCGGTCATAGGTCTGGGTCGATGACAGAAGGAAGTTCTTCGCCACCTGCTGTGTAATGGTCGACGCCCCCATCGGACGGCGACCCGAGCCCATATTCTTGACATTGGTGAGAACGGCGCGTGCCAGACCGCCAAAATCGAGACCATGATGCTCGTAGAATGTCTTGTCTTCAGCGGAGATGAATGCAGCCTTGACCCGGTTCGGCACGGCCTGGATCGGCAGATACATGCGGCGTTCCCGCGCAAACTCTGCCATCAGGCTACCATCCGACGCGTGAACGCGGGTCATCACCGGGGGTTCGTATTTCGCGAGCACTTCGTAATCGGGCAAATCCTTGGAAAGGCTTCCCACGTAAAGGGCGACGCCGCCTGCCACCAGGAGCAACAGCACCGTTCCAATTCCGAAGAAATATCCGATAAGCCTTACCATATTCGCAGAATCCTGCCGTCAGATTAGTCCCATGATAAGCGTCAAAGCGCCAACCGCCAACCCACGAGCCTCGCAAGGTCTCATGATACTAAGGCTTAGTGACCACCAAATGCGTCAAACGCAAGATCGTTTGTCGGTTTTAACAGAATTAACGCCTTTACGCTCGGTCCCCGCACAAAAATACGACAAACTGTTGCATGCGTGCATCGTTATGGTGACCATCAACCTTTCGTTACAATAGCTGGTCGCCGTAATGTTTCGAACGACTTAATTGCCAAAGCAAGACGGTCAGCTAATTTTTTGCGCCATTCCGGATTGCTTATCAGTTTTTCGTCTTCTGCATTAGACAGATAACCGATCTCGATCAGCACTGAAGGCACGTCCGGCGCGCGCAGGACCTGAAACCCTGCGAAACGATGTGGATTGTTGATGAGATTCACCTGCCCCTGCAAATGGGTGATCACTTTTTCCGCAAAGCTCAGCGAGAATGTGTGGGTCTCCCGGCGAGTCAGATCGAGCAGGATATCGGCAACTTCTGGCATTTCATCCGGCGCAGCGCCCCCTAGATTGTCAGATTTGTTTTCACGCTCCGCCATTGCGCGCGCCACGGCATCGGACGCCTTGTCCGAAATCGTATAAACCGTCGCGCCGCGAATATCGTTTTGGTTGATCGTATCCGCGTGGATGGAGATGAACAGATCGGCCTCATGCTGGCGCGCAATGCGAACACGTTCGGATAGACGAAGATAGGTATCGTCGTCGCGTGTCATCAGGACCTGGATATTCTTTTCCTGCGCCAGACGGTCACGCAATTCGATACCAAAGGCCAGCGTCAGGTCTTTTTCCTTGATGCCGCTCAGGCTTTCGGCGCCGCTGTCGATGCCGCCGTGCCCCGGATCAATCATGACCGTGAAGGGGCGAGGCTCGTTTTTGCCCGCGTCCGGAGCTGTCGCCGATTTGCGCTCGGTGGAACTGGTAATTTCGGAGCGCCCTTGCAGTTGCGCCGCGAATTCGCGGTCGGAAGTTGCGACAATATCCGCAACGAGACGATAGCCCGATGCGCTTTCATTTTTCAAAACGCGAAGGTCTTCAACCTTGAAGGGGCCGCGCAAGGTCAGAATGAGGCGCGAACGCCCCTTCCCGGCCAATCCATAGCGGACATGAGAGACAAGACCCCGGGGTTCGACGCTCTTTTCATCGAAACCGAAACGGGTCTCGGGCAGTTCGACCACCAGACGATGCGGATTGTCGAAGAGACTCGTGGTCAGCGTCGGCTCATGGTCGAACATAACGACAATGCGGGTGCGCAGATCGTCGCCAGCCAAGCGGAATGTGAGCGCCGTGAGCGGCTTGTCGTTCTGCTCGGCTGCCAGAGCGGCACCACTGTGAAAGAGACCAACAAAGAAAAACATCGCAAGCGCGAGCCATTGCCGCACGCCTGAAGAGATTGTCGTTGCTTTTTCACCGTTTCGAAAATGCATTCGCCACACGATCGACTAAAATTGAATTGGTGACACCAAATAGCGATGCCAGCGCGATTTATGTGCGCCTCAATGCGCGATTGTCCATCCGACCCGCCGCACGCAACTCTTCAAACTGTCGTACAGAACTACGGTTAACGAAGGATTTCCAGCCGCAATTGAGCCGCGAATATCACCTACACTCGGGTTACGACGAAATTGCGATGCGGATGTCAACTGATATTCGTACTTGTCATCATGCATCCGACGCCATAAAAGCTAATGCAGGTTACGGGTTAGCTGTCAGAATCGTTTGCCGGTTTTTAAATATGGCCGGAGAGAACGAGAGCGAGAACAGTGGTTTATACGCTCACAGTCCCGGTAGCCGGAACAGAATTCAGTGGAGATGTGGCTCCCCCGCCCTCCACTTTTGATTGGTCGATTGCGCATTGTTACGCGCTGTCGCCACCGCATCGAGCTTAAAGCCGGGTCTGGCTTCAGGATAGAACGGTGCGTGGATTTGAGAATTTAAGGTGTCCTTGTGCGCCCAGATGGACGCACGGCGCTTTAACGCTCGAGAAGAGCAACGAAATCGGCCCGGTCTCCGGGTCATATATTGAGGTCGTTTCGTTCGGAACAGCTATGGGTCTAGTAAGACTGACCATTGCAAGCCTGAAGACCGTGATCGCCACGAGGCCGTCGCGCGTACAGGCAACAGCTTATGTTCCGGCGAACCCAGAACCATCCGGCAGATGCAATACGGTTAGGTCGGCAGCCTTCAGGGCTTCGTCCGGCGCACGTGTTTTGCGTCTTCGCGCCGGCAGGAAAGACAATAATGTCCAACAAAATGCTCATCGATGCCTCCCACCCGGAGGAAACCCGCGTCATCGTCACGCGTGGCAACAAGATTGAAGAATTCGACTTCGAGTCGGAACACAAGAAGCAGCTGAAAGGCAATATTTACCTCGCGCGGGTCACGCGCGTCGAACCTTCGCTTCAGGCTGCGTTTGTGGAATATGGCGGCAACCGTCACGGTTTCCTCGCCTTTTCGGAAATCCATCCCGATTATTACCAGATTCCGGTCGCCGACCGTCTGGCTCTGCTTGAAGCGGAAGCCAAGGCGCAGCGCGCCGAAGACGACGATGACGACGAGCCGCGCGCCAAGAGCGAACGGTCTGGCGAGCGCTCGGGTGAACGGTCGAACGACCGCTCGCGCCGTAATCGCCGCCGCGGTGGTCGCGACAACCAGAACAAGGCGCAGGCCAGCACCTCGGATAACGGCCTGCCCGCAGCAGAGCCTGTCGGCCCTGGTTTCGTAAACTATGTACCGGGAACGCCTGCAAGCGCCCTGTCGCACAAGGGCGACGTGATTTCTGAAGCCGTCGACAGCGGCGACGAAGACGATATCGAACATGAAGAAGACATGGTTGAATCGGTCGGTTCGGAAGATGCGCTGGAAGAACTGCCGACGCATACCCGCACCCATCGCCGCCAGTACAACATTCAGGAAGTGATCAAGCGCCGCCAGATTCTGCTGGTGCAGGTGGTCAAGGAAGAGCGCGGCAACAAGGGCGCAGCTCTCACCACCTATCTGTCGCTGGCCGGTCGTTATTCGGTTCTGATGCCGAACACCGCGCGTGGCGGCGGCATTTCCCGCAAGATCACCCAGCCACAGGACCGCAAGCGCCTGAAGGAAATCGTCAAGGAACTCGAAGTGCCGCAGGGCATGGGCGTGATCCTGCGTACCGCTGGCGCCAATCGCACCAAGGCGGAAGTCAAGCGCGACTACGAATATCTGATGCGCCTTTGGGAAAATGTCCGCACGCTGACCTTGCAGTCGACGGCGCCTTCCCTCGTCTATGAAGAAGGCAGCCTGATCAAGCGCTCGATCCGCGACCTTTATAACAAGGACATCACGGAAATCCTCGTTTCCGGCGAGAACGGCTATCGCGAGGCCAAGGATTTCATGCGCATGCTCATGCCGAGCCATGCCAAGGTGGTCCAGCCCTATCGCGAACAGGTGCCGATCTTCACGCGCAACGGCGTCGAAGCGCAGCTCGACCGCATGCTGCTGCCGCAGGTTACGTTGAAATCGGGCGGCTATCTGATCATCAACCAGACCGAAGCGCTGGTTGCCATCGACGTCAACTCCGGTCGTTCGACGCGCGAGCATTCCATCGAAGACACCGCGCTCCAGACCAATCTGGAAGCTGCCGAGGAAGTGGCGCGCCAGCTGCGTCTGCGCGACCTTGCCGGTCTGATCGTCGTCGACTTCATCGACATGGAAGAAAAGCGCAACAACCGCGCTGTCGAAAAGAAGATGAAGGACTGCCTGAAGGACGACCGCGCTCGCATTCAGGTTGGTCGCATCTCGCATTTCGGCCTTCTTGAAATGTCGCGCCAGCGCATCCGTGCATCGGTGCTCGAAAGCACGATGCAGGTCTGCCAGCATTGCGGCGGCACCGGACATGTCCGCTCGGACTCTTCGATGGCCCTGCACATCATTCGCGGCATTGAAGATTATCTGCTGCGCCATTCGGGCTTTGACATCAATGTTCGCACGCCAGCGGCTTCGGCCCTTTATGTGCTGAACCACAAGCGCCAGTTGCTGGCCGATCTCGAAGGCCGCTTTGGCGTTGCCATCAGCATCGATGCCGACGAAAGTGTCGGTCACCAGCATTTCGCTATCGACAAGGGCGCGCCGTCCACCCGTCCGGTGACGCAGCCGCCTGTCCAGCCGATGGCCTATATTGAAGACGACTTCGAAGATCCTGAAATTCCGGTCGAGGAAGACGAGGAAGAAGAAGACGTCAAGGCCGAAGCACCGGCCCGTGAAGAACGCAGCGAAGAAGGCGATCGCAAGCGTCGCCGTCGTCGCCGTCGTCGTGGCGGAAAGGATCGCGATAGCCGCGAACAGACCGCTCAGGACGATGCAGCTTCCGATGAAGCAGATGACGATGCAGAAGATGGCGACGAAGCTTCTGAAGCCCGTTCGGATGCGGCATTGAGCGACGATGATCGCCGCAAGAAGCGTCGTCGTGGCCGTCGCGGCGGACGCAAGAACCGTCGTGAAGACGAAGTAAGCGGTCGCAAGGTTCCGGATCCGGAATTCGTCGGCTATACGCCTGTTCTGCCGGCAAAGGTCGAGGCCGCTATTGAAGCCGCCACTGCCGAAGTCGTCGCTGCCAAGGCCGAAATCGTTGAGGTTGTGGAAGCCGTTGCCGTCGTAACGGAAGCTGCAGAAGCCCCGGCTGAAACCGAAAAGCCAGCGAAGACTGCCCGCAAGCCGCGCGCCCGCAAGCCTGCAAAGACTGAGGAAGCTGCAGAAGAAGTCGTGGTGGCGGAAGTTGAAGAAGCGCCAGCCAAGCCAGCCCGGAAGAACACCCGGTCTCGCAAGAAGGCTGATGACGCCCCAGCCGCACCGGAAGCGGTAGAAACGCCTGAAGCAGTCGAAGCTGAAAAGCCGAAGCGCCGCACGCGTAAGGCAGCTGCCAAGCCGGTTGCGGAAGTCGAAGAAGCTGTGGCCGTTGAGGCTGAAGCCGAAGTGGCTGTTATCGAAGAACCGGCCAAGCAGACCGAGCCTGTCGTCACGTCGAGCGATACCGACGAGCAGAAGCCGAAGCGCGGCGGATGGTGGCAGAAGAAGGGTTTCTTCTAAGCCCTGCCCGATAGTACGAATAAAAAAAACCGGCGGAAACGCCGGTTTTTTTGTCGGTCAATTTAATCAGGCTGACTGTTGTGGTAGCCAGTCTTCCAGTCGACGAACGGCTTCCTGCATCTCTTCGACTTTTCCTGCATAGGAGAAACGCATGGTGCGGTGGCCATCCAGCGGGTCGAAATCACGGCCCGGCGTTGCAGCAATATTGATCTCTGCAATCATCTTGCGTGCGAATTCCATGCTGTCATTGGTGAAGCGCGAAACATCGCAATAGGCGTAGAACGCGCCATCCATAGGTGCCGCCAGTTTCAGGCCCATGCGTGGCAGATGTTCAAGCAGGATTGCGCGGTTCTGCCGATAACGATCCTTGATGCGCTCCAGCTCGGCTGTAGCGTGGAAAGCCTCGATGGCCGCACGCTGCGAAAGTTCGGGTGCGGAAATATAAAGGCTCTGGCTCAGCCGTTCGATGGCTCGCACATCGCCCTCCGGCAAAACCATCCAGCCAATGCGCCAGCCCGTCATGCAATAATATTTCGAGAAGGAATTGATGATCGTAACATCGTCGGTAATTTCGAGCGCCGTAACATCGTCGGTTTCATAGGAAAGCCGATGATAGATTTCGTCCGAGATCACGCGAATACCGAGCGAGCGGGCCGTATCAATGATCGCCTTCAGTTCGGGCTTGGCAATCACTGCGCCCGTTGGATTGGCCGGGCTTGCAAACAGCACACCCTTCAATGGCTTTTCGGCGTGCGCTGCGGCTAGTGCCTCGGCAGTCAGAGCCGCCGATGTGCCGTTGCCGGTCGGTATTTCCACCACTTCCAGCCCAAGCGCCGTCAGAATATTACGATAGGCGGGATAGCCGGGACGCGTGATCGCCACCCGGTCACCGGGATCGAAATAGACCACGAAGGCCAGATTGAAGGCTGCCGAAGAACCAGTCGTCACGGCGATTCGATCCGCCGAAACGGAAACGCCGTAATGATCCGCATAATGCGCGGCAATTGCCTCACGCAGTTCAATTAGCCCAAGAGCGTCGGTATAGCCGATGCGTCCGTCTTTCAGTGCCTGCTCGGCTGCCTGTCGCACGATCTGCGGCGCCGGATCTGCGGGCTGGCCCACCGCCATGGAAATAATCGGATGGCCTGCGGCGCGGCGGCGGTTTGCCTCTGCCAGAACATCCATGGCGTGAAATGGCTCGACCGCACTGCGACTTGAAAGACTGATCAACTTTACCTCCAGAACACTGCAAGCACTCCCCTGAAGCGCCGCATGGACAGAACATATTATCACCGCCGTATAAACGCCGGATTGGTAAAGCAACAGCGCTTTTAGGAAATTGGGTGCAATGTCCTGGATGATTGCTTGTAAAGGACGCCTGTAGCGCGGCCTTCACGCACATTGGGGTCTAAAGGTTGATGGCAACAATATCGGAATTGACCGGATAGGAAAGTCGGCAGAGATTGCACGGCCAATATCGGGCTTTTTAAGATCATGCTGCCTTGTCCATATGCCGTTTAAAATGCAACCGGACGGTTATAAGGTCCTGAACCGAAACCCGTTTGCCGATAGAATGAGCAAACCACTGCGAGATTCGCGGACACTAAGAGGAGGACGACGAGCATTATGGCAGCATTGATCGCGCCGTTCCCGACCGGGACCTTATCCTTTGGAAGATTCGTGCGCCGTTCCGTGGCGGCACTTTCGGCCCTTGCCGTGGCGGTTACAGGCGTTCTCCCCGCTTCCGCCCAGTCGCGCGGCGTACCAATCGTGCGCGACGCAGAAATCGAGGCGCTGGTCGCGGATTATGCTGCGCCGATCCTGAAGGCCGCCGGTCTTTCCAGCCGCGGCGTGCGCGTCATCCTCGTCAATTCGCAGAGCTTCAACGCCTTCGTCGATGGACGACGTATTTTCATCAATACCGGCGCCATCATGCAGGCCGATACGCCCAACGAGATCATCGGCGTGATCGCGCATGAGGCAGGCCATCTGGCAGGCGGGCATCAGGACCGTCTGCGTGAACAGTTGAGCCGTGCGCGGACCATGGCGGTGATCGGCATGCTGCTTGGCGTGGGTGCCGGTGTTGCAGGCGCAGCAGCCGGCAGCGGCTCGGCAGCCGGTGCGGGCGGCGGCATCGCGCTCGGCAGCGCCGAAGCGGCGATGCGCAGCGTTCTCAGCTATCAGCGCACCGAGGAAATGACGGCTGACCGTATGGCGGTCAACTATCTCAACGCGACCGGGCAATCGACCAAGGGCATGCTGGACACGTTCCAGCGTTTTGCCTCCGCCCTCTCCTTATCGGGCACGCAGATCGACCAATATCGCATCAGCCATCCGCTTCCGCGCGAGCGCATCGCCAATCTCGAAGAACTGGCCAAGAAGAGCCCTAATTTCAACAAGACGGATTCGCCTGCCCTGCAATTGCGCCATGACATGGCGCGCGCCAAGATCGCGGCCTATTCGGGCAATATGGGCGAGTTGCAGCGTATGTTCCGGGGCAATCCCGGCGGACTTCCCGCGCGCTATGGCAGCGCGATCACCACCTATCTGAACGGCTCGGCGCGTTCTGCCCAGCCCAAATTCGATGCCCTGATCAAGGAACAACCAAAGAACCCCTATTTCTACGAAATGCGTGGCGAGGTTCTTATCAAGGCGAATGATGCTGCCGGTGCCGCCAAGGCTTTCCAGACCGCCGTGTCACTCGATCCGCGCAAATCTCCGCTGCTGCGCATGAGCTATGGGCGCGCGCTCATGCTGACGGGCGCGAAAGCAAACATGCCGACAGCAATCAAGGAGATCAAAGCGGGCATCGCATCCGATCCGGAATTCCCGGGCGGCTATGGATATCTCGCGCAAGCCTATGGCCAGCAGGGCAGCATGGGACTTGCAGACCTTGCGACTGCCGACATGAACTTCTATTCGGGCAAACTACAGGATGCCCAGATATTCGCGATCCGCGCACAGAAGCAGCTGAAATCCGGAACCCCCGACTGGTTGCGTGCGCAGGACATTATCAGTACGAAGAAAAGCAAATAACGCCCGGTATTGGTCTATATTGGTCACGGCGTATTTTTGAACGGATTGGAATTTCACGATGAAGAATGCAGTTTCCATCACGCTGGCGAGCGGCATTGTCGGTTTGGCAGCGTTGGCTCTTGGTTATGGCGCAGGGCTGTCGCGCCATGCGTCTGCGCCGGTCACGGCGGCAACGACGGCTGAAGCACCGCTTAACGAGCAGGCCATTGAAAATGTGGTGCGCAACTATCTTCTCCAAAATCCTGAACTGATGCTGGAAGTGCAGAGCGCACTGGAAACCAAGCAGGCGCATGATGCTCAAGAACAGGTCAAAAAGGTTCTGGCCGCCAATCAGAGCGCACTTTACAATCCGCAGCATGACGCCGTTTTCGGCAATCCGAACGGCGATGTGACCGTTTACGAGTTCTTCGATTACAATTGCGGCTATTGCAAACGCGCCCTGCCCGACATGCAGGCCATCCTGAAAAACGATCCGAATGTTCGTTTCGTCATGAAGGAATTCCCGATCCTCGGCCCGGATTCGGTGAAGGCGCATATTGTTGCGCAGGCCTTCAAGGCACTGATGCCGGAAAAATATGCCGAATATCATAGTGTCCTGCTCGGCGCACAGGAACGCGCCACCGAAGCATCCGCCATTGCAGATGCCGTCAAGCTCGGCGCTGACGAAGCCGCGCTGCGTGAAAAGATGAAGGACCCGGCGATCACCGGCGCTTTCCAGGACACCTATCAGCTGGCAACGCAGCTCAACATCACCGGCACGCCGTCCTACATCATCGGTAATGAGCTGGTGCCGGGCGCTATCGGCGCCGACGGCCTTATCGAGAGAATCGCCGCCGCACGCACTGCCGCCAAGATGTGAAAATGACACCCTGTGCCCGATAGGCTTTCTTGACTGAAAGCCTATCGGGCACAGACTTATCAAAAACCGGTGATTACCGGGTCTTGAAGAAAAAATGCCGTAATGCCGGTGCATCTCGCAAAGAATAGCGGGAAAAACCGGTCAGGCAGAACATCTGCACTGAATTATAGGGTTTCGGCTTGCATCCAAGCTCTCTATATGGAAAGCGAAGTGTTACTAAATTTTCGTGGTAACACGATATCGGTTGCAAAGGATTTGGCGCGGACACAAATGACAAAGACGGTTTTTGTTCTAAACGGTCCCAATCTCAATCTTCTGGGAAAGCGTGAACCGGGAATTTATGGCGTTGCGACGCTCGCCGACATTGAAGCGGCCTGCAAGCGCGAAGCCGGTTCTCTTGATCTCGAAGTTGATTTTCGCCAGTCCAACTATGAAGGCGATCTGGTCACCTGGATTCAGGAAGCGGGCGAAAAAAACGCCTATGTCCTGATCAATCCGGCAGCCTACAGCCACACTTCAATTGCCATCCACGACGCGATCCGCTCAGCGAAGGTCACGGTTGTGGAAGTGCATCTTTCGAACATTCATACGCGTGAGGCCTTCCGGCATCACTCTTATGTATCCGCAGTCGCCAAAGGCGTCATTTGCGGCTTTGGCGCGGAAGGGTATCTGCTCGGCCTACGCGCGCTCGCGGCAATTGCCAAAGAACAAGAACACAACGGGCAAAGCGTAAAAGGGGCCTGATATGTCCAGCAAAAATACTGTCATCGACAAAGAAACCATCCGCGATCTCGCGGACATCCTCAACGATACCGACCTCACCGATATCGAAATCGAACATGGCGATTTGCGTATCCGCGTTTCGCGCAATGTAACGGTTCAGGCCGCAGCGACCGTCTACCCGGCCGCAGCACCGGTCGCTGCAGCAGCACCTGCCGCCGCTCCGGCAGCAGCCGAGCCGACCAAGGCTGAACTGGCAAAGAACGCCGTTCTGTCGCCGATGGTTGGCACTGCCTATCTTGCTCCGGCACCGGGCGCACGCAACTTCATCGAAGTTGGCACGCAGGTGAAGGAAGGCCAGACTCTCCTCATCATCGAAGCCATGAAGACCATGAACCAGATCCCCGCCCCGCGCGCTGGTACGGTCAAGGCCATTCTGATCGAAGACGCCCAGCCGGTTGAATTCAACGAACCGCTCGTCGTGATCGAGTAAGCGTCGTTCAACCCTTGTTTGACGCGTCTTCACTTCACGAAACCGGAACTGGCAGCAAGCGCATGTTTCAAAAGATCCTCATAGCCAATCGTGGCGAAATCGCTCTTCGCGTGCTCAGAGCCTGTAAGGAACTGGGCATCAAGACGGTCGCTGTTCACTCCACGGCAGATGCCGACGCGATGCATGTCCGTCTGGCAGATGAAAGTGTTTGTATCGGCCCGCCGCCATCGCGCGACAGCTATCTGAACATTCATCAGATCGTTGCTGCATGCGAGATCACCGGCGCGGATGCGATCCATCCGGGCTACGGCTTCCTGTCCGAGAACGCCAAGTTCGCGGAAATTCTCGAAGCACACAACATCACCTTCATCGGCCCCACAGCCTCCCATATCCGCATCATGGGTGACAAGATCGAAGCCAAGCGCACAGCCAAGCGCCTCGGTATTCCGGTCGTTCCCGGTTCGGATGGCGGCATCACCGACGATGTTGAAGCTGCACGCGTGGCGAAGGAAATCGGCTTCCCGGTCATCATCAAGGCTTCGGCTGGTGGTGGCGGTCGCGGCATGAAAGTGGCCCGCACTGAGGAAGACCTGTCGATTGCTCTCGCAACCGCGCGTTCCGAAGCGGCTGCCGCGTTCGGTGACGATGCCGTTTACATCGAGAAGTATCTCGAAAAGCCGCGTCACATCGAAGTTCAGGTCATGGGCGACGGTGCGGGCAACGCGATCCATCTGGGCGAACGCGACTGCTCCTTGCAGCGCCGTCACCAGAAGGTCTGGGAAGAAGCCAACTCCCCGGCTCTCAACACGGAAGCACGCGACAAGATCGGCATGATCTGCGCCAACGCCGTTGCCGAGCTTGGCTATCGCGGCGCAGGCACGATCGAGTTCCTTTATGAAAACGGCGAGTTCTATTTCATTGAAATGAACACCCGTCTGCAGGTGGAACATCCGGTCACGGAAGCCATCACCGGCATCGATCTCGTGCATGAGCAGATTCGCGTAGCTGCGGGTCTCGGCCTTTCGGTGAAGCAGAAGGACGTGCGTTTCTCTGGCCACGCCATTGAATGCCGCATCAATGCGGAAGACCCGCGTAACTTCACGCCGTCTCCAGGTCTCATCACCCACTACCATACGCCTGGCGGCCTCGGCATCCGTGTGGATTCCGGCGTTTACTCCGGCTATCGCATTCCGCCGTATTACGACAGCCTCATCGGCAAGCTCATCGTGCATGGACGCAACCGCGTCGAATGCATGATGCGTCTGCGTCGCGCGCTGGACGAATTCGTGGTGGATGGCGTCAAGACGACCCTGCCCCTGTTCCAGGAGCTGATCGGAAATCAGGACATCGCCAATGGTGCCTATGATATCCACTGGCTAGAAAAATATCTGGCTAGCCAGTCCGAGAGCGAAGGCGCTTAAATAAGTGACAGCAGGAGCAAAGCCGGACGACTATACAATCGAACCGGAATTGCTCCTGCGCGCTTACGCCACCGGGGTTTTTCCGATGGCCGAAGAGGCGGATGATCCAGAGGTCTTCTGGGTACGCCCTGAAAAACGCGGTGTCATACCGCTTGATGGATTTCATATCCCCCGCAGCCTGCAAAAGACCATTCGGCAGGGCATTTTCGATATCAGGCTCGACAGTGATTTCGAGGGCGTCATCGACGGATGCGCCAGCGGCGCCGGCGAACGCGCGCGCACTTGGATCAACGGTCCAATCCGCGAAGCCTATGGCAAATTGTTTGAAATCGGACATTGCCATACGGTCGAGGCATGGCACGAGGGCAAGCTGGTCGGCGGCCTTTATGGCGTAACGCTCGGCAGAGCCTTTTTCGGCGAGAGCATGTTCACGCGCAAGCGCGATGCTTCAAAAGTCTGTCTCGCTTTTCTGGTGCAGCATCTCGTCAAGCAGGGCTTCCTGCTGCTCGATACCCAGTTCACCACGCCGCATCTTGAGCGTTTCGGTGCAATCGAAGTCCCCCGCAAGAAATACGAGAAAATTCTCGAGCAAGCCCTTGAGAACATTGCCCGTTTCTAACTTGACCGGAAAAAGTTGGGATCAGTTCTGCTGTGCAGCCGGTGCCGGAACGTCGGACTTCTGCTTGCAGTCTTTCAGCCACACGTCATAGATCGGATGCTCAACAGCGTTGAGACCGGGGCTGTCAGCAAACATCCAGCCCGTGAAGATACGGCGAATCTTGCGATCCAGCGTAATTTCCTCAACCTCGACAAAACTGTCGGTGCGCGGCGCTTCATTCTCGGTGCGGGAATAGCAAACCTTCGGTGTCACCTGAAGCGCGCCGAATTGAACCGTCTCATTGATATAGACGTCAAATGTCGTGATGCGGCCCGTGATCTTGTCCAGTCCCGAAAACTCCGCGACCGGATTGGAAACACGTTCTGCCTGAGCTGCATGCAAGCTGCCGACAGCCGCAAAAAGCGAAATCAGGGCCACATGTGCAGCCTTCTTGATTTTATCTTTTCCGTTGCCAGCCGTGCCGGGGGAATGCTTCGTCAAAACGGAAACCCGCATCAAAGATTGATCAAATGAACTGGAATCGTTCCTAGGCTCGAAATGTGACGATTCGTTGCCCTGCTGCAAGGTGCAATGGCCGGAACAGACCTTCGTCGCCCGTCTATCCCGGCCTTTTAAGTCTAAAAAGCCAAAACGTAGCGGGAAATAAGAAAATCCGGCGTGAAAATCACGCCGGATTGTAAACTTGTTCAGTCTCAGTTGCCCGGTGTCCAGGCATCGTATTCGCCCGTCACGCGCGGACGCTCGGCCTGTTCCGTACCCGGACGGGCAATCGAGCCCTTCGGACGATAAGCAAGCGGCGAACCTGTCAGATTCTGCAAATGCGGCTTCTGCCAGTCGCGCGGCTTGTAGTCTTCCTTGCTCGGCGGCGTATCGACGCGATGATGCATCCAGCCGTGCCAGCCCGCAGGAATTGCACTTGCTTCCGCATAGCCATTGAAAATGACCCAGCGACGTGTGCGACCTTCGGAGTCCTTGCCACCCTGATAGTAGATGTTGCCGAACTCGTCTTCACCGACGCGCTCGCCTTTGCGCCATGTGTGCAAACGCGTACCGAGCGTCTGACCATTCCACCAGGTGAAGACTTGCGTAAGAAATTTCATCATGGCCTTTTCCAGATCCATCATCATCGCGGACAGACGAAACTGTCGCTTTGTCCTTGCTTATGGCCCTATCGCCCGATCAAGGCAAGGGTCAAGTTGCCGCTGTCACAAGAGTATGAAGAGGCTAAAACTCGTCAGCTTTCGGCTTTTCGCTTGGGCAAGACGCGCTTCACATGCTCCAGCCGTCGAGCGACTTTTCCATCACGAGAACCGGTTCCTTGCAGTTCGGATCACCCCAGTCCTCGTTACGACCGACGATGGCATAGCCCTTGCGTTCGTAGAACTTTACCGCCTTGGCGTTCTTCTCGATCACTTCGAGCTTGATAGCGCGCACATCGGGGAAAGCCATCTCGATTTCCGCAAGCAGCATCGTACCCACACCCTGAACCTGCACGTCTGGACGCACATAGAGCTGGTGCAGCGATGCCTTGCCTTCCTCGGACTGGCTGGCGAAAGCCATGCCATCGATACCGCCCTCGCCGTTATCGGCGACGATGAATTCCGAATAAGGCTTGCGCAGATTGGCTTTCAGCGCGGCAACGCTATGCCACTGGCCGGTGACGGCGTTGACCATCTCCCGGCCCAGAATGTCGTCGAAAGTCGCGTGCCAGGTCGATACGAGCAGCTCGTGAACTGCCTTCAGATCAGCCTCGGTGGCGCTGCGAACCCACATTACTCTTCAATCCCGAGCTTGGCCTTGACCAGATCGTTCACAGCCTGTGGGTTGGCCTTGCCGCCCGTGGCCCTCATGACCTGACCGACAAACCAGCCAGCCAGCGTCGGCTTGGCCTTGGCCTGTTCAACCTTCTCCGGGTTGGCGGCAATGATGTCGTCGACCGCCTTTTCGATGGCGCCGGTGTCAGTGACCTGCTTCATGCCGCGTTCTTCAACGAGCTTCTTCGGGTCTCCGCCTTCGTTCCAGACGATTTCGAACAGGTCCTTGGCGATCTTGCCGGAAATCGTGCCGTCCTTGATGAGATCGATGACCGCACCAAGCTGTTCAGGGCTGACCGGCGATTCCTCGATGCTCTTGCCCGCCTTGTTGAGCGCGCCGAGCAGATCGTTGATGACCCAGTTGGCTGCAGCTTTGCCATCACGGCCAGCAGCTACAGATTCGTAATAGTCGGCAATCGCCTTTTCCGTGACCAGGATAGAGGCGTCGTAGATCGAAATGCCCTGCTTTTCGACCAGACGCTGCTTCTTCTCATCCGGCAGTTCCGGCAGTTCGGCAGCCAATGCATCCACAAATGCCTGATCAAATTCGAGCGGCAACAGATCAGGATCCGGGAAATAGCGGTAATCATGCGCTTCTTCCTTGGAGCGCATCGAACGGGTTTCGCCCTTCACAGGATCGAACAGGCGCGTTTCCTGATCGATGGAACCGCCATCTTCCAGAATGCCGATCTGACGGCGCGCTTCATATTCGATAGCCTGACCAACGAAGCGGATCGAGTTGACGTTCTTGATTTCGCAACGCGTGCCGAATTCGCCACCCGGACGACGCACGGAAACGTTGACGTCGGCGCGCATGGAGCCTTCGTCCATATTACCGTCGCAGGTGCCGAGATAACGGACAATCGTGCGCAGCTTGGTCAGATAGGCGCGCGCCTCATCCGACGAGCGCAGATCCGGCTTGGAGACGATTTCCATCAGTGCCACGCCAGAGCGATTCAGGTCGACATAGGACATGGTCGGATGCTGATCATGCATCGACTTGCCCGCGTCCTGTTCCAGATGCAGACGCTCGATACCGATCTCCACATCTTCGAACTGGCCCTTATTGTCGGGGCCGACCGAAATCATGATCTTGCCCTCGCCCACAATCGGCTGCTTGAACTGCGAAATCTGATAGCCCTGAGGCAGATCGGGATAGAAGTAGTTCTTGCGATCGAAAACCGACTTCAGATTGATCTGGGCATTGAGGCCAATACCCGTGCGGACAGCCTGCTTGACGCATTCCAGATTGATGACCGGCAGCATGCCCGGCATGGCGGCATCCACCAGAGACACATTGGCGTTCGGATCGGCGCCGAACGAAGTGGAAGCGCCTGAGAACAGCTTCGACTCGGACGTGACCTGCGCATGGACTTCCATGCCGATGACGACTTCCCAGTCGCCAGTGGCGCCGGAGATGAAGCGTTTCGGTTCCGGTATGCGCGTATCAATAAGGGACATGCTGGCTCGCAAATATTCTGATTGAGCTAAAAACGGATTGATTACTGGCTAGAGCAAAGCCCCCATGGATGCAAGCTTTTCAGCCGTTTATCCGTGGGTTGAAACGGAAAAGGCCGCGCAATGCGCGGCCAGTTCCAAATTCGCTAGAGCGGTTCCGTTTAATACGGAATCGTAGAACCGCTCTATCTATTTATTGTTAAGCATTATCCTACGCAAAACCGCTACGCACTTTTGCTGGAAATGCTCTAGACAGAGAAGATTAAGCCTCTTCGGACTTGTCTTCGTCGGCCTTCTTCTTCGGAGCGGCCTTCTTCTTCGGCGCAGCCTTCTTTGCAGGCTTTGCTTCCGAACCGTCTTCGTCTTCAGCCGTCAGCTCTTCCTTCGAGACCTTCTTGTCGGTCACGTTGATGTTGGCCAGCAGATGGTCAACGACCTTTTCTTCAAAGATCGGTGCGCGGAGGTTAGCAACGGCATCCGGCGTCTTGCGCAGGAAGTCGTAGATTTCCTTTTCCTGGCCCGGATAACGGCGAACCTGGTCGTAAACAGCGCGCTGCAGTTCTTCTTCAGAAACTTCAACGCCAGCCTTCTCGCCGATTTCGGAGAGAACGAGGCCGAGACGCACGCGGCGTTCTGCGAGCTTGCGATATTCTTCGCGAGCAGCTTCTTCCGTGGTTTCTTCGTCTTCGAAGGTACGGCCAGCCTGCTGCAGGTCGAAGTTGATCTGCTGCCAGATGTTGTTGAATTCGGCGTCAACCAGCTTCTGCGGGGTTTCGAACTGATAATCGCCATCCAGAGCGTCGAGAATCTGACGCTTTACCTTCTGGCGGGTGATCTGGCCGTACTGGCTTTCGATCTGTTCGCGAACAACCTGACGCAGACGCTCAAGCGACTCAATGCCGAGCTTCGTAGCGGTTTCGTCGTTGAGTTCCAGTTCGTTCGGCTTGGCAACTTCCTTGACCTTGATGTCAAAGGTAGCTTCCTTGCCTGCAAGGTGCGCTGCGCCGTATTCAGCCGGGAAGGTCACATTGATGACCTTTTCGTCGCCAGCCTTGACGCCAACGAGCTGCTCTTCAAAGCCCGGAATGAACTGGCCCGAACCCAGAACAAGCTGGGCGTCATTGTCTGCACCGCCGTCGAACGGCTCGCCGTCGAGCTTGCCGAGATAGTCGATCGTGACGCGATCTTCGTTTTCGGCCTTGCCCTTCTTGGTTTCGAAGGTGCGGGTCGAGGAAGCGATGCGCTTGACCTGCTCGTCAACTTCTTCTTCCGAGATTTCGACGACTTCACGGGTCACGGCGATCTTGGAGAAATCCTTGACGTCGATAGCCGGCAGAACTTCGTAGTTCAGCGAGAAAACGAAATCGGCCTTGCCGTCGAGAACCTTTTCGGCCTCTTTTTCGTCTTCCGACATGATGACTTCAGGCTGGGTAGCCGACTTTTCGTTACGGTCTGCGAGAACCGAACGCGACGAATCGCTCAGGATTTCATTGACGATCTCGGCCATGAAAGAACGGCCATACATCTTGCGCAGGTGACCGGCAGGCACCTTGCCCGGACGGAAACCATTGATCTTGGCGCGGCCGCGCGCGGTATCGAGCCGCTCAGCGAGCTTGGCTTCGAGATCTCCGGCCGGAACCACGACTTTAATCTCGCGCTTCAGCCCTTCATTGAGCGTTTCGGTAACCTGCATGTTCAAACCTTCACTTCTTGTCATTATCCCGCCGTTTCCGGCACCTTGCTCTAGACGCTGGGCCTCTAGACGCGGGAGAGAAATTCTTTGGCCTTATTGGCAGTTGGTGCGGATAGAGGGACTCGAACCCCCACGGTCTCCCGCCAGAACCTAAATCTGGTGCGTCTACCAATTTCGCCATATCCGCTTCTGAACCGAAGCGCATTCTTTAGAACGCACCAAATTCGTCTCAGATCTTGAACTGCCCTCGAAAGCGCGCGTCTCTATATCATCCAATTTTCCCGGTTCAAAGGAAAAAAGCCGCCTTCCCGGTATAGATTTTCCGGTTTGGCAAGACGAAACACTTCCGGCACTCTGCCCCTCTATATAGCGATCATTCCGCGCATGCCAAGCCTGAGATAAACTTCAGCTTGAAGTAGCCGGATAAGACTGCCGGAACAGCGGGAAACCCTGATCAATAGAGCGGTTCTTCATAGAGTTGCCGCCCCTCGTCCCGCAAAGCCTTGATGACTGCCGTACCGCTATCATCGACAGCAACGACAACAGAAATCCGGCTTTCACGTTGCCCGATTTCGATATCGCGACCCTGCCCTTCAGGAACATAATAGCGTTCAATGCCGAAATTGAGGCGAATGGTCTGATCCGGATCGTCTGTGATCCGATAGGTGGACTGGCCGCGAATCTGCACCTCATCCGGCGCGAGGTCGGTGAACGGGCTGAGCGCCGCCCGCGAGAAATGCCACAGCTTTTCCGCATCCGGCTTCACGGCGACATAGACGGTTCGCGGCTCGCCCGAAGGTTTGCCCTGCACGTCCTTGCCCATGACACTGGAAATCTCATAGCCCAGAATGACGTAATCGCCGCGCATCAGATCGCGCGGATCGACCGGCTCGGTCTGCAACACGATTTCATGGCCTGAGCGCAATATGGATGCGCGCTGCTCGATACCCGCATAAAGAATGCCGCTTTGCAGCAAGGCGGAGACGGCAGCACCTATATAAAGCCACTTCCTGCTCATGACTGGCTCCCCACTTCGCGCTTTTTACCGAACCGCCGTTCCATCCGGCGGACGAACGCCGCCAGAAGCAACACAAGAACACCTGCCGTCAGGAAGAAGCCGGACGTGCCGATCATCGTGCCCACGGTCGTGAATGCCAGATAAAGCACCTGAAATGAAAACGCCGCATAGGCAATGGAGCGCAATCCGCCATTATCGCGACCGCACAATGCGATGGCGCCAATCGATAGGCCAAGGATCAGAATACTATAAAGCACGTCCTGATCGAGCGAGGCAGAGCTGCCCGAAGACGAGAACATATGATTGAGTTGCAGAATGCCGAGCGATAACAGCGCCAGCATCAGACCATAGGACGCCAGCGGCTGCGCAAAGCGTGTGAGCCGCTCCATCGTGTCATGCGCGAAAGCATCCGCCAGCATGAAAGCGATGCCGACCGCAATCATAAGGCACAACACCACATCGTTTTCATTCTTGGCATAAACCAGCAAGGCCCAGCCAATCGCGAACAGCGCCCAGAGATGAGCCGCATGGCGCGAGCGCGTGAGGAGCGCTGCACCGACACCGACCAGCAGCAGAAGTGGACCAATCCAGCGATAGGCCAAATCGGCATTGTCCGCCGGTGTGCCGTCAAACACGAATGTTGAAAGATAAAAGCACGCAACGCCTGCGCCAAAAGCGGCCAGAACCGGCGCACGCAGCAGGAAGGCTGACGCAAGCACGCCGAGGGTCCAGTAGACGGCAGCGGAATGAACATCACCGGACACGTGATACATCTGCCCGACAAGCGCGATGCCCGCGCCGAAGGATGCAGCACCGACGACATAAAGAGCGGACGAGAACACCTTGTCGCCCTTTGCCTGCCGCCACGCGCCGCCAAGATAACCAATCCAGATGAGTGCAAGCACGAGCCCGATCCGCATCAGGCGCGGCATATCCTGCCAGTTGGCGGCAACCAGCATGATGACGGCGGCACCAAGAAGCAGACCGCCAAGCGTGGCGAGCACTGCACCGAGGCTGAAACCCGTGGCTCGTTTTTCAAGATCCGCATTCAGGCGCGACGCGGTAACCGCATCGATCAGACCTTCCTGCTGCCAGCGCACAATCAGGCGCTCCACTGAGATTGAAAAAGACAAAATGACTCCCGGGTCAACGAACTGAGATGACGGTCACAATCGCAACCGGCTGAGAACATATAAGAAACTTCGCAACCAGCAAACCAAGCGATCAAATCGCATTGCGGCAATTTTGTGCCGGAACAGTCCAATCGATTTAAACCGTCTTGCAGCATCCGCAGAGCATCTATGCAAAGTCGTCTCTGCAACTTGCAAAAACAATAGCTTATATCATGGGCAACAAAAGAGATTAATTGAACCCAAGCGATACCATCGCACACTGAAGGATTAAGACCATGAACCTGTTTCGCTCTTACAACAACTGGCGCCGTTACCGTGAAACCGTCAGCGAACTGAACCAGCTTTCGACTCGCGAACTGAACGATCTCGGCATCTCCCGCGCCGACATCCCTTACGTCGCTCGTCAGAGCAAGGCTCGCTAAGCATCAAGCTGAAGACCGAGAAGCTGTTCGCGACGATTGCATTACGCTGAACGCCTTTCGATGAAAATTTCAGATTGAAGTTTCGAGCTGTGAATACCACCAGGACTGGATCCTCCTCCCACCAGCCCTGGCTTGTCGCCAAGCCCTCCTCCTCCCAGGCTTAGCGACAACGAGACCGGTTTCCTCCCAATCCGGTCTTTCCATATGGCATCCGTCGCACCTCCTCCCGCGACGGATGCCATTTGTTTTTTGGGATACGGCTCGCCCATTGATGGCCGCCCGCAAAGGCGATATGGGAAGGGCCATGACAAACACATCGCCAAACACATCCGATCTCACCCCCATTCACGTCGTTGGCGGCGGTCTCGCTGGCTCCGAAGCCGCCTGGCAGATAGCGCAGGCAGGCATTCCTGTCGTGCTGCATGAAATGCGCCCCGTGCGCGGCACCGATGCGCACAAGACCGAGCAGCTGGCAGAACTCGTCTGCTCGAATTCGTTCCGCTCCGACGATGCCGAAACCAACGCTGTTGGTGTCCTCCACGCCGAAATGCGCCTTGCGGGTTCACTCATCATGGCCTGCGCCGATGCGCATCAGGTCCCGGCGGGCGGCGCACTTGCCGTGGACCGCGAGGGATTTGCGCAAGCCGTCACCGAAAAGCTCGAAGCGCATCCGCTGATCACCATCCAGCGTGAGGAAGTCACCGGCTTGCCGCCAGCAGAATGGGGCACGACAATCGTTGCCACCGGTCCCTTGACCGCGCCGTCGCTGGCCGAAGCCATCGCTGCGGAAACGGATGCCGACGCGCTCGCCTTCTTCGATGCGATTGCGCCCATTGTGCATTTCGATTCGATCAATATGGACGTCTGCTGGTTCCAGTCCCGTTACGACAAGGTCGGCCCCGGCGGCACCGGCAAGGACTATATCAACTGCCCGATGGACAAGGAGCAGTATGAGGCGTTCGTGGCGGCGCTTGTCGAAGGCGACAAGACGGAATTCAAGGAATGGGAAGGCACGCCTTATTTCGACGGCTGTCTGCCGATCGAAGTCATGGCGGAACGCGGACCTGAAACGCTGCGCCACGGCCCGATGAAGCCGATGGGCCTGACCAATGCGCATAACCCGACGGTGAAAGCCTATGCAGTCGTGCAACTGCGTCAGGACAATGCGCTGGGCACGCTCTACAACATGGTCGGTTTCCAGACGAAGCTGAAATACGGCTCGCAGACGGGCATCTTCAAGATGATTCCCGGACTGGAAAATGCCGAATTCGCACGTCTCGGCGGATTACATCGCAACACTTACCTCAATTCGCCCGTGCTGCTCGACAGCGTGCTGCGCCTGAAGTCGCGCCCGACCTTGCGCTTTGCTGGTCAGGTGACGGGTTGCGAGGGCTATGTCGAATCGTCGGCTATCGGCCTTCTTGCTGGTCGCTTCACCGCAGCAGAACGACTGGGCAATGCCGCCGTCCCGCCACCGCCGACAACCGCCTTTGGCGCGTTGCTTGGACACATTACCGGCGGCCACATTGTCGCCGATGATGCGGAACCCGGCAAACGATCGTTCCAGCCGATGAATGTCAATTTTGGCCTGTTTCCGCCGGTCGAAGTTCCGAAGGAAGAAGACAAGCGTCTGCGTGGCAAGGAAAAGACCATCGCCAAGAAGCGTGCGCTTTCCGCCCGCGCTCTTGCGGATTTCCGTCTATGGCTGGAACAACTGGCCTGACGGTCAGAAATTGGCGCTAAACATCAGCCATTGCTTGCGGATAGCCGATATATCGGCTGTCCGTTCCGCCGCCTTGCCGCCAAGGCGTTCAATCGCTTTCAGATAAGCGGGCACGATGGCCATCGGCAAGAATGCGGGCGCGAGGCTTTTTGGCAATGTCGCCTTTGCCTTATCGAAAATCGCCAAATGTTCACGCGCCAGCGCCAGCATCACACTGACCACGCGCTCGCACGCCGACGGATCGTCGCTGCCTAAAAATGCCTCCCGCATTACACCCACCGAAGCCAACATGTCGGCCGGGACATAAAGCTGGCCGCGACGGCGATGAGTCGGCAGAAGACGCAGCAGCCCCGTGACTGCCTGAGCAACACCTGCGTGACCGGCAGTTTCGCTATGCGCCTGCGCCGCATCGCGATCCAGAATAAAGCCGGCTAACTGAATGATTGCAGATGCGGTTTCACCACAATAGCCCTCAAGATCGTTCCGGCTCGGCATCGGATCATCGTAAAGATCGAAGATGCGTGCTTCGCAATAATTGTCGAAAGCGGTGCGCGGAAGCTCGTATTTGTTGATCGTTTCGACCAGAGCAGCGGCAACGGGATGTGCCTCGGCACTACCCCTCGCCTCGCCATTGATCAGGTCGCGCCACCATTGCAGGCGCACTTCGCCCGGCAACGGCTCGTGAACCAGATCGCGAATGCGCGCCACTTCCGCATTGAAGGCATAAAGTGCGGCCAGACCGCCGCGTTTATCCTCCGGCGCATAGAGCACCGACAGGTAACGGTCCCGGTCAGCCTCACGAAGAAGGGCCAGGCAATGTGCCTCATTCTGGTTCATGATCGTTATTCTACTGCAATAAGCGCCGCCGCGACCGCGCGATCTTCCGCGAGGAGCACATTATAGGTCCGCACGGCAGCACCTGTGCTCATCGGATCAGACGAAATGCGGTGTTCCCGCAAAACGGCGCGCACATCTTCCGGAATACGCCGCAGATCCATACCAGTTCCAACCAGCAGAATCTCGATATCCGGGGCCTGCTCCAGAATAAGCTCCAGATCGGCGCGTGACAGCACGGGCGGCGTTGCAGGCTTCCAGCCGTGAATACCGGATGGCAGACACAAGATTGAACCGCGATGCGACATTTCGGCGAAGCGAAAACCGCCATCGCCGTAAGCATCAATCGGAGCGCGCCCCGGAAAATGCGCTTCGCGTATTTCTATTCCCTTGGCCATTCTCAGCTTTCCAGATTCAGCGACTGCGCCAGTTCGTCGCCCATTTCCTCATCCTGCTCGGGACCACGCGGCTTCAGTCCGAATTGAACCAGCAGCGGTGCGGCGATGAAGATCGACGAATAGCTCGCCACGATAATACCCACACTCAGCGCCAGCGCGAACATGCGGATATCGGCGCCGCCGAAGGCGTAAAGCGGAATATGCGCAAGGAACGTGACAAATGATGTCAGCAAGGTACGGGACAAGGTCTGGTTGATCGAAGCATCGATAATCGCAGGCAGCGGCGCGCTGCTATAGCGGCGCAGATTTTCACGCACGCGGTCATAGATCACCACCGTATCGTTCAGCGAGTAGCCGATGATCGTCAGGATTGCCGCAACGCTCCAGAGATTGAATTCCATGCGGAACACAATGAACATGCCCGCGAGAATGACCACGTCATGCAATGTCGAAAGCACCGCGCCAAGCGCCAGCTGCCAGCGGAAGCGAACCCAGACATAGATGAAAATGCCGATCAGCGACAGAACAACGGCCAGAATACCGGCGCGTGACAGCTGTTCAGAAACGGTCGGACCGACCACCTCGACACGCTGGAACGAATAATCCTGTTCAAATTCACCACGAAGCTTCACGGCGACCGTTTGTTCGGCATCGTCGCCCACTTCCTGACTGCCGATGATCACAAGCGCCGAACGCGGCGATTTGGCAGGCAGAACGCGGGCACTGTCGATATTCAGTTCGGAGAGGCGATCCTGAATGTCTTCCAGATTGGCGTCGCCACTGCGCGCCTGAAGCTCGACCATCGAACCGCCACGGAAGTCGATGCCGTAGTTGAAGCCGATATTCACGAACAGCGCCACCACGATCGCGCAGGCCAGCACCGAAATGCCAAGCGTAATGAACTGCAGGCGCATGAACGGAATATGCGTCACCGTCGGCACAAGCTTGAGACGGCGCTTCGGCACTTCCTTCGGCTTCGCCGTCCGCACCCACTGGGCGATCAGCAAACGGGTAAAGGTGAGCGTGGTGAACAGCGTCGTGCCGATACCGACCGCAACGGTCAGGGCAAAGCCATGCACCGTGCCGGAGCCGAGCAGGAAGAGAACCAGTGCGGCAATCAATGTCGTCAGATTGGCGTCAACGATGGTCGACAGCGCGCGGTAGAAACCCGATTCCATCGCCTGCACGACCGAATAGCCCTTACGGCGATCTTCACGCACGCGTTCGTAGATCAGGATATTCGCATCGACCGCCATGCCGATGATCAGCACCAGACCCGCAACGCTGGCAAGACTGATCGAAGCCCCGATCAGCGACATGACCGCAGTCAGGATGATGATGTTGACCACAAGCGCCACCATCGCGATGACGCCCAGAATGCCGTAGGACAGCACCATGAACAGGCCGACGAGAAGTGCGGCAAGAAGCGCTGCCGTCACGGCGGCGCTGGCATAATCCTCGCCAAGCGCTGATGCGATAGTGCGTTCTTCCAGCACGGTCACCGCTTGCGGCAATGTGCCGGAGCGCAAAACAACGGCCATATTATTGGCGGCCTGCAAATCGAAGGCACCAGAAATCTGCAATTCGTTTGTGTCGAGCGGCTCGCTGATGACCGGCGCAGACACGACCTGATTATCGACCACGATGGCAAAGCTCTTGCCCGTCGCATTGGCGGTCAGGGCGGCCAGACCTTTGCGGCCTGCATCATCGAGGGTCAGGGTGATAACCGGCTCATTATCATCGGAAGAAAGCGTTGCCTTCGCGTCGGTGATATTTGCGCCGGTGAGAACTGGTTGTTTTTTGACGAGATAGCCAACTGGCGGATCGTCATAGGAATAGACGATTTCACTATCCGCTGGCGGCGTGCCACGAATGGCGTCGTCCGGCGAAACGGAATCATCCACAGCGTGGAACGAAAGATCGCCGCGAATGCTCAGAATATCTTTTAGAAGCTGCGCATCGTAAAGGCCCGGCACTTCAACGCGAATCTGGTTGCGCGCTTCGGTTTCCACAAC
The DNA here is from genome assembly GCF_014138065.1 of Ochrobactrum sp. P6BSIII. NCBI lineage: Bacteria > Pseudomonadati > Pseudomonadota > Alphaproteobacteria > Hyphomicrobiales > Brucellaceae > Ochrobactrum > Ochrobactrum sp. P6BSIII. The sequence goes on along the minus strand of NZ_JACGXB010000004.1, from coordinate 181,891 downwards.
GGGATGACCGTAACCCAGCTCTTCCAGACGCTGACGCATGATTTCGGCGGAGCGTTCCAGATCGTTCTTGCCCGCATTTTGAACTTGCAGAACAAGGCGGGAGCCGCCGGAAAGATCAAGGCCGAGTGCGACCTGTTTCTTCGGCAGGAAACCGGGCAGATTTGCCAGCGTTTCACGCGAGAAAAAATTAGGGGAAGCGATGACGAAGCTGACGAGTACCGCCAACCAGATCAGGGCCGATTTCCAGCGTGAAAAATAGAGCATAGAGCAGCAATTCCGTTTCAGCTTGGCCCGTTTTGGCCTGGACAGAGCATGCCGGGGTGCGAATGCGCACCGCTCTCCGGCCTTGAGGTAAGCGCGCTTATGAAGGTCGCGCCGACCGAATATTGCACGGGCTCCGGTTAGTGAAAGCTTACCGGAGCCCGTTTCATCTCAAAAAGAGATTATTTGTTCTTATTATCGGCGACAGGTTCGCCCTTGACGCGCACATCCATCAGCGTGCTGCGCAGAACCTTGATGCGAACGCCTTCGGCGATTTCGACTTCGACTTCATTGTCGTCGACGACTTTCTGCACCTTGCCGACGATGCCACCGCCGGTCACAACCGTATCGCCACGGCGAACTGCGGTCAGCATTTCCTGACGCTTCTTCATCTGGGTCCGCTGCGGGCGGATGATGAGGAAGTACATGATAACGAAGATCAGGATGAACGGCAGAATGCTCATCAGCATGTCTGGGCCAAAAGCGCCGCCGCCAGGTGCTTGAGCGAAAGCCGGTGTTACGAACATTAGGAACTCCTCTGAAGTCTCAAAGACAATTTGTTAAGGGCATTACAATGGTTGGCGCGCCAATTGCAACCGACGATCACCCCGCCTGCGCCAAGGTCGCACACTTTTCGCCTCCGCTGTGGCATGTTAAGCCGTTCGCCTACGACGCGCGGATTGAATTTGAACGTTGAACTTCGTTTGTCACAAACGCTTGTTCAAACGTCAAACTGGAAAAATCCACGAGAGTCTTACAGCATCTGGTGATCTTTTCGATTCTGACATTCGCTGGGACCGATTGTAACACCGGGAAGCAAATGTCGGAATAAGACCACTAGGGGCATGAAATGACGACCGAAAACATACTCAGCCAGAAACTGGACCGTTTGATCGCCGCGCTCGAACGTATCGCGCCACCGGAAGCCAAAACGCCAGACCTCGACGCCGCAGACTGTTTTGTCTGGGCGCCGGAACGACTGACGCTTGATCCGGTGAAGCGGGTGAACCGCGTGGATATCTCCCTGATCCGTGGCGTAGATTTGGTGCGTGATCAGCTCGTAGACAATACCCGTCGCTTCGCAAATGGCTATCCGGCAAACAATGTTCTGCTGTGGGGCGCTCGCGGCATGGGCAAATCCTCGTTGGTGAAGGCCGCACAGGCCAGCGTCAACGCCGAACTGGCCTCCCAGAAGCCGCTCAAGCTGATTGAAATCCACCGCGAGGATATCGACAGCCTCCCGACCCTGATGAACATGATCAAGGATACGGAATACCGCTTTGTCCTGTTTTGCGACGACCTCTCCTTCGACCATGACGACACGTCATATAAGTCGCTGAAGGCTGCGCTCGAAGGCGGCGTCGAGGGCCGCCCGGGCAATGTGATTTTCTACGCCACGTCGAACCGCCGCCATCTCATGCCGCGTGACATGATCGACAATGAGCGCTCTACAGCGATCAACCCGTCGGAAGCCATCGAGGAAAAAGTATCGCTGTCGGACCGCTTTGGTCTGTGGCTCGGCTTCCACAAATGCAGCCAGGACGATTATCTCGCCATGGTCGACGGCTATGCGGCCCATTTCAAACTGAGCTACGACAATGCCAAGCTTCACGCAGAAGCTCTGGAATGGTCAACCACGCGCGGCAATCGCTCCGGTCGTGTGGCATGGCAATATGTTCAAGACCTTGCCGGACGACTTGGCGTGGCCATGTAAAAAACGCGCATCAACAAAAAGGCGGGCTTTTCAGCCCGCCTTTTTGTTTGCCTTGTCCTTTCCGGATCAGCTTTCCAGATATTTGGAAGGATTGACCGGCGAGGAATTCTTGCGCACTTCGAAGTGCAGCTTCGGCGACTTCGCGTTGCCGCTCATGCCCGACTTGGCGATATCCTCGCCACGGCGAACCTTCTGGCCGCGCTGCACCAGTATCTGGCTGTTATGGCCGTAAACCGTCACAAGCCCGTTGTCGTGGCGGATCAGAACCGTCTGGCCGAATTCCTTCAGGCCATCACCAGCATAGATGACGACGCCGTTTTCAGCGGCCTTAACCGACGTTCCTTCCGGAACCATGATGTCGATGCCATCGCTGACTGCCGTACCATCACGCTGACCGAAGCTTGCCAGGATGCGACCGCGAACCGGCCAGCGCATCTGGGAAATGCCGGTGGAGGAAGGCGCTGCGGCCTGATCCTTCTCGGCATCCTCGATCACCTTGTTGCTCGCCTGCGGCGGTGTATAAGGCTTCACATTTCCGGCGTCCGCATCGTTTGCAGCGGCTGCGGCCTTGGCCGGGCTTGCTGGCTGCGGCGTGACAGCGGCAACTTGCGTTACAGCAGCGGCACCTGCTGCAGGGACCACCAGTGTCTGACCGACGCGGATTGCACCATTGGAGAGGCCGTTAGCCCGCTTCAGATCTTCAACCGGAACATTGTGCTTCTGTGCGATCGAGAACAGCGAATCACCGCTCTGAACCGTATAGCCGCCTTTTGGCGCAGGAGGTGTTGCGGTGTTTGCACCTGCGGAAGCCATATCGGTAGCGGCAGACGACTTCTTGCCGTTGACCGAAGGGGCTGCCGGGACAACGGCAATGTTGTTGTCCATCGGACGCGGAGCACCCTGCCCCGGCGTTGCCGGAAGCTGACCCAGAACCTTTTCCTTCGCGCCGTTAACAGTACCGTTCACGGCGTTGTGGGTCGTGGTTGCCGCGCTTGCCACGCGGGTCTCTGCACCATTGACCTGGTTGGCTGCCATAGTGTGGGCCTGACCAACCTGATTCTGCATCTGCGTGGAGGCTGCAGCGACAGGGGCCTGAACCGACTGACGTGCTGCCGCAACCGGTGCCGCCATTGGGGCGGAAGATACGGCTGATGGTGCCGGCAGCGAATTACGCTGTACCGTTCCGCTGGAAACCCGCGGAGCCGGCGCTATTGGGGCTGACGCATAAACATCGCCTGCGGGCTGTTGCGCAACGCGCTGATTGGACGTCGAACCGGTAAAGATGCCGTCGGTGAAACGCATCGTATCGGAACTGCACCCGGCTCCAAAGCCGGCAATCAGAACGATTGCGACATTCCGCAGGAGACGTTCGGACGTATGCTGCAAAATTGGGAAACGCATGTTCAACTCGTCCATACTCGAAACTCAGTAAGACGATTAAAGCGCGTTAATGTTACTCGCTGGTTAAGAACGACCCAACTTTGAAAAAAGATTCACCAATTAAACACCATAAGCGAACATTGGCGCGCAGCCACCCTTCCGATGAAAACCGGAATGGATGGCATGGTAAGATTAGAAAATGGCAATTTAGAGCGCCGATCTGATTCAATCAGATCGGCGCTCTAAATGTTTATTGAAACGCACATCTCATCCGAAAACCGTTTCACACTTTTCGGGATGTGCTCTAAAGAACCGAAGAAACGCCTTCAATGAAGGGCTGATAGCGGACAACCATCAGGTTTTCCTGCTCGAAGCGGCTACCGACCTTCGAGATTCGCGTCACGATCTGTTCGCCGTCGCCGGGACCGATCGGCGCGATGAGTACACCATGTGTTGCGAGCAATTCCACAAAATGGCGCGGGACTTCTTCGCAAGCCAGCCAGAGAATGATTCGGTCAAACGGACCACCCGGCATGCCATGGCGTCCATCGGCATGCTTGACCATGATGTTTTCACGCTTCAGCGAAACGAACTGCTGCAAGGCGTGATCGCAAAGTTTGCGATAACGCTCCACCGTCGTCACACGGCCCGATAGCGACGACATGACGGCGGCGGTAAAGCCCGACCCCGTACCGATTTCCAGCACGCGATGACCCGGTTCCAGCTTGAGCGCTGCCAGCACACGCGCCTGATCGTCAATGCCTTCGATATATTCGCCGCAATCGAGCGGCGCCGTGCGAGTGCTATAGGCAAGATGCGACCACGCCGAAGCAAGAAAGCTCTGGCGCGGTGTTGCTTCAATGGCTGCAAAGAGGCGCGGATCATCAATGCCACGCGCGCGCATGCGCAAGACGAAAGATGCAAATCCTTCCCGGTCCGAAAGCCTTGGCCGCTCAGACGTTGCCTGCCTCATGCTTCCCCCCGCTTCAAGCTTCAAGACCGAGCGCTGTGCTCAGTTCTGCACGAACCTTATGCGCGGTCAGATCAAGGTGCAACGGCGTGACCGAGATGCAGTCCGAACGAATGGCTGCAAGATCACTGTCGTCGGCGACCGGAGCCTTGCCGCGACCGAAACGCAGCCAGAAATACGGGAAACCGCGACCGTCGCGGCGCTCGTCGAGACGCGCATCATGGCTAAGCTTGCCCTGCGCCGTCACGCGTGTGCCCTGCACTTCATCGGCACCGCAATTCGGGAAATTGAGGTTCAGCAGAACGCCTTCCGGCCAACCGGCAGCGACCAGCTTACGAATGAGGTCCGGCGCATGGGTTTCAGCCGTTTCCCACGGAACGATCCGGCGGTCGCCTTCGTAATCATATTCCTGGGACAGAGCGATGGAGCGGATGCCGAGCAGCGTGCCTTCCATTGCACCGGCCACGGTGCCGGAATAGGTCACGTCGTCTGCAATATTCGCACCGGAATTGACACCGGACAGGATGAGATCCGGCGCACCCGGCAGAACGTGACGGACACCCATGATAACGCAATCGGTCGGCGTGCCGCGCAACGCGAAATGAGTGTCGTCGATCTGGCGCAGACGCAGCGGCTCCGAGAGGGTCAGCGAATGCGCAAGGCCGCTCTGGTCGGTTTCGGGCGCAACAACCCAGACATCGTCCGAGAGCTGTCGTGCGATTCGCTCCAGAACTGCGAGGCCTTCAGCGTGGATACCATCATCGTTCGTCAGCAAAATTCGCACGTCTTCACTCCTGTCCTAATTGTTGAAATCCTGAGTCACGCAGCCTTTTCAATGCGCGTGATGCCGCCCATGTAGGGCTGCAGTGCTTCAGGAATATGAATGCTGCCATCTTCCTGCTGGTAGTTTTCCATGACGGCGATGAGCGCGCGACCTACTGCGACGCCAGACCCGTTGAGGGTGTGGACGAAGCGCGTCGACTTCTCGCCTTCCGGACGATAGCGGGAGTTCATGCGGCGGCCCTGGAAATCACCGCAGACCGAGCAGCTGGAGATTTCGCGATAAGTGTTCTGCCCCGGCAGCCAGACTTCGATGTCATAGGTCTTCTGCGCGCCGAAGCCCATATCGCCAGTGCAAAGCACGACGGTACGGAACGGCAGCTCAAGACGCTTCAGCACTTCTTCGGCGCAAGCCGTCATGCGTTCATGTTCGGCAACCGAGCTGTCTGCATCGGTGATCGATACCATTTCCACTTTCAGGAACTGGTGCTGGCGCAGCATGCCGCGCGTATCGCGACCGGCGGAACCGGCTTCCGAACGGAAGCAAGGCGTCAGCGCGGTGTAGCGCTGCGGCAGGGTCTTCACATCGACGATCTCGTCCGCAACCAGATTGGTCAGCGGCACTTCCGCCGTCGGAATCAGCCAGCGACCATCGGTGGTGCGGAACAGGTCTTCCGAGAATTTCGGCAATTGGCCGGTGCCATAAACCGCCTCGTCGCGCACCATCAGCGGCGGCATGGTTTCGGTATAGCCATGCTGGGTCGTATGCAGATCGAGCATGAACTGTCCGAGCGCACGCTCAAGACGCGCCAGACCGCCCTTCAGGATGGTGAAGCGCGCACCGGCGATTTTCGCTGCGCGTTCGAAATCCATCAGGCCGAGTGCTTCGCCCAGCTCATAGTGCTCTTTCGGCTGGAAAGAGAAATTACGCTGATTGCCGACACGACGAATCTCGACATTGTCGGCTTCGTCCTTGCCAAGCGGCACATCGCCGAGCGGAACATTCGGGATTGTCGACAGAGCGTCATTCAATTCCTTGACCAGACGGCGCTCTTCTTCTTCTGCCTCAGCAAGAAAATTCTTGAGTTCGCTGACTTCCGCTTTCAGCTTGTCGGCGGTGGCGGCATCTTTTTCAGCCATCGCCTTGCCGATTTCTTTCGAAGCGGCATTGCGGCGCTCCTGCGCAGCCTGAACCTTGCCGACATTTTCGCGGCGCTTTTCGTCGAGCGCGATCAATTCGAACGAGAGCGGCCCTGCCCCGCGCTTTGCAAGCGCCTTGTCGAGGTCTTCAGGGTTTTCGCGAATCCATTTGATGTCGAGCATGGGAAAAGCCGTTTCGTGAAATTGAACAGAAGCGGGCCGCAAAGACTGCGGCCAGCGGAAATCGTAGTCTACGATCAGGAGGAAGAAGCGTCGTTTTCAGCTTCTTTTGCGTTCTCTGCTTCGTCGCGCTTCTTCTCGATCATACGAGCCACGATAATGGAAATCTCGTAGAGAAGGATCGTCGGCAAGGCAAGACCGATCTGGCTCGCCGGATCGGGCGGTGTCAGAACAGCCGCCACGATGAACGCGATCACAATCGCATATTTACGCTTGTCCTTCAGGCCAGCCGAAGTCACGAGACCAACACGCGCCATGAGGCTTGTGACGACCGGCAACTGGAACACCAGACCGAAAGCGAAAATGAGCGTCATGATGAGGCTCAGATATTCCGAAACCTTCGGCAAAAGCGAAATCTGCACTTCGCCAGCACCACCCGTCTGCTGCATGGCCAGGAAGAACCACATCACCATCGGGGTGAAGAAGAAATAGACGAGCGCGCCGCCGAGCAGGAACAAAATCGGTGATGCAATGAGGAATGGCAGGAAAGCCATGCGCTCATGCTTATAGAGCCCCGGCGCGACAAACTTGTAGATCTGCGCCGCGATGATCGGGAAAGCGAGCACAATACCGCCAAACATCGCCACCTTCACCTGCGTGAAGAAAAACTCCTGCGGCGCGGTATAGATCAGCTCCGCCTTGGAACGATCCATGCCCGCCCAGTCGATGGCCCACTGGTAGGGCACGACAAGCAGATTGAAGAGGTGCTTTGCGAATGCGAAGCAAACTGCAAATGCCACGAAAAATGCCAGGATTGCCCAGATAAGGCGGCGGCGCAGTTCGATCAGGTGTTCAAGCAAGGGCGCAGAGCTCTGCTCGATTTCATCCTCGTCACGGGTCACGCTTTGGTTCCTGTCTTCTTGGTGGTCTTTTTGGCAGGAGCAGCCGTTTTTGCGGCAGCAGGCTTTGCAGCCGCTGGCTTTGCCGTCGCGGCCTTGGCCTTTGCAGCCTTCGGCGCAGCGGGTTCAGCTTTCGCTACCGCAGCTTTAGGCGCTGCCTTTGCTGCTGTCTTGCGTGGAGCGCGCGGCGCCTTCGCAGGCTTTTCCGCAGCCGCTTCAGACTGAACAGGCGCTGCTGCAGGAACGGGCGCTCCGCTCGCGTCGACCGGCGTGGTCACTTCTGCAACCGTATCCGGTGTCGCCGGAGACATGGAAGTCGAGGATTTGATGCTCGATTTCAGGTCTTCGCCTGCACTTCGAATCGGATCGAAAACCTGTGTAAGCTTGGAGCGTGGATCGAGCTTGCGTGTTTCGTCGATGATATTCTTGACGTCTTCCAGCTCCGCCTCTTTCAAGGCTTCATTGAACTGGTTGCGAAACTCATTGGCTGTCGCGCGCATGCGCGCTGTTGCCTTGCCGAAGGCTCTAAGCATCTTCGGCAAATCCTTGGGGCCGACAACAACGATCATCACGATCGCAATGACCAGCAATTCAGACCAACCGACATCGAGCATTTTATACCCCGCGCACTGCGCGCGTGTCCCGTCTTTCGGCGGAAAACCGCACTTTTACAGATGGCAAACATGCTGCGTATCCGTTTTGACACGCAGCATTCTTGATCCGATAGATCAGGACTTGGTGGTTTTCTTGACGTCGTTGACGGTTTCTTCCGCCTTGGCGTCGATCGTGCGACCATCGTCCCGGGCGTCCTTGGCTGCGTCTTCGTCGTTCATGCCCTGCTTGAAGTTCTTGATGCCCTTGGCAACGTCACCCATCAGCTCGGGAATCTTGCCGCGGCCAAAAAGAAGCAGCACAACCGCTAGAACGATCAGCCAGTGCCAGATGGAAAAGCTACCCATTTCATTCCTCTCATCGCCGCTTAAACGCAGCCTGTTCCTGCAATGTCGATAGTGATTTAAGCGCTTTCAAGCAATCTTTCAAACGGAAGTATAGCTGTGAAGGCAGATGTGACGATTTTATTCGTCGCATGTGTCCTCTTTATGTGCAGCAAATTGTGGATGATAAGGAAGTCGGGCGCTGACTTACCCCTTGGGAGCCAGCAAACCAAGATCTTCGAGATCAATATCCTCGAGCGGCTCTTCCTCATCCGTCAGCTCATCCGGGTCGATATTCGGCACCGGAACGGCAAAACTTGAAGGCATGCGGGCGGACAGAAGCCCTGCCCCGCGCAACTCTTCCAGCCCCGGAAGATCGCGGATTTCCGGCAATCCGAAATGATCAAGGAACGATTCCGTCGTGCCATATGTCACCGGGCGGCCCGGCGTGCGGCGACGTCCGCGCAGCTTGATCCAGCCCGTTTCCATCAGCACGTCCAGCGTGCCTTTGGAGGTTTCGACGCCACGAATATCTTCCAGTTCGGCGCGGGTGACCGGCTGGTGATAAGCAATGATCGCCAGCACTTCCATTGCAGCGCGCGACAGCTTGCGCTGCTGCACCGCTTCACGGCTCATCAGGAAGGCCAGATCCGGCGCGGTGCGGAATGCCCAGGCCGCACCGACCTGCACGAGATGCACGCCGCGCGACTCATAAACCTTCTGGAGATGCTGCAAAATCGGCGCTAGTTCGGCATTAGGCGGCAAACGCTCCTGAAGTGCGCGCTCCGACACCGGTTCGGCGGAAGCAAAAATGATCGCTTCGACGATACGCGCCAGATCCGCCAGCCCACTTGCCGGAAGCTGTGCTTCCTCAAACTCATTATCCATATCGAATTCCGCCAGCTGGCGTTCCGCCTCAGACATCCTCGTCCTCGTCAAATTCGCTTAAACCGGGCTTGGCCCGCATATAAATCGGCTCGAATGGCGCATTCTGGCGGACTTCCAGCTTGCCCTCCCGCACCAGTTCCAGACTGGCGGCAAAGGAGCTTGCCAGTGCCGACGCCCTCTCCTGCGGCGACAGCGCATAGTCGATCAGAAAACGGTCGAGTGAAATCCAGTCCTCAATATCGCCGCCCATCAGACGCACCAGTGCGACCCGCGCCTCCTGAAGCGACCAAACGGAGCGCTTGGTGATCTGAACATGAGACACCGCCTGCCTCTGGCGCTGCGAGGCATAGGCCGTCAGAAGATCGTAGAGTGTTGCGGAAAACTGGCTGGCACGGTCGACCATCACCACTTCCGGCATACCGCGTGCAAAGACATCGCGTCCCAGCCGATTGCGATTAACCAGAGCGGCTGCCGCATCGCGCATTGCTTCCAGCCTTTTCAGGCGGAATTGCAGGGATGCTGCAAGCTCCTCGCCGGTTTCGCCATCATCACCCTGTTGCTTGGGAATAAGCAGCTTGGATTTCAGATAAGCGAGCCACGCCGCCATAACGAGATAGTCGGCGGCAAGCTCAAGCCGGACTGCCCGGGCTCGCTCCACGAATTCGAGATATTGCTCGGCCAGCGCCAGAACGGAAATACGTGCCAGATCGACACGCTGGTTGCGCGCCAGATGCAGCAGAAGATCGAGAGGGCCTTCAAAGCCCTGCACGTCGATGAGCAATGATGGTTCGCTTAAAGCTCTTTCGGCATCGCTTTGCCACAGCGAATCCATCGGCACGAGCGTGCCGTCTTTTCCGTCTGTGTTGGTTCCTGATGCTGCCAAGCCGCTAGCCTCTCGATGCGCAGTCGTCACTCACGCTGCCCGGACAGGCCGGGCGGCGCATCTGTGCAGTTTAACAAGTTTTAACGATTACGCTATCGCTTCGAACATGCCATTGAATTCGGCGCGCAGTTCAGCCTCATCGGAGAGGTCCGGATCACCGGCATAGACTTCGGCCAGATCAGCGCGGCGCTTCGATTTGCCTTCAAGCACTGGCACGCGAGCGGCAACCTGTACCAGCTCTTCCATAACGCCTGCACAATAGAGAACGATATCGCAGCCTGCACCGATGATGCCCTCGGCAATATCGCCCAGTTCACCCGAAAGCGCCTTCATCGAAATATCGTCGCTCATGATCAGACCGTCGAACTGAATCACGTCACGAATGATCGTGTTGATCACGGTCGGCGACAAAGTGGACGGACGCTTTGGGTCGAGCGCATCGAACACGACATGCGCCGTCATGGCCATGGGCAGGTCATTCAGCGCCTTGAACGGCACGAAGTCATGCGCCAGCAATTCGCTCAGCGGCGCGCTCACGCGGGCCAGTTCCTTATGCGTATCCGCGAAGGCGCGGCCATGGCCCGGCATGTGTTTCATGACCGGCAACACACCGCCAGCCAGCAGACCCTCGGCAGCGGCGCGGCCCATCTCGGCCACCGCATGCGGGTTCTTGGAATAAGCGCGCGCGCCAATCACATCATGCGCGCCTTCGACGGGCACATCGAGAACCGGCAGGCAGTCGGAGGTGACGCCAACCTTCAGAAGATCGAAGGCATGCAAACGTGCGTGCAGCCATGCGGCGCGCAGGCCTGCTTCGCGGTCGCGCGCAAAGATCGCACCAATCTCTCCAGCGGACGGATAATTCGGCACTAACGGCGGACGCAGACGCTGCACGCGCCCGCCTTCCTGATCGATGAAAACCGGCGTCTGATCGCGGCCCGTCACATCGCGCATATGCGCGGTCAGCTCGGCAACCTGTTCGAGACTTTCGACATTGCGGGCGAACAGAATGAAGCCCCAAGGCCTTTCATCGCGGAAAAAGGCAACCTCATCCGGTGTAAGCTTTGTACCCGACACACCGGCAATCCATGCCTTGCACTGTTTCATGCGAATATCCCTCGTATTTTCCGCCACTTAGATAGTTGTTCTAACTAAAATTCCATGCGCTCGATAGTGCATATGAAAAGGGCGGCTCAAGCCGCCCTGTTCTTGTCTGTTGTTATGGCTCAGCGCGTTACGAGACAGCTGCCGCCAGCCGACTTCAAGCGACCGCACAACGCATTGGCATCATCACGCGAACCAGCCTGAACGCGGACACGGTAGTAGGTGCCCTTGCCCGGAATGTCGGCGCGCTTGATATCCACGCCACGTCCGCCGATCACATTGGCATATTTCTGCGCCATGTTGGCATAGGACTTCTGCGCCAGTTCAGCGGAAGGCTGGGATGCGATCTGGATGAAATATCCACCTGCACCAGCAGCGCCACCGGCAGCCGATGCAACCTGCTGGTTAGCAACGGGAGCAGCTGCGGCAGGCGCCTGCGTCTGCGTACGCTGCGGAACGTTGCCCACGATGTTGACCGGCTGTTCAGCTGGACGCGAAGGAACAACCGGAGCATGTGCCGGGAGGCGCGGCGTTTCTGCAGCCGGTGCCTGAGCGACAGGTGCCTGTGCCGCTGGCTGCTGGGCCTGCGGTGCAGTTGCGGCCGGTGCTGGCAAAGCACTACCCGAAGCGATTGCCGCGATTTCGTCACCACCAGCCGGAGCGGATGGCTGTGCCGAAGGCTGCGCACTGTTGCTGGCCGTCTGCGGTGCTGCCGGTTCCGGAGCGCGTTCCGGCTGCATGATCGTGCCATCCGGGCGAACAATCATGGTTTCAACTTCGCGAGGCTGGATCAAAGGCGCATTTTCCTGCGCGTTCTGTCCATTTTGAGCACCAGCATTGGCCTGACCGTTTTCAGCCGATGAGTCCGGCGTATCAGTCATGGCTTCATTGCCGTCCGTGCCGGAAATATCGACTGGCTCTTCACCCGAGGTGATCAGTGATTTCTGTTCCGGATTGTTCGGCAACGTACCGGCAACGCGATCGTAAACCGCCTTGTCCTGATTCGGGACCGTCGCACCGCCGGGGTTTTCCGGCTGCATCTTGATCGGCTGGTTGTCGGCATGAATGACGACCGGCTCCTGCGAACCGCCGCCCATGAAGTGATATCCGATACCACCGAGCAATACGACAGCACCGGCAACACTGGCCAGAATCAGGCCGCGACGACCGCGAACCGGGCGATTGCGATAGGCTTCCGACGCTTTGCCAAGATCGTCTTCCGGCTGCATGGCGGCACGTGCGCCATAGTCGCCGCCTTCGACGGTCTGCGCGCCCTGGGCGGCCCAATGATTGTAGAAATCATCTTCGCTGCCAGCCTGTTCGCCCGCATTATAATCGCCAGTCTGGCGCGGCTGCGAGCGGCCATAAGAGCTTGCAGCGGCGGCAACGGCTGCGCCGAGACCAACTGTTGCAGCACCTGCAGCAACGCCGGCATTCGGCAGATAGCTGGATGCGCTTTCGCGGAAAATATCCTCAAAGGCCTTGTCGGCTTCGCTCTGCGCTTCGGTAGGCGTGTTCAGCTCATCAACGCCAACCGTATTGAAGACCTCGGCAAATTCAGCTTCGAGATCGCCAAGACCGGCAGCGGTTTCCTCTTCACCGTAATTGACTTCCGGCAGATCGAGGGAATGGGTCTGCTCAACCTTGTTTTCGGCAACGCTCAGCGTTTCAACGTCCGGTGCAGGTGCGCTGGCCGTCTGCTGTGCAGCTGCGAAATGCGGCATCGACGTGGTCGGGCGATAATCCTCATCCGAAAGCACTGCATGAGCATAGGCAGGCGCGGCTGCGGTTGCACTGTTGTCATCATGCAGATCGAGATCGTCTTCGTTGAAGAAATCATCGCCGCCAAGCAATTCTTCGTCGGTCGCCTTGAGGACTTCCGATTCGGAGTAATCACCGGAAGGCTCGAAGCCGAAGTCGTCGTCGCTCAGGCTCAGCTCATCAAGGTCCGACAGATCGTCGTCCGTGCCTTCCGCTGCTGTTGTTGCGGAGAATGCAGCGGCATCGAATGAGAAATCATCATCGAAGGAGAAGTCGTCGTCCTGCGCTGCAACTTCGTTTGAAGCCTGCTCCGAACCGGCAAAGGCGTTGGAAGCAGCGTAAGGCGCTTCCGCCTCACCCGCATGCGCGGTTACCGTCGGCATCTGCGCGACAACGCCCGAAGCGAAATTGCCACGGGTGTAATAGGGATAGCCAGATGGCTCCGTGCGGGCGGCCGCTTCCTGCGCAGGCGCAGCAGCTTCTACAGGCTGATGCGCCTGCTCGAAGGCCTGCTCGTCCAGATGCAGTTCATCGAGCTGAAAATCGTCAAATGCCGGCTCAGCCTCTTCCGCTGCCGCATAGCCATGATCCGATGCAGCGGATGCGTAGGATGCAGCCTCTTGCGGCTCGTATGCAGCTGCCTGCGGCGCATAGGATACTGGCTCTGGCTGATAGCCATAGGCGCTGTCGTTCGCGGAGGCTGGCTGCGGCTCATCGCCGAACAGCAAGTTTTCCAGCTCGTCTTCAAGCGACATGGACTGATGTGCAGGCTCAGCGCCATAAGACGGCGTTGCAGGCTCAACGGCCTGTACATCCCAGTCACGGCTTTGCGCGGTCTGCGTCAAATAGGATTCTTCGTGCGGCTCGATAGCCGGCTGATAGATCGTCGGATCATATGCGCCGTGGTCGGCTGTATGACCTCCCTGCGCACTATTCGGCGATTCGTGATTATCATAGGCCGAGCTTTGCGCTGCCGCGTAAGGGTCGCCATACGAATCACGCGCATTCGAATAATCGGCATAATCGAACTGCTGAACAGGCTCGGTGCGTTCGACGTCTTCGAAGTCGTCCAGTTCAGGCGCAGGAACGGATGCTCCATTATCCAGATGCAGGTCGAGTTCTTCTTCCAAAGCAGAAGCAAGGTCTTCTTCGTGCGCCAGCGGTTCCGCGCCACGATAATACTGTTCGCTATAGCGCTGATCCTGAGCAACTTCCGGCTCAGGCTCGACAGGCTGGTTGTGACTTGCCGGCTGCGCGTAATCGTCAAAATCGCCGAGAAGCTCGCGTTCGAGATCAAGCGCCGGATCAAAGTCAGGCTCGGGCCGGTCGTGAGATTGGCGCTCGTTCCAAGCGGAATGATCACCTTGAGGCGTGCCAAAGTCCACGATTCGCGACAGTTCCATCAGCGGATCGTCTTCGTGCAGCGGACGCTCGCCGTAATTACGGGGATTTGCACTGCTGTCCGTCATGGTGTGTTCCTAACTCAAACCCTGGACGCCGCAAGACGTCACTTTACATTGCTTATTAGCGAGGCAATGTGGGCAAAAGTTGACGGTAGTTTCCTACGCCGAAAGACCAGAACGGGATAAACCAACACCTTCAGTTCATCCCGGTCTTCTCTTTTTAGACTTGATCTACCGCATTCAAGAGCTTCGTTTGACTTAACGAGCTCCCGGTCAGTCGATCAATCCTAGCGCATTTCCGTCGGAGCGTCAGCCCCGATGATCGTCAATCCGGACGTCAGAACATCGGAAACAACCTGTACCAGCCCTAGCCTGGCTAGTGACAAGTCTGGATCGTTAACCTTAATAAAACGTAAGTCCGGGTTCTCTGTGCCCTTATTCCATTGCGAATGGAACGCGCTGGCAAGGTCAAACAGGTAAAAAGCAAGACGATGCGGCTCCTGATGGATCGCCGCTGCTTCGATCAGACGCGGATATTCTGCAAGCTTGCGAACCAGTGCAATTTCGCTCTCGTCGGTCAGCTTGTCGAACTGTGCGGCCATGGCAACACGATCCAGATCGGCAAGGCCCAGCTGGTCGGCAGCCTGACGGAAAACCGAGTGCGAGCGCGCAGAAGCGTACTGCACATAGAACACCGGATTGTCCTTGGACTGTTCGGTGACTTTCGCAAAATCGAAATCGAGCGGCGCGTCGTTTTTCCGATAAAGCATCATGAAACGCACCGGATCGCGGCCCACTTCGTCGACCACATCGCGCAAGGTGATGAATTCGCCCGAACGCTTCGACATGCGCACCGGCTCGCCGTCGCGGAAGAGCTTTACCAGCTGGCAGAGCAGTACGGTGAGCTTGGCCTTGCCATCGGAAACGCCACGCGCAACGGCTTCAAGACGCTTCACATAGCCACCATGATCGGCGCCCAGAACGTAAATCATCTCGTTGAAGCCGCGGTCGTATTTGTCCTTGAAATAGGCAACGTCGGCCGCAAAATAGGTGAATGTGCCGTCAGACTTCATCAGCGGACGGTCGATATCGTCACCCACTTCGGTCGAGCGGAACAGGGTCTGTTCGCGATCTTCCCAATCTTCCGGCAGCTGGCCCTTCGGGGGCGGAATCTTGCCCTTATAGACGTGGCCCTTCAGCGTCAGATCATTGATTGCATTACGAATCGCACGGGCATGGTCGGCATGCAGCTGACGTTCGGAATAGAAGACATCGTGATGGACGTTCAGCGCTTCCAGATCAGCGCGGATCATCGCCATCATGGCATTGATGGTGGTTTCCTTGACGATAGCCATCGCTTCAGCTTCCGGTATTTCCAGAAGCTTCGTGCCATATTCCTTTGCGAGCGCCTGCCCCACCGGCACGAGATAATCGCCCGGATAGAGGCCAGCCGGAATTTCACCGATGATTTCGCCCAGCGCTTCGCGATAACGCAGCATCACGGAGCTTGCGAGCACGTCGATCTGCGAGCCAGCATCGTTGATGTAATATTCCTTGACGACGTCATAGCCTGCGAATTTCAGCAGGTTGGCCAGCACGTCGCCGACAACGGCGCCGCGGCAATGACCGACATGCATCGGGCCGGTCGGATTTGCCGAAACATATTCGACATTGACCTTGTTGCCAGCACCAAGCTTGGAGCGACCGAAATCCGTGCCTTCATTGAGCATCGCGGCAAGCTCGCGCTGCCAGTAAGTTGCCTTCAGACGCAGATTGATGAAGCCCGGACCGGCAACATCGACTGTTTCGACATCCTCGTCGCTCTTCAAGGCTTCGGCGATACGCACCGCAAGTTCGCGCGGGTTCTGGCCAACAGCCTTGGAGAGAACCATGGCCGCATTGGTCGCAATATCGCCATGGGTCGCATCGCGCGGCGGCTCGACGCCAACGCGAGAAAGATCGAGTTCACCGCCATCTTTCGGTTTCAGATCAATATCTTGCAACGTCTTTTTGATACGTGCGTCGAAATCTGCGAAGATATTCATGGTCTGTCCTGTCAGGCTTTCGTCTGGAGTTTTGACTGCGTATTCCAGAGTCGGCTCGTTCTATTAGATAGTTGTGTTGCAGACGGCCTTTCGGCCTCGCAATCACTTCGTTTGGCCCCGATTAAGCTAAATCGGGGGTATGGTCAAACAATCGTCGGTGTTCGCGCACGGCAAAATTATCAGTCATACCCGCCAGATAGTCGGCGACACGGCGCGCACGCGACGGGATATCCAGCGTTTCACAGCCCGACTGCCACTCGGGCGGCATGATCGACGGATCGGCAAAACAGGCGTCGAACAGGTCCTGCACAATTTTGTCTGCCGCCTGTCGGCGCAGCACGACGCTGTTATGGAAATAGAGGTTTTTGAACAGAAACCGCTTCAGCACCTTTTCCTCGTCGCGCATCGTGGGTGAAAACGCCACCAGCGACTGCGAATGGGCATGGATGTCGGCAATGCTTTGCGGCTGCACAGCAGCCAGACGGCGCTGGGCTTCGGCGATAACATCCTCGACCATGATGGTGATCTGCCTGCGCACCAGTTCATGGCCGGTGCGCACGGCATCAAGATTGGGATAGCGCCCGCGCACCACATCGAGCAGCCGCTTGGTCAGGGGCACTTCATCCAGCGCCTCAAGCGTTAGTAGGCCCGCGCGCAAGCCATCATCGATATCATGGGCGTTATAGGCGATGTCGTCGGCAATCGCGGCGCATTGCGCCTCCAGACTGGCAAAGCGCCCCAGTTCCAGATCGTAGCGTTCGTTGAAATCGAGGATGGGTTGCGGCACCGGCTCATCCGAATGTACGGCGTATGGTCCGACCAGCGGACCATTGTGCTTCACCAGCCCTTCCAGCGTTTCCCAGGACAGGTTGAGACCGTCAAAATCCGCATAGCGATGCTCAAGCTTGGTAACGATACGGAGCGATTGGGCGTTGTGATCAAAGCCACCGTAATCCTTCATGCGTTCGTTGAGCGCATCCTCGCCGGTATGGCCAAAAGGCGTGTGACCAAAATCGTGCACCAGCGCGACGGCTTCGGCGAGATCTTCATCCAGCCGCAGCGCACGGGCCAGCGCGCGCGCAATCTGCGCCACTTCAATCGTATGCGTCAGCCGCGTGCGGTAATGGTCGCCTTCATGCGCAATGAAAACCTGCGTCTTGTGCTTCAGACGGCGAAACGCGGTAGAATGGATGATGCGGTCGCGGTCGCGCTGAAACGGGGTGCGTGTCGGGCTTTCCGGTTCCGGCACCAGCCGCCCACGGCTTGAGATCGGATCGCAGGCATAGGGCGCGCGCTCACGATAACCAAAGCCTATTCCTTCCAGCGACATTGCGATGCATCCTTCACTGTAATATGATTACACTATATTCATGCTGACATTGACTTCTATTGGTAGCGTTCATAGCTATCAGAGGAATATGAAAGCAAGTCTGCGATAACGGGCAGCCGGGGAAAATCCCGCTCTGGCCCAGCAACTGCAAACGGACGAGACCGATGACAGGCATTACCGTTTCCGATTCCGCCGCAAAGCGGATCGCTAAAATTCTCAATTCCGAACCGGACAAGACCGCGCTGCGCGTTTCTGTCGAAGGTGGCGGCTGCTCCGGTTTTTCCTACAAATACGATCTGGTCGACGAACAGACCGATGACGACATCGTCATTGAAAAGCTCGGGGCGAAAGTTCTGATCGATTCGATCTCGGTTCCTTACATGGATGGATCGGAAATCGATTTCGTTGACGATCTGATGGGGCAGTCGTTCCAGATCCGCAACCCGAACGCGACTGCGTCTTGCGGCTGCGGCACGAGCTTCGCGATTTAATCGAACCGAAACGCATAGCGTGAAAATAAACCGGCTGCCTCATGGCAGCCGGTTTTGTTTTGTCAGACTTTGACCGAAGCGACCGTGGTATCGATATGGTCCACCAGCGCGTCCGGCAGACCCAGGCGCCCAGCCAGCATATCGAGATAACCGCGCTCCGCCCGGCTATCGGGATCAATCGCCAGACGCGAAGCAGTGTAAAGCTCCACCTTCTGCTCTTCCGTCTGAGCCGCAGCGACCAGCGCGTCGAGATCGACCGGATCCGCCAGTTCTTTCTGAAAGAAAGCTTCCGCCTCGTCATCAAGGCCAGAAATCTGAAGCTTCTCCATGATACGTGCACGTTCCGCATCATCGATATGACCGTCTGCCTTGGCTGCGGCGATCATCGCCTGGATCAGCGTCAGGGCGAAACTGTTGCTCATGGCGGGCGACTGCGGATGAAACGGCGAATCGGCAGGCGGAGGCGGAAGAAGCTCCTGCTCCTTGGCAACCGGCTGTTCCGCTGTTTGCGGCGACTGGCCGGACTTGTAATTCTTGTAGGCCAGATAGCCGAGGCCAGCGATGGCTGCGATGCCGCCAACGGTGGCGACATTACCGGCCAGCTTGCGGCCCGTCTTGGTGCCAAGAACTGCGGCAGCGATAGCGCCGGTGGCAAGCGGGTTCTTCTTGGCGAGATCACCGACCTGCCCGGCTTTGTCCTTCACACTCCCCGACATGCCTGGTACCTGCGATCCCAAAAACTGGTCGAGAAGTTTCTTGGCGTCGAACATTGTTATCTCCTGTCTGGCTCCAATGAGTCCGAGATAGGAACGCAACGACGGCAATACAAATGCATCCAGCATTGAAATATGTACTTGGCTGCAATTTCTGTGATGAGGCCTGCGCCGTGCTTGCCCTCACCCGCTCAAGCGCCTAATCTTTGAGCCATGAAGATCGCTACGTGGAACATCAACGGCGTCAAGGCCCGCATCGAGAACCTTCAGCATTGGTTGAAGGAGTCTTCGCCCGATATCGCCTGCCTGCAGGAAATCAAATCGGTGGACGAGCAGTTCCCCCGGCTTGAGATTGAGGCGCTTGGCTATCACGTCGAGACCCATGGCCAGAAAGGCTTTAACGGCGTCGCACTTCTTTCCAAGAAGTCACCCGACGAGATCAATCGTGGCCTGCCCGGCGATGACAGCGATGAACAGGCACGCTTCATAGAGGGCGTTTATTCGACCGATAAAGGCGTCATCCGCGTCGTGTCGCTCTATCTGCCCAACGGCAATCCGATCGATACCGAGAAATTTCCCTACAAGCTCTCCTGGATGCAGCGTCTGGAAGCCTGGGCGAAAGATCGTCTGGCGCTTGAGGAGCCGCTTGTGCTGGCTGGCGACTATAACGTCATTCCAGAACCACAGGACGCGAAGAACCCGCAGGCATGGCTTGGCGATGCATTGTTCCAGCCGCAATCGCGACAGGCGTTTCGCAAGCTGGAAAATCTCGGTTTCACCGAGGCTATTCGCGCGGCGACTGACGATGATGGTATCTACTCATTCTGGGATTATCAGGCAGGCGCCTGGCAGAAAAACAATGGCATCCGCATTGATCATCTGATGCTGTCGCCAGAAGCGGTCAATCGTTTCGTATCGACCGATATTGAAAAGCACGTTCGTGCCTGGGAGAAGCCGTCTGACCACGTACCGGTTACGGTCACGCTGTCGGATTAAGACGAAAGAAGCTTAGAACGAGCCCTTGGTGGTCATATCGCTGGCGAGAGCGACAGCGTTCCGGCGATCCGCTTCACCGACAATCGAGAAAGCCTGTTCCTGCATTTCGCGTATCCAGGTGCAATCCTCGGCTGCGCAACGCTCAGAGGCAGCTGTCATGAAGGCCAGCCCGCGCACGGTCTTGCCAGCCTGAAACAGCATGTTTCCAAGCATGGCTTGAGCACTGACATTGCCCTTGTTCGCAGCCAGCTGGAACCAGCGTGCGGCCTGAACTGAATTGCGCTCTCCACCCTCACCGGACAGGAGCATCTTGCCAAGCTCGAACTGGGCAGCAGAATCGCCGAAATTCGATGCGGCCTGCACATAAAGATCACGGGCGACACCCAGATCAGCGCGCACCGGCGTACCCGGAATACCGCGCTTCACATATCCAGCGAGCGCAACCAGCGCGTCAGCCACATAGGAATCGTTCTCGGAACCGGGTTCGGAACCTTCACGGACGATCTTCTCGAAAATCTTGTAGGCTTCGTAGTCATTTTCAGCCACGCCGTCGCCATCGGCATACATGCGGGCCAGTTTCCACTTTGCACCCTGATGACCGCGCTCGGCGGCATAACGCAGCGCCTTGATCGCTTCGTCCTTGTGACCGTTCTTGTAGGCGGAGAAGCCGAACTTGAAGAGTTCAAACGGGCTGCGCGACTTTTCGGAATCGTCGTTCAGATCAAAAGCAAAGGCACTGTTGCAGGCGATGGCCAAACCAACAGCCATGGCAATAACAGGATATGAAAAACTGCGACTACGCATCACAACGCCGGTCTTTCACAATAGTTGGCACAAATCGTGGAGAAGGAATTCATTGAAGGCAGAATAGCCATGCTTTTCGTCAAGACTGAGACCCGATCTTGGCCGAAAAAAGCCTTACCATCATTGGAAGGAATCGGAGCAGCGTCGGCAAGGTTTCCCTTGCTTGCAATCGGTTTGCTCTGCAACAACGCGCTCTTGCTCATTCCTGCCTAATCCTGCGGGAGCCTTCGCTCCTGATTGTTTGACGGCTTCTGCCTTTCCTTGACGGATGATGTCCCTTTGTGGCGGGAAATAGGCAAAAATGACCGTAGTTCTTTGTAACCTAAAGTAACGGTAAAGACTGTTGCCGTTTGACAACAAACTCACTGTTGTTGCTCATCGAAATGCGCTCCCCGTCGAACAAAGCGATGGCGATTGTTTCCGTCTGGCGGACGCATAGAATAGAACAGCGATGACTCAACCGATTGGAACCAACCGGATCACATGCGCAGTTACCGACGCCCCAATAGGCGCCCGCAGAGGCGATTTACCTCCGGCACCCGCCGAAGCGGAATAGGAGGATTTCGCAGCATCATACTGACTTTATTGTTCTTTTCCGCGATTATCGTTGGTATTTCATACCTGCCGGATGAAAAGCGTCCGACCGAAACGCGCGACGGCCCCGTCTATGTGATAGATGGGGATACGGTGATCATAAACAAGGTGCATATTCGCCTGAAGGGTATTGATGCGCCGGAGATGGCGCAGACCTGCGAGCGAAACGGTATTCATTACGATTGCGGCACGGAGGCTCGCAATTTCTTGCGGGCAAGAATCGGAAAAGCACCGATTCGGTGCGAGACGGAGGGCTTTGACCGCTATGGCCGCGATCTGGCGCGTTGTTACCTCGGCGAAACCGATCTGAATAGCTGGATGGTCCAACAGGGGTGGGCGATTGCCTATGGCGATTATGAGCGCGAGGAAGCGGACGCCCGCAAAAATGGTCGCGGCATCTGGGCTGGCCGCTTTGAAAAGCCCTCGTCATGGCGAAAGGAAAATCCGCGCGAAAGCGAGAACGCGCAAACGAACCATGGCAGCGCTCAGACGAACGGGCGCAATAGCTTCAGCGCATTCACTCACTATATTAAAGAGCGTATCGCCGCCCTCATCAATTATTTCCGATGACGACATCCCAAAATCCGGAGCGAAGCTTAGTGGAAGACCTGAACACGCTCAGTCAGTCGATCAAAGCGTGTCGCATCTGCCGCGATGAGCCGCGGTTTCAGCCACCACTACCGCATGAGCCCAACCCGGTCTGTATTGTCTCCAATACGGCGCGCATTGCCATATGCGGACAGGCGCCCGGTATCCGCGTGCATAATACATCCCTGCCGTTCAACGATCCGTCCGGCGACCGCCTGCGGCAATGGCTCGGAACGACCCGTGAAGAGTTCTACGATCCTGCCCGGTTTGCCATCGTTCCCATGGGCTTCTGCTTTCCCGGTTATGACAAACATGGCGGCGACCTGCCCCCGCGCCGCGAATGCCGCATGACATGGCATGACCGTGTCTTTGCTGCCATGCCACAATTGGAGTTCGTTCTGGTAGTCGGGCAATATGCATTGGCCTACCATCTTCCCGACTATCGCGGGCGCAATCTGACCGAAACGGTGAAGAACTGGCGGAACTTCATTGAAACGCCCAACAAGGCGGGACGTATAGTGCTGCCGCTCCCTCATCCTTCCTGGCGCAATAGTGGCTGGCTGAAGCGCAATCCATGGTTCGATGAAGAGGTTGTGCCTATTGTTCAGGCAAAAGTCCGAAGCCTCATCAACGACGATAAATAAATTTTACAAGATCGGTTCTCATAAGAATATTTTTCCTGTAACTTCTGTCGATAGCACATCATAAGGTATGACGTTTCGCACACTCGCAAAGTTCGGGAAACGATTTCTAAAACCGGGAACGGAAACGCATGGACAGGCTCGACAGAAAAATACTGCGCTTATTGCAGGAAGACGCAACATTGGCAGTGGCAGACGTTGCCAAGAAGGTTGGCCTTTCCACAACGCCTTGCTGGCGTCGTATCCAGAAGCTTGAAGAAGATGGTGTCATCAAGCGCCGTGTGGCGATCCTCGACCCGATCCGCGTCAATGCGCGTGTGACGGTCTTCGTATCGGTGCGCACCAGCTCGCACAGCCATGAATGGCTCAAGCGCTTCTCGGAAGTCGTGCAGGAATTCCCCGAAGTTATCGAATTCTACCGCATGAGCGGCGATGTCGATTATCTCCTGCGCGTCGCAGTGCCGGATATTGCGGCCTATGACGCCTTCTACAAGCGACTGATCAGCAAGATCGAAATCCGCGACGTGTCGTCATCCTTCGCGATGGAGCAGATCAAGTACACGACTGAACTGCCGCTCGACTACATGGTGCTGGACAAGGAAAATAATTGACCTCCCAAACTTTGAAATGAAAAAGCCCGCCGATTGGCGGGCTTTTTTGTGCTGAGCTTTTTATCAGTGCTTTGCGGAAGCCACGCCAGCCTGTTCAAAGGTGGCCATGCCGCTGTGGCACTGCGCAGCCGCCTTGACGATGCTGGCAGCGAGAGCAGCGCCGGTTCCTTCGCCAAGACGCATGCCGAGATCGAGAAGCGGCTCTTTGCCGAGCTTTGCAAGCAGCAAGCGATGGCCCGGTTCAGCCGAGACATGGCCAAACAGGCAATGATCGATCGCTTCCGGATTTGCGGCATAGAGTATGGCAGCAGCCGAAGACGCCACAAAGCCGTCGATAATCACCGGGATTTTTTCCATGCGGGCGGCCAGAATGGCGCCAGCCATGGCTGCGATTTCACGTCCGCCGAGGCGGCGCAGCACTTCGAGCGGGTCTTTCAGATGCGCCTGATGCAAGGCAACCGCCTGACGGACCGCTGCAAGCTTGCGCTGCAACAGATCGCCAGTCGAACCCGTGCCCGGTCCAACCCAGTCTTCCGCCGTACCGCCAAACAATGCGAGTGCAATCGCCGCTGCAATGGTCGTGTTACCGATACCCATTTCACCAATGCAGAGAAGATCGGTGCCACCGGCAATCGCTTCCATACCGAAAGCCATGGTCGCCGCGCAGGTGCGCTCATCCATGGCCGGTTCTTCAGTGATATCGGCAGTCGGATGTTCCAGCGCCAGATCGAAAACCTTCAGTCCAAGATCATTGGCAATGCAGATCTGGTTGATCGCCGCACCGCCTGCCGCGAAATTCTCAACCATCTGCGCCGTGACGCTGGACGGAAACGGCGTGATGTTTTTTGCCGTGACGCCGTGATTGCCGGCAAAGACCGCGACCAGCGGACGATTGATCTGCGGCGTGCGCTTGCCCGTCCAGGCGGCAAGCCAGGCGGCGATGTCTTCAAGACGTCCCAGCGAACCGGCAGGCTTGGTCAGAGTTACCTCGCGCTCGCGCACTGCCCGTTCAGCGCCCAGATCGGGACCGGGCAGATTGCGGATCAGTTCACGAAAATCGTCAAAGGGAAGGCCACTGGCGCTCATATCGTTCAGTCCAATCGATCATGGGAGATGCAAATCTGTTTGGCACGTCCTATAAGCACTCACACAATTTTTCAAATCACCTCTTCGAGCCGATGGCCCTTGAGGCGAAATATCGCGAGCCCTAAATAGTCCTATGGGCGATAAAGTGTTGCGGAGCAGTCATTTGCAGCGAAATGGTTTCATAGGCGATACAATCCGGTCGCTCGGCTTTCTGAGCCGCCTTCCGCTTCCGCCAAGCTGGTTCGAGAACACGGACGATTCGCTGCTGCGCAACGCACGCGCATTTCCACTTGCCGGTGCGCTGCTGGGCCTGCTTGCTGGCATCGCGCTGATGATCGCCAATTCCCTGCATCTGCCTGCCCTCGCCTGCGGATTTATCGCAGTTGGGGCACTAGCGGCCATGACCGGCGCATTGCATGAAGATGGACTTGGCGACACCGCCGATGGCTTCTTCGCCGGAGCAACGCCGGAGCGTCGCCTCGACATTATGAAGGATTCCCGCATCGGCACTTTTGCCGCGCTCACACTCATCATTTGGGTCGGCATCAAGGTTTCTCTGCTGACAGCCATCATGGAGCGCGCGGGTCCCGGCTATGCCCTGCTTGCACTGATCGCCAGCGAAGCGGCAAGCCGCTCTGCCATGCTCGCCTTCTGGCATAGCCTGCCATCAGCCCGTCCCGGTGGACTTGCCGACAGCGTTGGTGCGCCGAGCTGGGAAACAGTGGTTTGCGGCGCGGCACTCGGTTTCGTCATCATGGCGCTGGGGCTGATCCCTTCCGGCGGCGTTCTGTCCGTCATCAACGCGCTTGTTCTTGTGACGCTACTGCTTGTCGGCTTTGCCCGGCTTTGCATGTCGAAAATCGGCGGTCAGACCGGCGATACCTTGGGCGCTGCGCAACAAATCGCTTCCCTTGCTGTGTTAATCGGGCTTGTCATGACCCTGTAATGCAACCACATTTCACTCATGAACACGGCGACAATCAAATCACCCTGCATATTGATATGCACGATGGACACTGAAACCGGCTTTTGTCTGGGTTGTGCGCGCACGCTCGATGAAATTACGCGCTGGTCCTGCATGACCGCCGAAGAGCAGATCACGGTACTATCGCTTCTGCCCGACCGGCATGAAATTCTCATTGAAAAGAAAGTAGGTTGATGGGGCGCTTTTTCTGGCTCGTTATTGCCGCCGTCGCAATCGTCGCTTTGTTGCTGATGTCCAACAATGACAGCGGCACCACAATGGGGCTCGACAATGATGTCTTCGCCCGTGCAGCCTATCTCGGCATATGGGGCGTCGTGCTCGCTGCCGGTCTGCTCGGCTCCGGCATCAGGCTTTCGGATTTCGCGCGCAATATGGCCGTCTGGGCGGTGATTATTCTCGGTCTCGTCGCGGGCTATCAGTATCGCTACGATCTTCAGGACGCTGCAAGCCGGATCACTGCGGGCCTTATCCCCGGCAGTCCGATTTCCGGGCGAAATGCCGAAGGCGCTGTGACCGTCACACTTGCCAAGGCTTCCAACGGCCATTTCGAAGTGAATGGCCGTGTCAACGGCGCGCGCGTGCATTTTCTGGTCGATACAGGCGCGTCTTCGGTTGTTCTGTCACAGGAAGACGCGGAGCGCGCAGGCCTTGATACGGCGTCGCTGAACTATAATGTGCCGGTGATGACAGCCAATGGCACGGCCTCCGCCGCAAGCATAACCATCGCGAACTTACAGATCGGCGACATTGAGCGCCAAAACATTCGCGCCATGGTCACCAAGGAAGGCCTGATGACCGGCAGTCTGCTCGGCATGAATTTTCTGCAAACGTTGGGTGGCTTTACAGTACGTGGCGACCAGCTAATCCTGATCGATTAAGCCGCTTCGGCACTGGCCTCGGTTACAGCGGCATAGGCTTCGCGCAGCACATCGCTGTTCGCGCCAGGCTTTGTCGCGTCGGTGGACAGCATCTGACGCCAGCGGCGTGCGCCCGGCATGCCGCTGAACAGACCCACCATATGGCGGCTCACATGCGAAAGCCTGCCGCCCGATGCGATATGCCGGTCGGTGTATTCGCACATGGCCTCGATAATATCCGCCATATCAACAGCGACGGGTTCATCGCCAAACAAACGGGCATCCACTTCCGCCAGCAAGGCGGGATTGTGATAGGCGGCGCGCCCGAGCATCACCCCATCCATATGTTCCAGATGGGTTTTGGCGTCATCGAGCGAGGTGATACCGCCATTAATGCCAACGAAAACATCGCCGAGACGGGCCTTCAACCGATAGGCGCGATCATAATCGAGTGGCGGGATTTCGCGATTTTCCTTCGGCGACAGACCTTTTAGCCATGCCTTGCGTGCATGCACCCACAGGGCGTCGGCTCCGGCGGCAAGCGCCAGATCAGCGAGCGCATCCAGCGCCACTTCCGGGTCCTGATCGTCGACGCCGATACGGCACTTGACCGTGACCGGAACAGAAACAACGCTTTTCATCGCCTCGACACCGCGTGCCACGATTTCGGGCGTCTGCATCAGGCAGGCCCCGAATGTACCCGACTGAACCCGGTCCGATGGGCAGCCGACATTCAGGTTGATCTCATCATAACCGAAGCCGATACCGATTTTCGCCGCTTCTGCAAGCTTGGCTGGGTCAGATCCGCCCAACTGCAAGGCGATGGGATGTTCTGCCGCATCGAAACCGAGCAAACGTTCGCGCGGACCATGGATCGCCGCATCCGCTACAACCATTTCCGTATAAAGCAAAGCGCGCTTCGAAAAGAGCCTGTGAAGATACCGGCAATGTCTGTCTGACCAATCGATCATCGGCGCAACGGCGAAGCGATAGTCCGGATAGTTGCGATTTTTCGATGTTACATCAGTCATTTAGACATAAATCCTGAGAAGACGATTCAAGGAATGATTTCAGATCATTCGATCAGAATGCTGGCAATCTGCCGTTAGAATGGCGCAAAAAGCCACACTTGCGCGAAATGTTCAAGTTTTGCAGCTAAGCTCCAATATAGAACTTTATCGCTATATTTCATCGGTTTCAGCACCAACCAGCGCCGTTAAAGGCGAACAGGCTGTGACTTTGGTCGCATTTGCGCATTATGATCGCGTCCTAAGCAATCCCCTCCGATTCTTTTCTCATTCATTCAAGGAAATCCGGCGTGACCTCCCTTTCCCCCTTCGGCAAATCCTTCGATGCCTTCCTGTTCGACATGGACGGCACGATCCTCAGCTCCATTGCGGCAACCGAGCGCGTCTGGGGAGAATGGGCCAAGCGTCACGGGATCGATCCGGTTACATTTTTGCCGACAATTCACGGCGTGCGCGCCGTCGATACAGTCCGCCGTCTCGATATCGGCCTCGACCCCGATCAGGAAGCTGCAATTCTACTGGAAGCTGAAATGGCCGATCTGGATGGTATCGTTCCAATCGATGGCGTCTGCGACTTCCTGAACGCGCTGCCGGAAGACCGTTGGGCGATTGTGACGTCAGCCCCGCTTGAACTGGCCCGTCGCCGCATCAAGGCGGCCGGATTGCCGCTGCCAAAGACCATTGTCTCGGCGGAAGATGTTGAACGCGGCAAGCCGAGCCCGGAATGCTTTCAGCTTGGTGCGAAGAAGCTTGGCTTTGATCCGCATCGCTGTCTGGTGTTCGAAGACGCGCCGGCTGGCATCGTTGCAGGCGAATCAGCAGGCGCTTGCGTGGTTGTCGTCACAGCAACGCACCCACATTCGCCGGAGACCTCGCATCGAAGCATCGACAGCTATCGCGAGCTGGAACTGAGCGTAGCCGATGACGGCAAGCTTAGCCTTGCCGTCGGTGAGACCATTTCGGTCGGGTAAGCGCGACGAAATTCTGGTTATGACGAGCCGAAAATGGTGGAGTTCGAGAACCGGAGCGCAGTGTGCTTAAGCACATGAGCACCGGAAGCGCAGAACAACGCCATTTGCAGGCCGTCAGAGCCGGAATTAAATGACCCGCCGCCCCTCGCGCCAAACCGTCTTGATAATCGGCACGTGTTCTGCCACCTGCACGCGCACCAGATCAGCGCGCTTGCCTTCGGCTATTTCGCCACGATCATCAAAGCCCACAGCCTGCGCTGGGTTCTTCGAAACCAGACGAATAGCCTGTGGAAGTGAAACCGCATTGGGAGCATGGGCCAGCACATCGGCCAGAAAAAATGCCGACTGCATCATGCTCGCCGGGATGTAATCCGACGAGATGATGTCGAGATGCCCGGCTTCGACCAGTTCTCGCGCTGAAACGTTGCCCGAATGCGAGCCGCCACGAACCACATTGGGCGCGCCCATCAGCACCGACATGCCGGATTCTTTCGAGGCTTTGGCCGCCGTGTGGGTGGTCGGGAACTCGGCAACACGAATGCCCTGTTCTCGCGCTTCTTCCACGTGATCGAGCGTTGCGTCGTCATGGCTTGCAAGGATCACGCCGCGCTCATGACACAGATCGGCAATCGCCTTGCGCGTCTTGGCGGAATAGATCTGCGACTGGCCAATGCGGCGCTCGCAATAAATCCGGAACTCTTCTTCCGACAGCTTGTTCTTACCCAGGAAGTACGCCTTGTAGGCGTCCAGATTGGTGAACTGCCGCTGTCCCGGCGCATGGTCCATTAGCGAAACCAGCCTGACCAACGGGTGGCTGCCGAAACGTTCAAAGGCCGGAAGACAATCGGGCGCAGACACTTCGCAACGCATATGCAGGAAATGGTCAGCGCGCAGCCGGCCCGCCGCACGCCCCTCTGCAATGGCCGTGGAAAGCTTCAGCATATCGTCGATGCCGGTTTGCGCATCATCATCCAAACCGATGCGCAAAGCATCGAAGACGGTGGTGATACCAGAAGCGGCGATCTGCGCATCATGCGCCTGTACGGCGGCAATCGGGTTCCAGCGCACTTTGGGGCGCGGGGCATAATGCCCCTCCAGATGGTCGGTGTGCAGCTCGATCAGACCCGGCGTCAGGAAGTCGCCTTCCATGTCTTCGCCGACTGATGACGGCCCGCTGGCGATATCTGCAATCTGACCGTCGACGAGCTTGATCGAGCCTTCGACGACATCGTCTGCGAGGACGATGCGCGCGTTACGCAGGATAGTTTCACTGGTCATCGCTTAAGGCCTCCCCACTGCCCGCTGGGTCCGCGTCTTCGTGGCTCCACCTGTCAGCGGATGCAGCGAATGAATCTCGAAGGGCGCGCCCTTCTCAGGTTCCACGAACAGTGCGAGATTCGCAACCTCGACCGGATCGTTCAGAAGCGGTGCAAAAAATTCTTCCAGCCGACGCTCGATCCGTGCGCGATCACCTTCCGCGACCGGACCAGTCAGGGTCATGTGGAAGCGGAACTCTTCAAAAACGTAAGGATAACCCCAGCGTTCCAGATTGTGACGCTGCGCTTCGTTCAGGCGCTCAGGACGGCGTTTGGCAATTTCAGCTTCATTGAGCGGTGCGCGAAAACGATCCAGCGCGACGACCACATCATTGGCGAGCTGGTTCAAGGCCGTGACTGGTTCATGCGGCACCAGCGCGAAAAACGGCCCGATGGCCCGAAGCTTCAGGCGCGGAATGATGACGGGCTCCACCGACGATGCAAAATGCATCAGCGCCGACAGAAGTTCGCTTTCCGTCAGATCGTCATTCAGCCGAAACGGCGCTTTCATCGTGGCGTGAAAACCATAACGACGCGGTTCTTCGGTCAGCGATGCAATCTCTTCCGTGCCAAGCGAGCGAATCGCCGGCAGCTTCACCGGCTCACCGCTAAAGGCATTGCGCCCCAGCCAGTTGGCCGCAACCTTCAGAAGCGCATCGCTGGAAGGCGGCGTGAAGTAGATCGCATAACGCATTTCAAATCCTTGGTCTGGAACCGTGTCTCGCCGCGGCGTGGCGCGGGATCGTTACACAACGAATGTGGCAAGTCGATAAAGCCTGTATGACAATGATGGAAGACAACTGACAAAGCGATTTTACATCACAGAAAATTGGTATAGGCGTCTGTAATCGATTTGAGGAGAAAAAGATGAGCGGTTTCGCGTCTATCGGCGAGTGCATGATTGAGCTTTCGGGCGGCGAAGGCGACCAGTGGCGCATGGGTTTTGCTGGCGATACGCTGAACACCGCCTGGTATGTTCGCGCACTGACCGACAGATCGTTTCCGGTCGATTATGTGAGCGCTTTCGGCGAAGACAATTTCTCGCAAAAACAGCGCGTTTTCTTCTCGTCCAACGGCATCGGCATTGCGCATAGCCCGGTGATCGCCGGTGTGCATCCGGGTCTTTATGCAATTACGCTGAACGGTGCTGAACGCTCCTTCACCTATTGGCGCAGCGATGCCGCCGCACGTCGCCTTGCCAGCGACCGGGCCGCGCTGGAGCAAAGCCTTTCGGGCCGCGACATTATCTATTTTTCCGGCATTTCCATCGCGATCGTCTTGCCGGAGCATCGCGAAACATTGTTCGACGTGCTGCAGCAATGCCGCGCTGCGGGATCGCGGATCGCTTTCGATCCGAACTTCCGTCACCAGCTCTGGCCGGATCGCAAGGCGGCGCAGGAAATCATCAGCGAAGCAATGCGGCTCGCCGATATCGCGCTGCCCACCTTCCCCGATGAGCAGGCGCTTTTCGGTGACAAAAACGCCGAAGCCTGTGCAGAACGCCTGATAGGCCTTGGTGTGAAGGAAGTTGTCGTCAAGGACGGTACGGAACCGGCATTGGTCGTAACCAATGGCGAACAGACACTGGTTCCATCCGTTTTCGCCAATGCCGTGGATACTACGGGGGCTGGCGACAGCTTCAATGGCGCCTATCTCGTTGCGCGCATGGAAGGGCTTTCGCCGGTTGAAGCCGCGCAGAAGGCCCATGCCGTTGCAGCCCGTGTCGTCGAAACGCGCGGCGCGCTTACCCCTATGGAGACGGCGCGCGCCGCTTATACCGGATAGCAACCATTAATCCCGGGTGAAGGCGAAACGGCTCTCCTGAGCGTAGATTTCACCCGGGCGCAGAATGGCCTGTGGGAAATAGGGATATTCGAGCGAGCCGGGCCAGATCTGCGGCTCCAGACAGAAGCCCGCATGTTTGCCATAGGGCTTGCCGGTCAGGCCGATGCAATCATTGGCCATCGTATTCCCCGCATAAAACTGAACGCCCGGCTCTGTCGTCAGCACGTCCATGCGCACACCGGACTTCGCCCCCTTGACTGAGGCGCAAAGACGCAACGGCACACGTGTCGCCGACAGACAGAAATTGCTGTCATATTCAACCTGCTTGCCGTTGTCGGCATGGCGGATCGGGCGATAATCGCGGAAGTCGAACACCGTGTCCTTGACCGGCAGAACGCGCCCATCTGGAATCAGCGCCTCATCGACCGGCATATAGGCGTCGGCTAGAATCTTGAGCTGGTGGTCCAGAATATCGCCCTCACCGCCATCATCGAGATTGAAATAGCTGTGATGCAAAAGATTGCAGACCGTCGGCTTGTCGGTCACAGCTTCCAGCCGCACGATCAAGGCGCCGTTCTCATTGAGCATGTAGGTGCAGCTGACCTTCAGATTGCCCGGAAAGCCCATTTCACCATCTTCGGCCACCGTGCCGAGCGTCACATAATCCGCGCCGCTGCCCGTGACCTTCCAGACCCGATTGCCGAGCCCCTTGCTGCCGCCATGAAGATTATGACGTCCAAGATAGTTCGCCTCCACCTCATAGGTCTTGCCATCCAGCACAAAATGCGCATCGCGAATGCGGTTGGCCGAGCGGCCCGCAATTGCACCCAGATGCGGCGAATGGGCGGGATAATCGTCAAAATTCTGATAGCCGATCACCAGCGGCGCATCATGGCCCGCGAAGCGCATATCCTGAATCGCCGCGCCCCATGTGATGATCTTGGCCGTCAATGGCCCGTTGGAGATGGTCAGCCGATGAACCGCCTGCCCGTCTGGCGCATGTCCGAAAACTTCCGATGTCACGTCTGCCGCCTGTAAAAGTATGATTTAAGGGAACCGCATCAAGCCGCATTGCAGGCTCTTAAGCAAGAGGGTTGCCGCTTGATCACAATCGATTCCTCCGATATTTTTTACATGTCTATATGTTAGAGCATTCAGTATTACCGACACCGTATTTAATATATTTTTCAAATATAAATTGAAAAAGGTATAGATATGCGATCAAATTTTGCGACGATTATGCCGTATATATTTCAGGAAGAAGGTGGCTTCGTCGACAATCCGGCTGATCCTGGCGGCGCAACCAATATGGGTATTACCACCGGTACTCTTGCCGGATGGACAGGTCATTCCGAATCTGCCCAGGACGTCAAAAATCTTACGAAAGATACTGCTACAGACATTTATAGAAAACAGTATTGGGACAAGATAGACGGCGACAGTCTTCCCTCTGGCGTTGACTATGCCATGCTGGACTTTGCGGTCAATTCCGGCCCAAGTCACGCAATAAAAATGTTGCAGCAAATACTTGGTCTATTGCAAGATGGATTTCTCGGACCCGCGACTTTTGCAGCACTCTCCTCCCGCCCGCCGCAGGATATTATCGACCGGCTATGCGATGAACGCGCGGCCTGGCTCCGGGGACTTGCTGCCGCCGCAACCTTCGGCAAAGGCTGGCAGGCCCGCGTTGAACGGGTGCGTTCACGCGCGCTGGCGCTTGCGCTAAAGCCTGTCAACGATGTCGACCCAGCGCATCCAGCGGGCATTTCGTTCCCGCACTCCTATGAACCCGCGTACAACACGCGACCAGAGGTCGCTCAACCCGGCAATCCCGTCGTGAGTACATTGCAACAGCCCGGAGTGCTTGGCACTGTGGCGAGTATCGCATCAGGGCTGGTCGCCATTATCGTGCAGGATGGCCCGCTGGAAACGGGGCTTGCCTGTGCGATGATTGCGATCTCTCTGATAGGTGTAATCTATTTCGCCAAGCGCTGAAAAAGATGCCAACACAGCCCCGCATGAAGAGATTTCAAAAAATTGAGATTGCCTTTATGTTGCGCTTCGCTCGTCTGGCATCTTATATGCGCATCGAACTCCCGGTGATCTTGAAACTAATATGACTTTCCTCATGACCGGAAAAACGCTAGACACGCGCATACAGAGCATTTCCAGCAAATGTGCCCAACACTTTTGCTGGCCGCGAAATGCGACGAAAAAATCAGATGCCTATAATTCGCGGCATCATCAGGAATAAAGGAATCGAAACTTGTCCTCTACTTTTGACAAAGTCGCCGACATCATCGCCGAAACCAGTGAAATCGATCGTGACACCATCACGCCGGAAAGCCACACCATCGACGATCTGGGCATCGACAGCCTCGACTTCCTCGACATCGTCTTTGCTATCGACAAGGCTTTCGGCATCAAGATTCCGCTTGAGCAGTGGACGCAGGAAGTAAACGAAGGCAAGGTTCCGACCGAAGAATACTTCGTCCTGAAGAATCTCTGCGCCAAGATCGACGAGCTGGTTGCGGCCAAAAAGGCCTGAGCTCGCTGAAAAATTGACGGTATTGAAGGGTGGACAGCAATGTTCGCCCTGATTCCGTTTCTGGAGCACAAGACAGTTCCTAGGACAGCCCCTTGGCCTCATCACGGCAGAACCGGACCCATGCAGAACAATAAAGTCGTCATCACCGGCATCGGCATTATTTCATCACTCGGCGAAGGCGCCGAAGTGCATTGGAACGCTTTTTCGACAGCGGGTAGCGAACCACGCCTCGAAAGAGAAGCCTTTGCTCCCTATACCGTTCATCCACTCGGCGAAGTCGATTGGAGCCTGCAAATTCCAAAGCGCGGCGACCAGCGCCAGATGGAAACCTGGCAGCGACTCGGCACCTATGCCGCAGGCCTCGCGCTGCAAGATGCAGGCATGAAGGACGATGAAGCGCTCTGCGCGACCATGGATATGGTTGTGGGCGCAGGTGGTGGCGAACGCGACATTACCGTCGACATGCAGATTCTCGAAGAAGGCCGCACCAGCAACAATCGCGGTGTGATGCTGAACGAGAAACTCTCGACTGAACTGCGGCCGACCCTGTTTCTGGCGCAGCTTTCCAACCTGCTCGCTGGCAATATTTCCATCGTGCACAAGGTGACGGGTTCTTCGCGCACGTTCATGGGCGAAGAAGGCTCCGGCATTTCGGCCATTGAAACGGCGGCAGCCCGCATCCGCACCGGACAGAGCACGCATGCGCTGGTGGGCGGCTCCTACAATGCCGAACATTTCGACATGATTCTCGGTCACGAGCTGGGCGGACTGCTCAAGCATGACGGCTGGGCACCGCTCTGGGAGCGCGATGGTTCGGCAGGCGGTGGCATGATCTCCGGCTCCGGCGGCGTGTTCCTCGTTCTCGAAAATGCCGAACATGCTGCCAAACGCGGTGCACGCGCCTATGCAGAAGTCGCGGGAATCGCAGCCACGCAAATCCGCCGCGAAAGCGACGACCTTGCCAAGACCGTTCGCGATCTTGTTCTGGCAGCCAATGACGGCAAGGACCCGGCCTATGTTGTTTCCGGCGCATCCGGCGCTCATGACGCGACCAAAGCCGAAAAATCCGTACTGGACGGCTTTTCCGCAGCCTATCGCGGCATATCCGGCCTGACCGGACATTTGCGCGAAGCACAATTTCCGCTGGCACTGGCGCTAGCCGCCATTTCCGTCTGGAAAGGTGAGGCTTTTGCGCCGTTGAACGCATCGGAAAAGGCCGCTGACGGAAAAATCAGCGAAGCCGTCGTCACCACTGTCGGAGCAACGCGCGCCGAAGGTGCCGCAAAGCTGGTGAGAGCATAAGATGACCAAATATACAGACCATCTGGGCCGCCCCATCGTCGCCATCACAGGCGCTGGCGTTGTTTCTTCGCTCGGACAGGGCAAGGAAGACAACTGGGCCGCGCTGACCGGCGGTGTTTCGGGCATTCACAGCATTACCCGTTTTCCGCTGGAAAATCTGAACACACGTTTTGCGGGCACCGTGGATTTCCTGCCTGAAAGCGAAACCGGTGCTTCGGCTTTGTCGGAAAAGCTGGCACGTCTTGCCGGTGAAGAGGCACTTGCCCAGTCCGGCCTTTCGACAACCAATTTCGGCGGCCCGCTCTTTCTGGCCGCCCCGCCGGTCGAACTCGACTGGAAAAGCCGCTTTGCGCTTGATGCCAGCGTGAAGAACGAAGGCCCGGCCAGCTATCAGCTTCTGCTCGAAGCCTGCCGCCGCGTGCGCCATGAAGCGCTCTTCAACACGACGCAGTTCGGTTACATCGCCGAGCGTCTCTCGGAAGCCTTTGGAACGCGCGGCCTGCCGATCACGCTTTCCACCGCCTGCGCTTCGGGTGCAACGGCGATCCAGCTTGGCGTTGAAGCCATCCGTCG
The DNA here is from genome assembly GCF_014138065.1 of Ochrobactrum sp. P6BSIII. Classification (NCBI taxonomy): domain Bacteria; kingdom Pseudomonadati; phylum Pseudomonadota; class Alphaproteobacteria; order Hyphomicrobiales; family Brucellaceae; genus Ochrobactrum; species Ochrobactrum sp. P6BSIII. Next base: position 146,329 of record NZ_JACGXB010000004.1, on the reverse strand, counting down.
CGGCGAAAGCGACCATGTTCTTGCGATTGGCACCGACGGTTCCGTTTCAGCGGAAGCGCTGATCCGCTTCTCGCTGCTTTCCGCACTGTCCACGCAGAATGAAAAGCCGGAAAAGGCGTCGAAGCCTTTCTCCAAGGATCGCGACGGCTTTGCCATGGCCGAAGGTTCCGGCGCACTGGTCATGGAATCGCTCGAAAGTGCTGTTGCCCGCGGCGCAAAGGTTCTCGGCATTCTGGCCGGTTGCGGCGAAAAGGCCGATGACTTCCACCGCACCCGTTCGAAGCCGGATGCTTCGCCTGCCATTGGCACGGTGCGCGCTGCCCTTGCCGATGCAGGCCTGACCGAAGACCAGATTTCCTACATCAACGCCCACGGCACTTCGACGCCGGAAAACGACAAGATGGAATATCTGGCGCTTTCGTCCGTATTCGGCGAACGCATCGAATCCATCCCGGTTTCGTCCAACAAGTCGATGATAGGCCATACGCTGACCGCAGCCGGTGCGATTGAAGCTGTGTTCTCGCTGCTTACGATCCAGACCGGAACGCTGCCGCCCACCATCAATTACGACAATCCGGACCCGGCCATTCCGCTGGACGTCGTGCCGAATGTGAAGCGTCAGGCGGAGGTTTCCGCAGTGCTTTCGAACTCATTCGGCTTCGGCGGACAGAATACGAGCCTTGTTTTGGCGGCAAATCCGAATTAATCCGTCCGGCAAACGAATTTTAAATTTCCTGATGATCCCGGAAGGCGGAAGCTCTCCGGGATCATGCCATGAAAGGAATAGCCCATGCGCGCTTTGCAGCTTCTCGACGACCGTCGCCTAGAAATCACCGATATTGCACCGCCTCCTCCTCCCGGGCTTGGCGAAGTTACGGTCAAGATCAAGGCGGTCGCGCTGAACCATATCGACGTATGGGGCTGGCGCGGCATGGCTTTCGCCAAGCGCAAAATGCCGCTGGTGATCGGTGCGGAAGCATCCGGCGTTGTCGATGCCGTTGGTCCCGGCGTTTCCAATCTGCTGCCCGGCCAGCTCGTTTCGATCTATGGTGCGCGTACCTGCGGCCTTTGCCGCGCCTGCCGCGAAGGCCGCGACAATCTGTGCGAACATGTCGGCGGCGTGCATGGTTTCCATCTCGATGGCTTTGCATGCGAAGCTGTGAACCTTCCGGCGCGCCTGCTCGTGGCTGCACCTCCCGGTGTTGACGCGATCGGTGCTGCCGTAGCTCCCGTGACCTTCGGCACGGTCGAGCATATGTTGTTCGACAATGCCAAGCTGGAACCGGGCGAAACCGTTCTCGTACAGGCTGGCGGCTCGGGCATCGGTTCGGCAGCGATCCAGCTTGCCAAGAAGATGGGCTGCACGGTCATCACCACAGTCGGTTCTGACGACAAGATCGAGAAGGCCAAGGCTCTTGGCGCCGATCACGTCATCAACTATCGCGAAGACCGCTTCGAAGGCGTTGTGCGCAAGCTGACCAAAAAGAAGGGCGTCGATGTCGTCTTCGAACATGTCGGCGCAGACACATGGGCCGGCTCGATGCTCTGCATGAAGCGCGGCGCGCGTCTTGTCACCTGCGGTTCTACCTCGGGCGTTTCGACCAACATGAACCTGATGCAACTGTTCCAGCAGCAGCTCAAGATTCTGGGTTCCTTCGGCTGCCGTATGGAAAATATGGCCGATGCCATGCAGAAAATGGCGCGTGGTATCGTGCATCCGGTCATCGACACGGTGGTCGGCTTCAACGATATCGACACCGCCCTGAAGCGCATGGAAGGCCGTGACGTCTTCGGCAAGATCATTCTCCAGATCGACTGAAGCCCGTCCCTGTCATGATGTTCAAACTGAAGCTCCTGCTCTTTCGCTGGTCGCGCAAGCTGAAGCAGTTCAATTACTGGCTCTGGGCTCAGGCCGTTTTTGTGCTGCTTGGCCTGCTGCGCCTGTTTCCGGCGAAGGCTGCCATCAGCTTTGCGGCCAAGGTGTCCCGTCTCATCGGGCCACTGACGCCGCGCCACAAGATCGCAACCAACAATCTGCGCAAAGCCTATCCCGAAAAAAGCGATGCGGAGATCGAGGTGATTGCGCGCGACATGTGGGATTCCATGGCGCGCCTTCTGGCGGAATATATTTTCCTCGACGCGATTTTCGATTTCGATCCCCATGCTGCCAAGCCGGGCCTGATCGAAGTCGACGGTATTCCGATTTTCGAACGCCTGCGCGATGAAAAGAAGCCGCATATCTTCTTCACGGCGCATACGGGTAATTTCGAGCTGCTGCCGATCTGCGCGGCCACATTCGGCCTGAATGTCACCGCGCTGTTCCGTCCACCGAACAATCCCTATATCGCTAACAAGGTTCTGAAAGCCCGTCACACCAATATGGGTCACCTCGTGCCCTCCAAGGCGGGTGCGGCCTGGGCGCTGGCAGGTATTCTGGGCGATGGCGGCAATGTCGGCATGCTCGTCGACCAGAAGTTTTCGCGCGGCGTGCCGTCGACATTCTTCAACCGTCCGGTGAAAACAAATCCGCTGCTGGCCAAGCTTGCACGCCAGTATGATTGCGATGTCTATCCGGCGCGCTGTATCCGTCTGCCCGGCGGACGCTACCGGCTGGAACTTTATGAGCGCATGGAACTGCCACGCGACGACAAGGGCCAGATCGATATCGATGCCACGGCGCAATTGCTCAACGATACTGTCGAACAATGGGTTCGTGAATATCCGGGCCAGTGGATGTGGTTCCACAAGCGCTGGGGATAAAGTTCCCTTTTGGGTTCAACACGAGGCTGGAGCGACAATTTCAACCGATATAGGCATTTTTGCGATGCTATAATTGGTTGAGTGCGCTCCTGCCCCGTGCTACCGGCAAGCGATATTGCCTGGGAGCCAGTCACCCTAGGAAATTGCTCAAGGAGCCCACCATGCGTCCCATCGCGATTGCCCCGTCCATTCTTTCCGCAGATTTCGCCCGTCTTGGCGAAGAAGTTGATGCCGTGCTGGAAGCCGGTGCCGACTGGATCCACATCGATGTCATGGACGGGCATTTCGTGCCGAACATCACGTTTGGCCCGCAGGTGGTGAAGGCTATCCGCCCGCGCACCAAGGCAGTCTTTGACACGCATCTGATGATCGCGCCGTGCGATCTCTTTCTCGAGCCCTTTGCCGATGCAGGTTGCGATGTGATTACGGTTCACGCCGAAGCCGGTCCGCACACGCATCGTTCGCTGCAATCGATCCGCGCACTCGGCAAAAAGGCCGGTATTGCGCTCAACCCGGCAACTCCGGTCGAAGCTATCACCAATATTCTGGATGATGTCGATCTGATCCTGGTCATGACCGTCAATCCGGGCTTCGGTGGCCAGAAGTTCATCCACCCGATGCTCGACAAGATCAAGCGCGTCCGTGAAATGGTTGGCGACCGTCCAATCGATATTGAAGTCGATGGCGGCGTGACGGCTGAAACCGCTAGCTTGGTTGTCGCCGCAGGCGCCAATGTTCTTGTTGCAGGCTCTGCCGTCTATAAGGGCAATTCGGTGGAATCCTACCGCGCCAATATTCAGGCAATCCGCGCCGCAGCCGAAGCTGCGCGTCGTTAAGACGTTGAGCAGAGGCGTCACCTCTGCTAAACCGCGCCTATCCCAATTTCCCAAGACCTGCGGCCCGCATCCGGGCCGCCAAAACAGGATTTGCCAATGATCCCGCGCTATTCCCGGCCTGAAATGGTCGCTATCTGGTCTCCAGAGACGAAATTCCGTATCTGGTTCGAGATCGAAGCCTATGCTTGCGAAGCGCTGGCCGAACTGGGCGTCATCCCGAAGGAAGCTGCCAAGACCATCTGGGAAAAGGGTAGCGTGGCAAAGTTCGACGTCGCTCGCATCGACGAGATCGAAGCTGTCACCAAGCACGACGTTATCGCCTTCCTGACCCATCTTGCTGAATTCATTGGCCCGGACAGCCGTTTCGTGCATCAGGGCATGACCTCGTCGGACGTGCTCGACACCACGCTCAACGTCCAGCTGGTGCGCGCTGCCGATCTGCTGCTCGCCGACATGGACCGCGTTCTGACCGCGCTGAAGACCCGCGCTTTCGAACACAAGGATACGGTGCGTATCGGTCGCAGCCATGGCATCCATGCCGAGCCGACCACGATGGGCCTCACCTTCGCGCGTTTCTATGCAGAAATGCAGCGCAACCGCACCCGTCTCGTCGCAGCACGTGCAGAAATCGCAACCGGCGCGATCTCCGGCGCGGTCGGCACCTTTGCCAATATCGACCCGCGCGTTGAGGAATATGTCTGCGCCAAGCTTGGCCTCGAAGCCGAGCCGGTTTCCACGCAGGTCATCCCGCGCGACCGTCATGCAATGTTCTTCGCGACACTCGGCGTCATCGCCTCGTCGATCGAAAATGTCGCCATCGAAATCCGCCACATGCAGCGCACGGAAGTTCTGGAAGCCGAAGAGTTCTTCTCTCCGGGCCAGAAGGGTTCGTCGGCCATGCCGCACAAGCGCAACCCGGTTCTGACCGAAAACCTGACCGGCCTCGCCCGTCTGGTGCGTATGTCGGTCACGCCTGCGATGGAAAACGTCGCTCTCTGGCACGAACGCGATATTTCGCATTCGAGCGTCGAGCGCGCCATTGGCCCGGACACCACCATCACGCTCGATTTCGCGCTTAACCGCCTGGCTGGCGTGGTCGAGAAACTGGTAATCTATCCAGACAACATGCTGAAAAACATGAACAAGTTCCGCGGTCTGGTGCATTCGCAGCGCGTCCTGCTCGCACTGACGCAAGCTGGCGTATCGCGCGAAGACGCTTATCGTCTCGTGCAGCGCAATGCCATGAAGGTCTGGGAACAGGGTGCAGACTTCCTCGAAGAACTGCTCGGCGACGCGGAAGTGCGTGCAGCCCTCTCCGAAGAGCAGATCCGCGAGAAGTTCGATCTCGGCTACCACACCAAGCATGTAGACACGATTTTCAAGCGCGTCTTCGGCTAAGGAAGATTTAGGTTCTGGTTCTGGCGCTGCCGTTTCCCTCATCCTGAGGAGCCGTTGAAAACGGCGTCTCGAAGGAGAGGGAAACAAGTAAAGCGTCTGCCCTCGCCCTTCGACACGGTGCTACGCACCTGCTCAGGATGAGGGGGGACAACAAGGGTTCGACTGATCTGAAACGATCACCCTTCAAGTCATTTTTTCACATTAGAAAAAGCCCCATGTTTTTGAAAACATGGGGCTTTTTATTTTTAGATTTGCGTAGCCTTTAAGCCTTGGTCTTGATCGTATTGACCACATTGCCCCAAGGATCGACGAAGGAACTGTTGTCGCCGCCGCGCGTATCTTCCAGCTCGACCCAGGCAAGGCCTGTCCGATCCGCATCGCGCTTGCCAGCACCGGCGCTCTGCCAGGCATTGGCCGCGATATGGTGGTGGTAACGCCCGGTGGACATAAACACAGCCCGGTCGCCATAGGTCTGCACCGTTTCCAGCCCAAGCTCGTTGTGCCAGAAGGTTTCCGCGTCATGCGCGTTACCGACACGCAGATGCACGTGGCCAACGACCGTGTTCTGCGGCGCACCGGTCCATTCTCCGCCTTCTGTCTTGATGACATCGAGCAAGCCGCGCACATCAAGCGCTTCCGTGCCCATTTTCACGCGGTCGCCATTCCACTGCCAATTCTTATGCGGGCGGTCGGAATAGATCTCGATGCCGTTCCCTTCCGGATCGGTCAGGTAGATAGCTTCGCTGACATCATGGTCCGAAGCGCCGACAACCGGCAATTGCTTGTCGATAGCCCGGCGCGACCAGCGCGCCAGATCGCCTCGCGTCGGCAGCAAGAACGCCGTGTGGTAAAGACCGGCACTGCGCGGATCATCCGGACGAGCAGCCGAGAACTGTTCGATTTCCATCAATTCGCGATCTCCGGCGCCGAGAACGATGGACGCGCCACGACGGCTCATTTCGCGCAAGCCAACAACGTCGCGGTAATATTCAGCCAGCGTTTCCGCATCGCGTGCCTTGAGACCAATGCGCGCCACGCGCATCGGCGCGGTCATGGCAAATGGAAGCGGTGCAACAGGACGGGTCGTTTCAGTAACCGGCGTCTTCAATTGCTGTGTCATATCATTCTCCTTCGACGGCATGTCTGCACGCGCGGGCAATATACCGGCCATCACAGCAGCTCCCGTAGCGCCAAGCACCGAACGTCTGCTGATTGCCATGGCCTATGCTCTCCTTCGCGTTTTGCTCGCCCTAAACATCGCTGTTTGCCGCATCGTTCACAAGATCGCGATCTGCGAACAGGCTGTTCAACATTCGTATGCGTTTCGGCGCACGTCGAAGCGCTTGAAGAACTGACTAAGGCGATCTAAATGGGGGCTATGAAAGTCAAAGACGCAGATATTCTCATTATTCCCGGCTATACCAACTCCGGCCCCGACCACTGGCAGACCCGTTGGGAGAGCAAGCTCTCAACCGCGCGCCGTGTGCAGCAGGCCGAATGGTCGAAGCCAGTGCGCGACGATTGGGTCGGTGAAGTGGTCAAGGCCGCGAATGCCGCAACAAAGCCCATTGTGCTGGTTGCGCATTCTTTGGGTGTGGCCACAGCCTTGCACGCTGTGCCGTTGATCCAGCACAAGATCGCAGGCGCGTTTTTCGTCGCGCCGCCGGATGTCTCGAATGAGAGCATTCGCCCGAAGCATCTGATGACCTTCGGTCCCTATCCGCGTGAACGACTGCCCTTCCCGACCATCACGGTCGTAAGCCGCAACGATCCTTTCTCAAGCTTCGAAGCTGCCGAAGAGGTCGTGAAGGATTGGGGCGCGATGCTCATCGATGCTGGCGAGTCCGGTCATATCAACTCGGATTCAGGCCACGGCCCTTGGCCGGAAGGCTCGATGGTGTTTGCGGAGTTCATGACGCAACTCCAGGCGCCAAAACAACACTGAGACACAAGGCGGGTTTCAAACCCGCCTTTTGTCTATTCAACGATCTGGACCAAAGTCAGGCGCGAACAACGTCTACCAGCTTCTGCGCGGCAAGGCGCAGATAGCCGCCTTCATTGCTGACGGTCACAAAGCGGAAGCCCAGTGGAATATAACGTCGCGCAAATTCCGGCGACGGCGAGTAAATGCCCGCGATTTTGCCCGCAGCAGCAGCCTTGCGCGCAATATTGCTGATCGGTTCGACGATAGCGTCAGAATTCGGATTGGCCTCGCGTCCATTGCTCCAGGCAATCGAGAAATCAGCCGGGCCGACAAATACGCCGTCAATGCCGCGCACATCCAGAATAGCGTCCAGCGCATCATAGGCATCGCGCGTCTCAATCATCGCGAAAGCAAGCGTGTCCTGGTTTGCCGTTGTCAGATAATCATTGGAACCGGGCGTGCCATAATCGGCATTGGGGCGGAAAACCCCCCATGAACGTTCGCCCACCGGCGGATATTTCATGGCCGCCGCGAACTTGCGCGCATCTTCGGCGGAATTGATCATCGGAGCAATCACCGCCTGAGCACCGAAATCCAGCGCACGGCTTGCCATATCGAAGCGACCGACGGGAATACGCACCACCGGCGGCTTTCCGGCGTTCAGAATGAGACCAACGCTGCGCAGCACACTTGCCTCGTCATGACCGCCATGCTGCATGTCCAGCGTGACAGCGTCAAAAGCAGTATGAGCGAGGATTTCAACCGTCAACGGCTCAGGAAGAGACGACCACGCCGAGAGAACAGTTTCACCGGCACGCAAACGCGAAGACAACGACATAGGGATTTCCTTCATTTCACAACTGGCATTTCATAAGAATGGCATTTCAGAATAACGGGCAAATAAAACATAGGGCGGAAGCCTGCACTTCCACCCTATCGCTTCAATCTTCTTGTATCTGGTGGATCGCTTCCTCAAGGAAGAGCTGCATCTTCTGGCGGATCGTTTCGTCACTGTCGGGGAGACCTGCATCGTCGAAATCGGTACGGATTTTGCGAAACACATCGCCGTCACCGACCTCGAGAAAATCGGCTGCAACCACATCGCGGGCATAGGCTTCCGCCTCGCCGTTCTTCTTGCCGAGCCGCTCGGCAGCCCACAATCCGAGAAGCTTGTTGCGGCGCGCTTCGGCTTTGAAGCGCAAGTCAGCATCGTGCACGAATTTCTTTTCGAAAGTATCGCGGCGATCGTCCATACCTGTCGTCATTCACAAAACTCCCAACAACTCCCATTAGGAAGAGATCGTCACCCATTCTCTTGCCTAATGCTGGCAAGGGGAGCAAGATTATACAAGAGCGGCAAATCAATTTCTTGTAGCTCGTCCATAATCTTGCACTAAAACGCATCCCGAAAAGTGCGAAACATTTTCGGAATAGATGCGCGCCAAAACATGAACTGGAGCGCCGATCGGATGCAATCGGATCGATACACGCTCTGGAAACACCGAAAACGGGGGAACCGGCACGAAGCAGGATTGTTAAAAGCCCTTATTTGCTATAGGTAGCCCGCGAGAATAGCGGCTTAGAGCCGATCACCATAGATATGGAAATCCGAGAAAAGCCATGAACCGTCGCCGCCGTATTTACGAGGGCAAGGCCAAGATTCTTTACGAAGGCCCCGAGCCAGGAACGCTGGTCCAGTTCTTCAAGGACGATGCAACCGCGTTCAACAAGAAAAAGCACGAAGTCGTGGACGGAAAGGGTGTCATCAACAACCGCATTTCCGAATATATTTTTACCCAGCTGAACCGTATCGGAATACCAACCCATTTCATCCGCCGTCTCAACATGCGTGAGCAGCTGATCAAGGAAGTGGAAATCATTCCGCTGGAAGTCGTGATCCGCAATGTTGCAGCCGGTTCGCTGTCCAAGCGCCTCGGGATCGAGGAAGGCACGGTGCTGCCGCGCTCGATCATCGAGTTTTATTACAAGGCCGACGCGCTCGAAGATCCGTTGGTCACGGAAGAACACATCACTGCATTCGGCTGGGCCAGCCCGCAGGAAATCGATGACATCATGGCACTTGCCATTCGCGTCAACGACTTCCTCTCCGGCCTGTTCCTGGGCGTCGGCATCCAGCTTGTCGACTTCAAGATCGAATGTGGCCGTCTGTGGGAAGGCGACATGATGCGGATCGTCGTCGCCGACGAAATCTCCCCGGACTCGGCTCGTCTTTGGGATATCAACACCAACGACAAGCTCGACAAGGATCGCTTCCGCCGCGATATGGGCGGACTGGTCGAGGCCTATCAAGAAGTGGCGCGCCGTCTCGGCATCATGAACGAGAATGACTCGCCCCGTCCTTCCGGCCCCGTGCTTGTGAAATAATCTGATCGGCCCGGGAGCCTCTAAGACAAAACCTTCCGGGCCGTTTCATTCGCGACCAGCAGCTCCAGATTTCTGTCTGAAGTTGTGAGAACCAAATCTAGAGCTACAGGAACCACAGAGTGATCAAGGCACGCGTCACCGTTACACTGAAAAACGGCGTTCTAGACCCGCAGGGCAAAGCAATCGTCGGCGCACTCGGCAGCCTCGGCTTTGCTGGCGTCAACTCGGCACGTCAGGGCAAGGTGTTCGACCTCGAACTCGAAGGCACCGACAAGGCCAAGGCCGAAGCAGAGCTGAAGGCCATGTGCGACAAGCTCCTCGCCAATACGGTGATCGAAGATTATTCCATCGCCATCGGCTGAGCCAAACAAAGGAAGCAGACGCCCATGAAATCCGCTGTCATTCTCCTTCCCGGCCTCAATCGTGACCGCGACATGATCGCAGCACTCACCAAGATCACCGGTCAGGCTCCTGTCACGGTCTGGCAGACCGATACCAGCATTCCGGACGATGTCGACCTGATCCTCATCCCCGGCGGCTTCTCTTACGGCGACTATCTGCGCTGCGGTGCGATTGCAGCCCGTATGCCGGTTCTTCAGGCCGTGCGCGAGAAGGCCGACAAGGGCGTCATGGTTATGGGCGTGTGCAACGGTTTCCAGATTCTCGTTGAAGCCGGCCTGCTGCCAGGCGCGCTGATGCGCAACGCCTCGCTGAAGTTCGTCTGCCGCGAAGTGAAGCTGGAAGTCAGCAATGCCAACACCGCTTTCACCCGCGGTTACCAGCAGAACCAGATCATCCGCTGCCCGGTCGCGCATCATGACGGCAATTATTTTGCCGATGCCGAAACGCTGAAGCGCATCGAAGGCGAAGGTCAGGTCGTTTTCCGTTATGCGGAAGGCACCAACCCGAACGGTTCGGTCAATGATATTGCCGGCATCGTCAGTGCGCGCGGCAATGTGCTTGGCATGATGCCGCATCCGGAAAACCTGATTGAAGCCGCCCATGGCGGCGACGATGGGCGCGCACTTTTTGCAGGCGCTCTGGGCATCGCAGCCTAATCGATTTCTCAAAAAGGGCGGTTCTCCATGAGGCCGCCCTTTTTTATTTCCTTCACCGAATTGCATCGTCGGTAAGATAACGTTCCCACGTCCCGCTTTCCCGCCAGCGAAAACCAGTCTAGCTTGAAGCCTGTTTTCATGGCAGTTTTGCCTTGGGAGAATTCCTTGGCAACCGAATCGGGGGGACCGCGCAATGCAACTCTATTCTAGACCACTTTCCCCTTACTCAGCTTTTGTGCGCAGTGTCCTTTATCTGAAGGATCTGCCCTTCAAGCCGATCACTCTGCCCTATCCTTTCCCGGCTGATTTTGGTGAAATCACGCCTCTGCGCCGTGTTCCGGTGCTGATTACCAGTTCCGGCGAAACGCTTTTCGAAGCCGTTGTGATCGCCGAATATCTCGAAGATCATTTTCCTGAAAAGCCGCTCTTGCCCGGCACGCCGCGCCAGCGCGCGCTGATCCGGCTTCTGGCCCGCGTGATCGAGCTGGAAGTGCTCGGACCGGCAATGAAACTGTTCATCCTGTTGAGCAAACCGGAGCGCGACAGCGCAACCATTGATCGCCTGTTTGAAAAGCTGAACACCGGCCTGTCGGTGATCGAACATCGCCTTCCAGATACGTTCTACGCCGTCAGCGAAGAACCGACACTGGCTGATGCCTGGTTGCTGCCGGTGCGTTTTCTCATGGAACCGTTGAAGAAACTGTCGAACAAGCCGGATCTGCTGGACGCGTTTCCGAAATTCGATGCATATGCCGCGAAGGCAAAGCAGCACCCGGCCTTTGAGCGCATCTGGAACGAGATGAGCGACGGGCTGAAAGCCTTCATGCCGCATCTGGCTTAAAGCCGGTAGCATCCCCGTTTCTGTCATTATTTTCGCATGCCGCCCTCAGTCCTCCCGGTGGCGTGCCCTTTTGGAGTTCGTTTCTTGACGAAAAAGACCATCGCTCTTATCGCCTTGCCTGCGATTGCGCTTCTTGCGGCCTGTACACCGCGCCCGGCCAGTGGGCCCGTCACGCAAAATGTCAGCAAGGCTGCGCTGCCGACAATGGAACGCATCGCGCTGGCCGCCAATAGCTGCTGGTTCAAATCCAAGGACAAGGATTTCCGCAGCTATACACTGGCGCCGGAACTGAATTCCTATAGCGGCCGTCCGCGTATTCTCGTTGTACCAGGCCATAACCCTGCAGCGCGCCCGCTGCTGGTCGTTCAGGCGGAAGGCAATCCAGCACGCGTCGAAACGTTCGGCCCAATGCTTCAGGAAAGTCATGGCAATCGCATCCTCAGCGACGTCAATCGCTGGGCATCCGGCCAAAAAGGCTGTTGAAATCAATAACCCCTCCCGCGATCTCACGGGAGGGGTTCATTCGATTGCATCACTCTTCAAAGATAAAGCGACACATATATGTCGTTTAGAATACCGGTCCACTTCCATCAGCTTGGGTTTTTCCCATTCACTTTGCGCCTAGCTTCCGCAAGACCAGCTCTTTTTTCCGGACGGTAGGCTTCAAATTTCGTCCCGCCTGATGCCGATATCTTGTAGCTGTCGATCATCCAGTTCCCGGAGCATCCGCCTCGTCCGCTGCCTGTTCAGAGAAAATCGAACTTCATCGACAATCCATGTCCATACGCTGCTTATGCGGTGCGGCTCATCCGAAGGCGGCTGAGCGCGCAATCTTGCGTTCAAATCACTCTCAAGATCGACATTCGGAAGAATGGTAATGACGTCAATTACTTCACTGGTTGGTCTGATGTAGTTCATTACAGCAGCCTCCTAATTATAACATTAGCTTTATGCAAATGTTTCAATAATTAGTATGCTAACAACTTCATAAAAATTAACAATTACAACTAGTTGAGCCGGTTTTATCGCCCCCTATTTCTTTGAAAGAGCTACCGCGACATCCCTAATACATATCTCAATTATTGCAGGCGCAGATTTGCCAACCAGCGCCGCAATGCCGGACTTTACCTTGATATCTCTAACGGAGATGAAAACGCACTTTACGTGCTTCGCGTTCAGCCTCGCTTCTCTTGAGACCGATGTCGCGCAATTGTTCATCCGTCATTTCGTACAGCGCCAAGCGGCTGCGACGCATCATGCTGATGTATGAAAGCCAGTTCACAAATCGACGCAGCAGGCCCACATCCGTCCCCTCTTCCGTCGCAGCTGCCAGCTGGGCATGCAAGCCTTGAGGCAGGTCACTTATGCGATCAGCATCGGGTATCGGTAGAATTGTATCTATTGTCTCGGTCTGAGGCCTGAAGTAAAACATTGTTCGATCCATTCTTCTGCTCGTCAGATGTCCAAACGGACCAGATTTGAAGTTTACTCGCAGCAAATCTGGTTGCCGTATCATCACTCAGCGTTGGAATGACTCTATAATTGACTCAGTAATCGATACAATTTATAAGTTGTCACCATGACAAATTGGATTCCTGACCTATCAAGCAGAACTGGTCCGCTTTACCTGCAATTGGCGGATGCCATTGAAGAAGCGATTGGTAGTGGTGGACTGCCTGCGGGCGTAAAATTGCCGCCGCAGCGCAATCTCGCTTTCGATCTGAAGGTGACAATCGGTACAATCGGGCGCGCCTATGCACTTGCCCACGAACGTGGCCTTGTCACCGGCGAAGTGGGACGCGGCACCTATGTGCTCGGCGAAGAGCCGTCCGAATCCGGACTTGTCCCACCCGGACTGATCGGCACAAAGCCTGCCGATGTGCCGATGGGCAAAATCCGGCTCGATTCCACATCGGCGCCAGAGGTTGGCCAGCACGAAGTGCTCGCCAGGATCAGCGCCGACATTCATCGTGATTTTCCGCAGGAGATTGCCAATTATTCGCGTCAGTTTCCGCAGCACTGGCTGGAGTCAGGCCAGAAATGGCTCGGCAGGGCTGGCTGGCAGCCGGATCTCGACAGCATTGTCATCACCAATGGCGCGCAGGCCGCGAGCATTGCCATCATCACGGCCTTTACCAATCCGGGCGACCGCATCCTGTTCGAAAATCTGACCTATGCGCAGATCAACCGTTCGGTGCGACTTCTCGGAAGGCGCACCATTCAGGCTGCACATGATGAATATGGCCTCATTCCGGAAGAATTCGAGCGCGCCTGCCGCCAGCAGCACCCAACTTTGGCATTTCTCATGCCAACCCTGCACAATCCAACGCTTGCGACCATGACGGAAGAGCGGCGGCGCGCCATCGCCGATATCGCGCGACGCTATAATGTCTGGCTCATCGAGGACGATATTTACGGCGGCATGTGCGAAAGCGACATTCCACTGCTGGCGAGTTTTGCGCCAGAGCGTACATTCGTCGTATCAAGCCTGTCCAAAGCCGTTGCCGCTGGCATACGCAGCGGATGGGTTTCCTGCCCGCCGCATTGCGCGCAGCGTGTGAAGGTCACACACAAGATGATGACGGGCGGCGTGGCTTTTCTTCTGGCCGAAACTGGCGCGCAGCTTGTGCTTTCTGGTGCAGCCGACGCTATCCGCGAGAAAAGCCGCATAGAAACCAAAGCGCGCGAGGAAATCGCACGCCGCGTTTTCTCTGGCTTCGACTTTGTGTCCCGCCCCAATATTCCTTTCCTCTGGATGGGGCTGCCCGAGCCGTGGCTATCTGGCACATTCAAGGCTGCAGCCTATGAAAGCGGCATTCTGATTGACGATGAAGACGAGTTCAAAGCCGGTCGCGTCGATCAGATTTATCATCGCGTGCGCATCGCCTTCTCCTCCCCAATCGACCGAAACATCGTCGAGAGCAGTTTCCTGACATTGCGGCAACTACTCGAAAACGAGCAGGCGGGCTATGAGGGCAGCGTATAAACGCTGCCCGTTACAGGACTGTTGGAGCCTTGATGCGGCAAGATGCTGAATCAGGCCGGGAAAGCGGCATTTTCCTGTCGCGCTTCCAACAGAGTTAGGTTAAAGAGACCCCTTGAAACCTTAGATGCCCAGCCTTCGGCGGAAGGTTTTCGGGTGCCACAGCCTGCGACGGGGTTGCCCATTCCCATGACTATTTCCAATTCCAATAATCGCGAAATCACGCCGGAACTCATCGAATCCCACGGCCTCAAGCCGGACGAGTATCAGCGTATTCTCGAATTGATCGGACGCGAACCGAGCTTTACCGAACTCGGCATTTTCTCGGCCATGTGGAACGAGCATTGCTCTTACAAGTCCTCGAAGAAATGGCTGCGCACGCTGCCGACCACAGGTCCGCGCGTTATTCAGGGCCCCGGCGAAAATGCAGGCGTTGTCGACATTGGTGACGGCGATTGCGTCGTCTTCAAAATGGAAAGCCACAACCACCCGTCCTATATCGAGCCCTATCAGGGTGCAGCGACCGGCGTTGGCGGCATTCTGCGCGACGTGTTCACCATGGGCGCACGTCCCGTTGCGGCAATGAACGCGCTGCGCTTCGGCGAGCCTGACCATCCGAAAACCCGTCATCTGGTATCGGGCGTCGTTTCCGGCGTCGGCGGCTATGGCAATGCCTTCGGCGTGCCGACCGTTGGCGGCGAAGTGAACTTCGACAAGCGCTATAACGGCAATATCCTCGTCAATGCATTTGCTGCCGGTCTTGCCAAGCATGACGGCATCTTCCTGTCGGAAGCCAAGGGCGTCGGCCTGCCGGTCGTCTATCTGGGTGCCAAGACTGGCCGCGACGGCGTCGGCGGCGCGACTATGGCTTCGGCTGAATTCGACGAATCGATTGATGAAAAGCGCCCCACCGTTCAGGTCGGCGATCCGTTTACTGAAAAATGCCTGCTCGAAGCCTGCCTCGAGCTGATGGCTTCCGGCGCGGTTATCGCCATTCAGGACATGGGTGCGGCTGGCCTCACCTGTTCGGCTGTTGAAATGGGCGCCAAGGGCGACCTCGGCATTGAACTCATTCTCGACCATGTTCCGGTCCGCGAAGAGAACATGACGGCCTATGAAATGATGCTTTCGGAAAGCCAGGAGCGCATGCTCATGGTTCTGAAGCCGGAAAAGGAAGCCGAAGCGCAGGCGATCTTCCGCAAGTGGGGCCTCGACTTCGCCATTGTCGGCAAGACGACCGACGATTTGCGTTTCCGCGTCATTCATCAGGGCGTGGAAGTCGCCAATCTGCCGATCAAGGATCTGGGCGACCAGGCACCGGAATATGATCGTCCGTGGATGGAACCGGGCAAGCACGCACCGCTCCCGGCCAGCAATGTGCCGCAGGTGGACGACTATTCGGCAGCGCTCCTCAAGCTCATCGGCTCGCCGGATCTTTCGTCGCGTCGCTGGGTCTACGAACAGTATGACACGCTCATTCAGGGCAATTCCTTGCAGGTTCCCGGCGGCGATGCCGGTGTGATCCGCGTTGAAGGCCATGACACCAAGGCGCTTGCCTTCTCGTCGGATGTGACGCCGCGTTATTGCGAAGCGGACCCGTTCGAAGGCGGCAAGCAGGCTGTGGCCGAATGCTGGCGCAACATCACGGCGACCGGCGCAGAGCCGCTGGCTTCGACCGACAATCTGAACTTCGGCAATCCTGAAAAGCCGGAAATCATGGGCCAGCTCGTCAAGGCCATCGAAGGTATTGGCGAAGCCTGCCGCGCCCTCGATTTCCCGATCGTTTCGGGCAATGTTTCGCTTTATAACGAAACCAACGGTCAGGCCATTCTGCCGACCCCGACCATTGCTGGTGTCGGCCTCATTCCGGATTGGTCGCAGACGGCCAAGATCGGCGGCATGCAGGACGGCGACACGCTGGTTCTGCTTGGCGGCGACGGCTCACATCTCGGCCAGTCGATCTATCTGCGCGATCTGTTCGACCGTGCAGACGGCCCTGCCCCGACTGTCGATCTTTCGATGGAAAAGCGCAACGGCGAGTTCGTCCGTTCGGCAATTCGCAACGGTCAGGTCACGGCCTGCCATGACCTTTCCGACGGTGGACTGGCAATTGCTGTCGCCGAAATGGCGATCAAGTCCGGCAAGGGCGCGACCCTCAACGCTGGCGACGGCCTGCCGCATGCTGTTCTGTTCGGTGAGGATCAGGCGCGTTATGTGATTGCTGCAACGCCGGAAATGGCCAAGCTCATTGCGCTTAATGCCGAGGGCGCAGGCGTTCCGTTCCGCATTCTGGGTCAGGTCGGCGGCGACCGTCTGACGTTTGGTGATGCCGTTGATGCGAGCGTCGCAGAACTGATGCAGGCTTTCGAAGGATGGTTCCCTAGCTTCATGAGCGGTGAACCGGTCAGCGATAACTGATCGTAGCAAAGCGAACACGACTTCAACGCCCGGATGAATATCTCGTCCGGGCGTTTTGCTTGTATGGATCGCGTGTGTGGCATTTAAACATTAGACAGATACTCATTGACGTTCCACGATGGTGCGGTACGATTCGATGAATAACAACGATAAGAAGCTGGAAACGGCGGGAGTTTTTGCATGGCTATGGACGCTCATGAGATCGAAAAACTGATACGCGAAGGGATTCCCGGCGCAAAGGTGACGATCCGCGACCTTGCCGGAGACGGGGATCATTATGCAGCCGAAGTGGTCGCGGAGAGTTTCCGCGGCAAGTCGCGCGTGCAGCAGCATCAGATGGTCTATGACGCGCTGAAGGGCAACATGGGCGGCGTGCTTCACGCGCTCGCCCTGCAGACCAGCGTACCGGAATAAGGCAAGCGCTTTATTGAGCGGGCGACAACTGCTGCGGCAAGATGTTGCCCCTTGAATCCGGCACTTCGCGCGTATTTGACTTGCTTTCACCCGAACGGGGTGGTTACGAGCATGTAAATGATTATATTGGGAGTGACCTCCCAATTATGCCGGAAATCGACCCGGCGAGTTTGTTTGAAGCGTGATGATGCCCATATGTTCTGACGACATTGGGCACACGCTCTGAAAGGAAACGAGATGACCGGCATTAACGATTTCATCGACAACGAAGTGAAGACCAACGACGTCGTGCTTTTCATGAAGGGCACACCCGGCTTTCCGCAGTGCGGTTTTTCCGGTCAGGTCGTTCAGATCCTTGATTATCTCGGCGTCGACTATAAGGGCGTGAACGTGCTCGCCTCCGACGAGATTCGTCAGGGCATCAAGGAATATTCCAGCTGGCCGACCATCCCGCAGCTTTATGTGAAGGGTGAATTCGTTGGCGGCTGCGACATCGTGCGCGAAATGTTCCAGTCCAACGAACTACAAGCACTTTTTACCGATAAAGGTATTGCCACCAAGGCTGCTTGAGGATTAATAGCCGGTCATACGGCTTTAGTCTTAGCTTTTTATAAAGGCGCCGTTCATCGGCGCCTTTTCGTTTTTTTCCGACGGCAGCTTCTGCCGGGTGCCCCATTTTCGAGATTTCGACGTTCGCACCGCCCTTTTCAGGCGCGGCGCGTCATTATGCCAAGGAATGTCAGTCATGCCGATCGACATAAAGCACGCCTCGCCAGATCAAAAAACTTCCATGCACGGGCGTGGCGAATTCATTGCACTGATCGCAGCTATCATGGCCATCAATGCGCTGGCGGTTGATATCATGCTGCCCGGCTTGCCGCAGATTGGTGCAAGCCTTGGCGTGCAGTCGGAAAACCACGTTCAATTCGTGATCACCGCCTATCTGCTCGGCTTTGGTGTCTCACAGCTGTTCTATGGACCGCTCAGCGACCGTTTCGGCCGTCGCGCGCCACTGTTCGGCGGGCTGGTGATTTATGTACTGGCCGCACTCGGCGCCGCCATGGTCAAGGATTTCACCACACTCATCATCCTGCGCGTACTTCAGGGACTTGGCGCCGCCGGAACACGCGTTATTGCGGTTTCGGTGGTTCGTGACCGCTTTGCCGGACGCCAGATGGCGGAAGTCATGTCGCTGGTGATGATGATCTTCATGATCCTGCCCGTCATTGCACCAGCGACCGGACAGTTGATCATGCTGTTCGGCGAATGGCACCTGATCTTCCTGTCCATGGCTATCATGGCGTTGATTGTGGGCATCTGGGCCTTCGTTCGGTTGCCTGAAACGCTCCCTACAGACCAGCGCCGTCCATTGACCATCAAAAGCGTGATTGGCGGCTTTGGTATCGTGCTGTCCAACCGTGTTGCCCTGTTCTACATGCTCGGCACGTCGTTCATCCTCGGTGCCCTGTTTGGCTATATCAATTCGGCCCAACAGATCTTCGTGGAAATCTACAAGCTTGGGTCTTTGTTTCCGCTGGCCTTTGCAGCGGTTGCCATGACGCTGGCGCTCGCTTCATTCCTCAACTCCCGACTGGTCGGGCGTTACGGTATGCGCCGCATTTCCCAGACGATGCTGCTGGTCTTTACCAGTTTCAGCCTGCTCTGGATGGTGCTGTCGATTGTGCTTGTCGATCCTGTGCCATTCCCGTTGCTGATGGCGATCTACATGACCATCATGTTCTCGTTCAGCCTCGTGACCGCCAATTTCAACGCGCTCGCCATGGAGCCGCTGGGCGAAGTGGCAGGCACGGCCTCGTCTGTGCTGGGCTTTGCCCAAACCGTCATCGGTGCTGCGCTGGGGGCGATCATCGGTCAAGCCTTTGACGGCACTACAACGCCTGTCGCGATGGGTTACGGCGTGCTTGGTTTCGTTGCACTGATCTGCGTGCTGATCGCCGAACGCGGCAGACTGTTCCAGGTGCAAAACCCGCCTGCCGAACATGTCGTCGGATAAGACCAAACAAAAAGCCCGCCAATTGGCGGGCTTTTTGTTCTCATTCTTCCCAGAGCGCAGCCTGAATGGCCTGCCAGCTCTCCTTGCTCGGTGCGGCCAATATGCCGCCACCGATATGCGACGGGTGATATTCACTGCCGTCCCAGCGTGCGAGATGGCCGCCCGCTTCCTGATGGATCAGCGCGCCGGGCAAATGATCCCACGGCATGAGCTTGTTGTAGACGGCGAAATGCGCACCGCCTGTCGCGAGAATGCGATATTCATGCGCCGCGCAGCGGTAACCGATCTGCGACAGAAATTTCGTGTGATTGCGCGCCAGACGGGAACGCATCGGCTCAGCCGTATATTGCCATGAAATCGAGCCTGTCATCTGGTTGATACCAGCAGGTTCGGCAACGCGCACCTTTCGCGTGCTGCCGCTAGCATGGCGAACATAGCTACCGCTACCCTTTGAGGCCATGATCCAGTCATTGCCAACCGGATCGTGAATAATACCCGCTACGGTCTCGCCTTTGGACACAACGGCCAGCATCACACCAAAGAGCGGCACACCGGATGCGAAATTGAATGTGCCGTCCACCGGATCGATGGTGAAAGCAAAATCGGCATCGCCGAGCCCATCGAGCAAGGCTGGATTATCGGAACAAGCTTCCTCACCCACGATCATAGCATCGGGATAACGCTCTTTCAGCTTTGCGGTGATAAAGCGCTCTGCATTGACATCGGCTTCCGTTACCAGATCGGCTGGCGATGTTTTCTGTCGGATATCGTCCGCATCAAGCTTGCGGAAACGCGGCATGACTTCCTGTTGGGCGGCCTCTGCCAAAAGATCGGCAAGCCAGTCGATCTGGCCTTCATCAAAGCGCACTGTCATTCCCCTCACTCTTCTCCTCATGCGGGCCAGCCATCAGGCCTGCGAAATCGAACAGCTTGCGGTCCAGCAGGTGGCTCGGACGCACGTTGGTCATAGCGCGGATCATCGTGTCCTTACGGCCCGGCATGCGCTTTTCAATATCCGTCAGCATGGCCTTCATGGCATTGCGCTGGAGCCCTTCCTGGCTGCCGCACAGGTCGCATGGAATGATCGGAAACTGCATGGCCGTCGCAAACTTCTCAAGGTCGTCTTCCGCAGCATAGGCCAGCGGGCGGAAAACCATCAGGTCGCCTTCGTCGTTCAAAAGCTTCGGCGGCATCGCGGCGAGACGTCCGCCATGGAACAGGTTCATGAAGAAGGTTTCGAGGATATCCTCGCGATGATGGCCGAGAACAATGGCCGAGCAGCCTTCCTCACGAGCGATACGATAGAGGTTGCCGCGACGCAGGCGCGAACAGAGCGAGCAATAGGTGCTGGTCTCTGGCAGCTTTTCCGTCACGATTGAATAGGTGTCCTGATATTCGATGCGATGCTCGATGCCATAGCGATTCAGGAAATCGGGCAGAATGTGCTTTGGAAAATTCGGTTGCCCCTGATCCAGATTGACGGCCAGCAGTTCCACCGGCAGCAGTCCGCGCCATTTGAGGTCGAGCAGCAGCGCCAGCAGGCCATAGGAATCCTTGCCGCCGGACAGACAGATCATCCAGCGCTCGCCCGGCTTCACCATCCCGAAATCTTCGATAGCCTGACGCGTCAGACGCAGAAGGCGCTTGCGCAGCTTGTTGAATTCGACCGAAGTGGGCACTTCGCGAAACAGCGCATGGCAACCGTCTCCGCTGGTGTCTTCCGATATACCGGGCGAATTATCTGGCGCAATGTTCAGATCGAAAGCGTTCATGGTTCTTCTCGGATGCTGTCTCGTACTGCGCTTTACATACAGAAAAGCCGCCCATGGGGAAACCATGGGCGGCCATTTCTTTGCGATAAGTGGTGCCCGAAGGCGACCAGATTAACGCGAATAGAATTCGACGACGAGGTTCGGTTCCATCTGGACGGCGTAAGGCACATCCGTCAGGGTCGGAACGCGGGCGTAGGTCGCAACCATCTTGTTGTGATCTGCTTCGATGTAGTCAGGTACATCGCGTTCTGCGAGCTGAACAGCTTCGAGAACAACAACCAGCTGCTTCGACTTTTCACGAACTTCAACAACGTCACCGGCCTTCAGGCGGAAGGACTGGATGTTGACGCGACGGCCGTTCACGTTCACGTGACCGTGGTTGATGAACTGGCGTGCAGCGAAGATCGTCGGAACGAACTTTGCGCGGTACACAACAGCGTCCAGACGCGATTCGAGAAGACCGATCAGGTTTTCACCCGTGTCGCCCTTGCGGCGAGCGGCTTCGTCATAGGTCTTGCGGAACTGCTTTTCCGAGATATCGCCGTAGAAACCCTTGAGCTTCTGCTTGGCGCGCAGCTGCACACCGAAGTCCGAGAGCTTGCCCTTGCGGCGCTGGCCGTGCTGGCCAGGGCCATATTCACGACGGTTAACCGGGGACTTCGGACGGCCCCAGATGTTTTCGCCAAGACGGCGGTCAATCTTATACTTTGCGGATTCGCGCTTGCTCATCGCATTTCCTTCAAAAAGTTAGTGCGCCATACGGCGCAGACAGGAAACGCGCCCTCCTCTGCCCTCCGTTTTCGAGGACTGACAGGATGAAGCGCGCAGCAGCGATCTCCATCCACGGGACACGTCAAATGAAACGCCAGCGCGTTAAAGCGCCAGCGATGGCGGGCTTTTAGTCATGTGCATGTCATCTTGTCAAGTTCGAACGCTTGCCAAAGCCCTGATAACCGGGCGTTTAAAGCGTTTTTTGCCGTCCTTTGCAACATATTGCCATCAAGCGTGAAGGAACGTGGCCTCTATTTACCGCATTATGCAGTCGGGGCTGTAGAATATGAGGTGTTCATCGGTGTTGCTGGTTCTGCCCCGTTTCCTATCCCGCAAAGATTCGATTACCGCAATTCTCACCCTCAGTTTACTCGCTCCGGCTGGAGCGGCGATCCTTTACCCTCAGCCCGCCCAGGCGCAGACATTCATCGAAAAAATCCTGAAACGCGACGCGCAAAAGGCAAAGCAGCAGCGCAAGCGCCCGTCGGCGAAGTCGCAAAAGAAGCGGCAAAGCAGGCAGCCTGCCCCCCGACAGGAACAGAAAACGCCGGAAAGGCCGATATCCCAGTCCGCATTGCCTGTGGTTGTTCCCGTTCCGACACCTGCTCCCAGACCGGAACCGGTCCCGGAGGCAGCGCCAGTGCCGACGCCAGCCCCGGCACCGGCACCGGAAACCAAACCGGATGAGAAACCCGGACCGAAAAACGAGGCCCAGCCTGCTGTCATCGTACCGCCTGAAAAGCCAACCCCGCCGGAACATGCCGAGCCGAAACAGCCTGAACCTGCGAAACCCGCCCCTGACGAGCGTGTCTATCAGGTCGCCTGCCCTGCGCTCATTTCCGGCGACGTCGAAGGCAAGCTCCTGTCGCCCATCGCAGATGGCGCACAATGCGGCGTTCATTCGCCGCTATCACTGACGGCAATCGGCAAGGACGAACCGCTCAAGCTCGCAAACCCCGTCACGACGAACTGCGCCATGGCAGTGACACTGGCCCAGTGGAGCAACGACGTGAAAAACGCTGCCCACGATATTTACGGCAAGGACGTCAAGATTACGCAGATCGGCACCGGCTCTGATTATCAATGCCGCAAGGTGAATGGCGCATCGACAGGCCGCGTCTCCGAACATGCGTTTGGCAATGCGCTCGACATCATGTCGTTCACGTTCTCCGACGGCAGCAAGACCGAGCTGGAAAGCGGCTGGAACGGAGCCGACAAGGAAAAGGCCTTTTGGCGCGCCGTGCATGGCGCAAGCTGCAAGCTATTCATGACCGTTATCGGCCCCGATGGCGATGCGGCGCACCGCACCAATATGCATCTCGATCAGGGGTGTCATGGCAAGAGCTGCACAGCACGCATATGCCAGTAAGGTGGTCACGAGAGTTTTACTCTAACCGCCCGGAATTCATAAAAAAATCCAAATCCGGTTTCTAATTTGATGCGGTATTATCGATTCCAGAACGGTTCCGCTTGAGATAGAATCGTTGGAAGCGCTCTTGTTGCTTATTTTGCACGGTTTCCGAAAAGGATGTGGGGCATGCAATTGACTAAAATTATACTTTCCACCATTTGCGCAATCGGCTTTGCGAGCGCCGCCCACGCGGACGCCGTTCCGAAACGCTCGAAAGATTTTACCGGGAATTACCAGACTTTGGTCAAGGACCAGCACGCCTCGCCGCAGGTCGCCGATTGCGTGGCCAGCGGCTATGATCTGGTGAAGAAGGACAAGAAATACGATCGTCTGGGCTTTACCAAGGATGACATTTCATCGGCAACGACCAATGATACGTCGTCGAAGTTCAGCACCAAGGACCCTCGCAAGGTATCAGCCGTGATCTCCGTGCCGGGCGAAGCGCGCATCAAGAGCACAGGCTATAAGTGGGATGGCGTCAACCTGCGTTGCGGCATCACCAATGGCAAGCTGACCGCCATCGAACTGGTTCAAACCAAAGCCGCCGAGTAAACCCACCGGCAACCGCCAGACCGAAGAGGCCCCTTGATTACAAATCAGGAGGCCTTTTTGTCGTCGACATGCTCAGGCAGGCCTTTGCGCTTGGTCTCCGCAAATTCCTCCAGTTCCTTCTCGGTCATCGATTCATACATTTCCTTCGATGCACCGAAAAGCTCACTGAGCTTGATCTCGCCGCGCTTGGCTGCAAGCGCGGCACCCGCAGCTTTCTGTTGGGCTTGAGATTTTGCAGGCATGGAATCGTCTCCTGTTACGCCGCCCCAAGGCCAACGTGCCGGACAGGAATCAGTTCCAGCCTGCTATTCCTGTTCGCTATCGAAACGGGAGCGAGCGCTGCGCAACGCCGTTCGGTTTGCGACCGCCCATTGACCCAGACTGTCGATAGGCCCCGCCAGTGAATGGCCAAGCTCGGTCAGTGAATACTCCACCTCCGGCGGTGACGTCGGACGCACATGGCGCGAAACCAGCCCGTCACGCTCGAGCGAGCGCAGCGTAACTGTCAGCATACGCTGCGAGATTCCTTCAATTTCACGCCGTAAGGCATTGAAACGCATAGAGCCGCTTTGCAAACTGAATACAACCAGAATGCTCCATGTGTCGCCGACACGGTCAAGCACGTCACGGATCGGGCAAGACCCCTTGCCGTCCGTCTCAAAGGCCGGTGTTGAAGACAATAGCGGCGTCTTGGCGTCTGGTCGTGTTGGTATCGTCATAGTCATTCTTATCACATACTCGCTTCATCGGATCAAACCGGATGCTTCGGTATTACCTCCCGGTTGCAACGATCAGGCTTTGGGTCGGCGCCCGAGCTGGCAATCTTCCCCATACCTCGCCTTGCCTTTTGGGCGGTTACTTCCATGTTTCTTACCCATGTAGAAGTGCGTTCTTCACAAGCCTTCAAGCCTGACATATGTAGTTACCAGAAATAACCTGATTATGAAACATACCTTAAACCGCAACGCTATAAAAGCGTAAGGAAGGAATTGGAATGGCTAAAATCGCACTCATCGGCGCGACGGGTTTTGTTGGCGCGGCAATCCTGAAAGAAGCCGCATCGCGCGGTCATCATGTTACAGCGCTGGTTCGCCACCCGGAAAAGGTTGAACAGCTTGCCAATGTAACCGCCGTCAAGACGGACGTGTACGACACGGACGCGCTGGCCAAGCAGCTTGCTGGTCACGACATCATCATTTCCGCTTTCAATCCCGGCTGGGGCGACGCGAATATTCGTGAGAACCACATCAAGGGCAGTCGCTCGATCAATGAGGCTGCCAAGAAGGCAGGCGTCAAGCGCCTGATCGCTGTTGGCGGCGCGGGCAGCCTTTCAATCAACGGCCAGCAGCTTGTCGATTCCGCTGAATTCCCCGCAGAATGGAAAGAAGGCGCGCTCGGCGCTCGTGAAGCCCTGAACGAACTGCGCAAGGAAGACGGTCTAGACTGGACCTTCGTATCCCCCGCAATCATGCTCCAGCCCGGTGAACGCACGGGCAAATATCGTCTTGGCGGCGACGAGCCGGTTTTCAACGATAAGGGCGAAAGTGCTATTTCGGTCGCCGATCTGGCCGTCGCCATTGTCGATGAGGCCGAACAGGGCAAGCATATCGGCAAGCGCTTCACCGCTGCCTATTGATTACAGCCTCGCGATCGCGTTCGATCCTATCGAAGTAGATCGAGAACTGCTTTAGCATCAAAGCCGGGTGGCGAATGTCATCCGGCTTTATTGATTGAGAAACAACAGGCGGAAACCTCATGGAACTGGGAATCTATACCTTTGGCGATCTTGGCCCAGACCTGGAAACCGGCAGGCCCATCTCGCCGCAACAGCGTATCAGCAATCTGATCGAGGAGATTGAGCTGGCCGATCAGGTGGGGCTTGATGTTTTCGGCCTTGGTGAACACCATCGGCCCGATTATTCCATATCCGCACCCGCAGTTGTTCTGGCCGCCGCAGCCTCGCGGACAAAAAACATCCGGCTGACGAGCGCAGTCACTGTTCTCTCCTCCGATGATCCCGTGCGTGTTTATCAGCAGTTTTCAACGCTCGACCTGATCTCGAATGGGCGCGCCGAAATCATGGCCGGACGCGGCTCCTTCATCGAATCCTTCCCGCTCTTCGGGTACAATCTCGACGATTACGACACGCTTTTTGCCGAGAAGCTCGATCTGCTTCTGACCATTCGCGACAATGAACGCGTGAGCTGGACCGGGACAACGCGTGCGGCCATCGACGGGCGGGGCGTCTATCCTCGTGCTGTCCAGCAAACACTCCCCATATGGCTTGCTGTCGGCGGCACGCCAGCTTCGATCGGTCGCGCCGCCCTTCTCGGACTACCATTGGCGCTTGCCATCATCGGTGGTTATCCGGAGCGGTTTGCACAACTGACCGATTTCTATCGCGAAGCTGGCGCAAAAGCCGGTCATGCGCCGGAAAAGCTCAAAGTTGGAATCAACTCGCACGGCTATGTCGCTGAAAATGCACAACAAGCGGCGGATGAGTTTTATCCGTCTTATTCGCATGTCATGGCAAAACTTGGCCGCGAACGCGGCTGGCCGCCGACCACGCGAGAGCAATTCGATGCCATGCGTGAGCCGCGTGGATCGCTTCTGGTGGGCAGTCCGCAGCAGGTCATCGACAAGATCCTGACCCAGCACAGCTACTTCAAGCACGACCGCTTTCTTTTCCAGACAGCACTCGGCAATCTGCCGCATAAATATACGATGAAATCGATTGAGCTGTTTGGCACCAAGGTTGCACCGGAAGTGCGCAAAGCGCTAGGCGTGCCATCCGTGGCATAAAGAAAAGCCCGGTCTCACGACCGGGCTCTTTAAAACACATTATCCTGCGCAAAACCGCTTCACACTTTTGCTGGAAATGCTCTAAACCAGTTCCACGTCGACAACGCCCTGAATGGCTTTCATGGCACTCGCAATCTGCGGACTGACGCGGTAGCGATGCGGCAACTCGATTTCAACTTCGCGCTGGCCATTATCCTTGATGACGATGAGGCTGACCTGTCCATCGCCACGCGTGTTGAAATGTGGCGCGATGTGGCGAACCGCTTCCGCAGAGCGCAGATAAAGCCGCATGGCCTTCTGCATACGGCAGGCCTCATCTTCAAGCGATTGCACGGTCTGTATTCGCAAACCGATGCCTTCCGGGCGGTCTTCAGCCTGCACAGTGATCACCACCGATTTGCCACTTTCCAGAAGATCGCGATATTGCGCGAGACCTTCCGAGAACAGCACGGCTTCAAACTGGCCGCTGGCATCCGACAATTGCACAATGCCCATCTTGTTGCCGGTACGGGTCTTGCGCTCCTGACGTGCCGTCACTGTGCCTGCCAGACGCCCGGCATTGGCGCCGCGCTTCACGGCAGCCGAGAAATCGGCCCAGCTTTGCACACGCATGCGATCAAGAACGGTGCGATATTCATCCAGCGGATGCGCCGACAGATAGAAACCGACCGCCTGAAATTCGCGGTGCAGCATTTCCGACGGCAGCCACGGCGCTGCCTGCGGCAGGATGAGTTGCTCTTTCGGTGCGCCGGACAATCCGAAAATATCGGACTGGCCGCTGGCCGCATTTTCCTGCGTGCGCTGGGCAAAGCCCATGATGCGGTCCATACCCGCGCTCATTGCCGGGCGCTCACGCTTGAAGCAATCCATCGCGCCCGCATTGATCAGGCTTTCCAGCACGCGGCGATTGACGATCCTCGGATCGATCCGCTCACAGAAATCCTCAAGGCTTTCAAACGGCTTCTGAGCACGCACATCCACAATATGATCGACGGCAGCCTCACCGACGCCCTTGATGGCAGCCAGCGAATAGAAAATCTGCTTCTCGCCGACTTCAAACGGACGGAACGATGTCATGACCGAGGGCGGTACAACCTCAATGCCCAGACGATTCGCTTCACGACGGAAATCGTTGAGCTTGTCGGTGTTCGACATATCGTAGGTCATAGACGCGGCGAGAAACTCGACCGGGTAATGCGCCTTCATATAGGCGGTCTGGTAGGAGACGATGGCGTAAGCCGCCGCGTGCGACTTGTTGAAGCCGTAATCGGCAAACTTGGCGAGCAGATCGAAGATCATATTCGCCTGCGCCTTGTCGACACCGCCATCGATAGCGCCGGTGACGAAACGGACGCGCTGCTTGTCCATTTCCTCGCGAATCTTCTTACCCATGGCGCGGCGCAGAAGGTCAGCTTCACCGAGCGAATAGCCCGACAGCACCTGCGCGATCTGCATCACCTGTTCCTGATAAACGATAACGCCTTGCGTTTCCTTGATCAGGTGATCGATCTTCGGGTGAATGGAAGCGATTTCCTCTTCGCCGTTCTTGCGCGCATTATAGGTCGGAATGTTCTCCATCGGACCCGGACGATAGAGCGCGACGAGCGCGATAATGTCCTCGATCCGGTCCGGGCGCATGCCGAGCAGCGCCTTACGCATGCCCGCACTTTCAACCTGGAACACGCCGACGGTTTCACCGCGCGACAGCATCTCATAGGTCAGCGCATCGTCAAACGGCAACCGGGTCAGATCGATCTCGATCCCTTTGCGCGCGACGAGTTTGACCGCCGTTTCGAGAACCGTCAGCGTTTTCAAGCCAAGAAAGTCGAACTTGACCAGCCCTGCCTGCTCCACCCATTTCATGTTGAACTGGGTGACTGGCATGTCGGAACGTGGATCGCGATACATCGGCACCAATTCCGACAGCGGACGGTCGCCGATCACGATACCGGCGGCGTGGGTCGAAGCGTGGCGGTAGAGACCTTCAAGCTTGAGCGCCATATCGAGAAGCCGCCCGACGACCGGCTCCTTCTCACGCTCTTCGGTGATCTTCGGTTCGGTTTCTATGGCCTGCGCCAGCGACACCGGATTGGCCGGGTTCTGTGGCACGAGCTTGCAGAGCCGGTCCACCTGGCCATAGGGCATTTCGAGAACGCGGCCGACGTCACGCAGCACGGCGCGCGCCTGAAGCGTACCGAAGGTGATGATCTGGGCTACCTGATCGCGCCCGTATTTCTCCTGCACATAGCGGATCACCTCTTCACGGCGATCCTGACAGAAGTCGATATCGAAGTCGGGCATCGAAACGCGGTCTGGATTGAGGAAGCGCTCGAACAGCAGCGAGAAACGCAACGGATCGACGTCCGTAATCGTCAGCGCATAAGCGACGAGCGAGCCCGCACCCGAACCACGGCCCGGCCCGACCGGAATGCCATGGGCCTTGGCCCATTTGATGAAGTCGGCAACGATCAGGAAGTAGCCGGGGAACTTCATACGGGTGATGATGCCGATCTCATATTCGAGTCGTTCGGCATACTGTTCCGCCGTATAGCCTTCTGCGAGCCCTACGCTTTCAATCCGCATCTGCAAGCCCTCGCGGGCCTGTCGCGCCAGTTCTCCCGCTTCCTCGGCCACAGCGGCTTCCGGATCGTCGGATTCTCCGGTAAAGCGCGGCAGGATCGGAGCGCGGGTTTGCGTGTACCAGCTGCAACGCTCGGCAATCTCGACCGTATTGTCCAACGCCTCGGGCAAATCGGCAAACAGCGCCGCCATCTCGGCACGGCTTTTCAGATAATGATCCGGCGTCAGGCGGCGGCGATCATCATTGGAGAGGATCTGTCCTTCCGCAATGGCCAGAAGCGCATCGTGGGCTTCATAATCCTCCGCCTTGAGGAAAAATGCCTCATTGGTGGCAACCAGAGGCAATTCCATCTCATAGGCAAGCGCAACAGTCTTTGCTTCCAGAGCGCGGTCATAGCCCGCATAACGCTGCAATTCGACGTAAAGCCGATTGCCAAATGTTTCATGCAGGAACGCGAGACGCGATTGCGCTCTGTCTGGCCGGTCTGCCGCAAAGGAGCGACCGATCGGCCCAAGCGGCCCACCCGACAGAACAATGACGTCCTTGGCAAGGGCTGGCAGCCAGCTCGCATCTATGTGGACCGGATCGCCCGCAGGCGTGTCCAGAAACGAGCGGCTGACCAGCCGCACGATATTTGCGTAGCCCTCTTCCGTCGAGGCGAGCAGGACGAGAGGAGCCAGATCAAGCGCGAGCCTGCGATTGACGCTGCGCCCGTTGTCATTGTGGTCGCCGAAGGCAACATCGACCTGACAGCCAATAATCGGCTGCACACCATCTTTCGATGCCTTCTGCGCAAATTCCAGTGCACCAAACAGATTGTTGGTGTCAGTTACCGCGATGGCCGGCGCCTGGTCGGCAATCGCCTGTTTGATAACCTTGCCAAGTGGCAATGCGCCCTCAAGCAAGGAATAGGCCGAGTGAACGCGCAGATGCACAAAACGCGGCGTGGAAACGCTTCCACCGGCTGCATTGTCTGCTGCTGCATCACTCATTCTATTTACCCCGATCAAACCGAACCGTGCGGGTGGACATACACCCGTTTCATGGGACCGCCTACTGAAATGCGACTGGTCGCCAGCGACTCTGTCGCCTTGAGCTTTCAGTTTCAGGGAATGTCCCGGCGATGTCCAGAGAGACAGCCGCCGGTATCGAAAGGGTACACAAGAGAACCCTCAAAAGCGCATTCCATTCGACCCGTTTCTACGGCGAAATTCAGCGAGCGCGCGCTAAGCTTTGTTGCGCATATCTGTGCCCATAACCGGATCCCGGCTTTCGGAGATATGCTTCAGTCACTTCAGATCGCGCTGACCCAGATGGCGAAGGTTGCAATAAACAGGCTGACGGAGACGAATGACAAAACGTCGTGGACGAGATCGGTCATGTGGAAAACTCCTCTGTGTTCACGTATGTTTATTTTTTGTTCTATTTTTGTTCCAAAGTCAACACCCTGTTCGAGTCGCCAGTTACTTTAGGGTTTACGAATAATAAACGCGCAACCGCAGGCGGTATCACGCGCCTGCGGTTTCAATGGCTTAGCAATGGAGAAGATATTGGCGCTTTGGTCGGCGCCTTTTACAGATCGACGACCTTGCCGTCTTGCAAAGTCACACGGCGGTCCATGCGGCGGGCCAGCTCGTGATTATGCGTAGCGATCAGCGCCGCCAGACCTGATTGGCGCACAAGAGCTTCCAGCGCCCCAAACACATAGGACGAGGTCGTCGGGTCGAGATTGCCCGTCGGCTCGTCGGCCAGCAGAACAAGCGGCGCATTGGCAACGGCGCGCGCAATGGCGACACGCTGCTGTTCACCACCAGAGAGCTCGGCAGGACGGTGCGACGCACGCTTGCCGATCTTCATATATTCGAGCAATTGCTGCGCACGTTCCGCCGAGGACTTCTTGGTCAGGCCACGGATCATCTGCGGCATCATCACATTTTCCAGCGCGGAAAACTCTGGCAACAGATGGTGGAACTGATAGACGAAGCCGATATCGTTGCGGCGTACCGCCGTGCGGTCGTCGTCCGAGAGAGCGCTGCAAGAACGTCCGTCTAGAAAGACATCGCCATGGTCAGGACGCTCCAGAAGGCCCGCTGTATGCAACAGCGTGGACTTGCCTGCACCTGATGGTGCAACAAGCGCCACCATCTCGCCGCGACGCAGCGTGAAATCGGCGTCCTTCAGAATGACCAGCTCGCGGTCGACTTCCTTATAGGCGCGACTGACCTTCTCCAGCCGCAGAATAATTTCAGCCGCCATTATTCGTACCTCAATGCTTCGACCGGATCGAGCTTGGCAGCGCGCCAGGCAGGGAAAATGGTGGCGATAAAGGAAAGAACCAGTGCCATGACGATGACGGAAATCGTCTCGCCCGGGTCCATCTTGGCTGGCAACTGGCTCAGGAAATAGAGTTCCGGATTGAACAGCGTCGTGCCCGAAAGCCACGAGAAGAACTCACGCAGCCGCTCGACATTCAGGCATACGACCACGCCGAGCACCACACCGGCGACCGTGCCGGTCACGCCAATGGCGGCACCCGTCATCAGGAATATGCGCATCACCGCGCCGCGCGTCGCGCCCATGGTACGCAGAATGGCGATATCATGCCCCTTGTCCTTCACCAGCATGATGAGACCGGAAATGATATTAAGCGCAGCGACAAGCACGATCAGCGTCAGGATCATGAACATGACATTGCGCTCAACTTCCAGCGCCGAGAAGAAGGTCTGATTGCGCTGACGCCAGTCAACAAGTGTCAACTGACGACCTGCCGCCTCTTCTACCGGCGCGCGCATCGCATCCACCTTGTCGGGATTATCGACAAAGATTTCCAGAGACTGCACCTTGCCTTCCTGATTGAAGAAAAGCTGTGCCTCGGAAAGCGGAATCATCACGATGGAATTATCGTATTCCGACATGCCGATCTCGAAGATCGCGACAATCGGATAGGCTTTCACACGCGGATTGACGCCAAACGGCGTTACGTCGCCATCAGGAGAAATCACCCGCAGCGTGTCCCCGACCGAAAGACCAAGATTTTCGGCCATGCGCGTGCCAATGGCCACACCACCGCTTTGGTCGAAGCCCTGCAGCGTACCCTGACGAATATTCCCAGACACGAGCTTCAGCTTTTCAAGGTCTTCTTCACGAAGGCCACGAACCAATGCGCCATTGCCCGCGCCGATAGTGCCCTGCACCAGAGCCTGCCCTTCCACAACGGGAATGGCGAATTTGATGCCGGAAATGCCGTCGATACGCTTGATCAGATCAGCATAATCATCCAGCGGACGATCAATCGGCTGCATGATCAGATGGCCATTAATGCCAAGAATACGCGACAGAAGCTCGGCACGGAAACCGTTCATCACCGCCATAACGATAATGAGCGTCGCCACGCCAAGCATGATGCCGGTGAAAGAAAACCCGGCAATAACCGAAATGAATGTCTCACGGCGGCGCGCACGCAGATATCGCCACGCGATCATCCGTTCGAAGGCCGAGAATGGGCCAGACTTCGGCGGCTTTACCGCTGCCTTGGCCTGCCCTTCGGACTTTGCTGCCGCCGCGCCGCTCATGCTTCAGCCGTCAGCATGTTGATGGCGGCTTCCACCGTCAGGTTCTGGCGTTCGCCGGTCTTGCGATCCTTGACTTCAACCTCGCCAGCAGCAACGCCGCGTGGACCGACGATCACCTGCGTCGGCAGGCCAATCAGGTCCATGGTGGCGAACTTGGCGCCCGGGCGGTCATCCGTATCGTCCAGAAGCGGATCGACACCGGCATTGGTCAGCGCTTCGTAGAGCTTTTCACTCACAGCGTCGCAACCTTCATCGCCCGGCTTCATGTTCACGATACCTGCGCCAAACGGTGCAATGGCCTTCGGCCAGATGATGCCCGCATCGTCGTGGAATGCTTCGATAGCGGCAGCCACGAGGCGCGACGGGCCGATGCCGTAGGAACCCATCGACACCAGATGTTCCTTGCCATCCGGGCCCTGCACTTTGGCGCCCATCGGCTCGGAATATTTCGTGCCAAAATGGAAGATGTGACCAACTTCGATGCCGCGCGCTGAAACCTGATCGTCAGCCTTGACCTTGGCCCAGTCAGCCTCGTCATGCATTTCGTCGGTTGCCGCATAAGGCGTCGTCCAGCGATTGACGATATCGGTGAGCTGCGCATCGTTGCGGAAATCCGTATCCGCGCCCGGCACGGCCAGATCGAGATAGGCCTTGTCGCAATAGACCTGGCTTTCGCCGGTTTCGGCCAGAATGATGAACTCGTGGGACAGATCACCGCCGATCGGGCCGGTATCGGCACGCATCGGGATAGCTTGCAGACCGACGCGAGCAAACGTGCGCAGGTAAGAGACAAACATGCGGTAATAGGCCATCTTCGCGCCCTCATAATCGAGGTCGAACGAATAGGCGTCCTTCATCAGAAACTCGCGCGAACGCATCACGCCGAAACGCGGGCGGACTTCGTCGCGGAACTTCCACTGGATGTGGTAGAGATTGAGCGGCAGATCCTTGTAGGAGCGCACATAGGAACGGAAAATATCCGTGACCATTTCTTCATTGGTCGGGCCGAAGAGCATTTCACGCTCCTGACGGTCCTGAATGCGCAGCATTTCCTTGCCATAGGCATCGTAACGCCCGCTTTCGCGCCAAAGATCGGCGGACTGGATCGTCGGCATCAGGATTTCGTTGGCGCCAGCGCGGTTCTGCTCTTCACGGATGATGTCGCAGACCTTGTTGAGCACCTTCAGGCCAATCGGGAGCCAGGAATAGATGCCGGCAGACTGCTGGCGGATCATGCCCGAACGCAGCATAAGCCTATGAGAGACGATTTCCGCCTCTTTAGGATTTTCCTTCAGAATGGGCAAAAAATACCGCGACAAACGCATCGTAACCACCGATCCAGAGAGAATGCCTGCTTGCTTTAAGAATCAGGCAAAAATTAAGCATATTTGCAGGTTTCTTATCGGGTTATGCTTGTGTTGAAAACCCGCTTGAAAAAGCTTTGCGCGGAGCGGTTTTCACCATCCACAGGCATGAGAGGCAGGTAAATGGCCCAAGGGCGCAAAAGACCGCCTCCGAATTCACATTCAATTTCAATATATTACAGATATATCATCAGCTTTTGGAAAATTTCACGAAAGAATTATGACGTTGAAGAAGATTTTTGGTGACAAAAGCTGTGCAGTTCGCTATTTTTTTCATCATAAGAGCAACAACGGAATAAAACCGTTGTTTTCACGCGGTCAAAGTCTTGGGAGGATGGATCCAGGCGCGAGCTACGCAGCCGCCAGTAACATGGAAACGGATCGAACGCGTATTTTATTAGCAAGGCGAAAGCCTTGCTTTTTTTTTGCATTTGCATGGACCTCAGCCCCTCACCGCCACTTTCAAAAAAAGCCGCGCAATAACCCATTGAATTTGTGGGATTTATCGAACTGCTTTTACGAGCGACTATTTGCAATCTATTGCCAAAGTAAAAGTAGTTTTATTCTTGGCGTATCCGCCAATCCCAAACGGAACGCCGTGCAAGGCGTGAAACTCCTTTAGCACCATATAATTCAGTAAGTTACGCTAAGATCATAAGTTTTTGATTCAAGCCAAGCCTGCACGCCGGTCTCATCCTGCATAAAAGAAAGGCTGCCTAATTTATAGGCAGCCTTGAAATTCTCATCCGATTTCGCGAATGCGATTATGTCAGATCGGGGAAGAAATGCGGAATGTCATCGAGACCGAAACCGCTGACCTGCGTCACATAATAATAGACGGCGAAGATGAGTGTGGCGACGACGGTGGTGCGCAGAAATGCGCGACCAATGCGCGGCGTTGCCGGAGCGCTGGCCACGGTGCCTAGCGTGACATTGTTTTCCTCAGCCTGCGTTCGCAGACCGACCGGCAACAGCGCGAAAAGCGCCGTCCACCAGATAATGAAATAGATCGCTATGCCGGACATGATGGACATGATTACACTTCCTCCAGCTCGATAAGCGTACCGTTAAAGTCCTTTGGGTGCAGAAAAAGGACGGGCTTGCCATGCGCACCGGTCTTCGGCTCTCCATCACCAAGAATACGCGCGCCTTCAGCCTTGAGCTTATCCCGCGCAGCGATGATATCTTCCACCTCATAGCAGAGATGGTGCACGCCGCCCGAAGGGTTCTTTTCAAGGAAGGCCGCGATGGGCGATCCCTCGCCCAGCGGCTGCAGCAGCTCGATCTTCGTATTGCCGACGTCGATGAAAACCACGGTCACGCCGTGTTCCGGCAAGGCCTGCGGCGCACCGACATTTGCAGCCAGTTTGCCACGATAAAGCGCGGACGCAGCCTCGATATCCGGAACGGCAATCGCGACATGGTTCAAACGTTCGAGCATCAGCACCTCCCTTGCTGCTATTCCTGTCGAGTGATGTCAGCGTATCCTATTCACGAATACGGTCACCACCGGCTTTTTGCCCCACGTCTGATTTGCCGCAGCACGCACAGCGCGACGCGCGGATTCACGCACCAGCTCGACGTCCTTGCGGCGGACACGTGGAATGCTCTCGACAGCCTCGACTACTGCGTCGAGGAGGATATCTTCCATCAATTCGCCCTGACCGTCTTCTTCCGGCAGGCCAAACGTTACCAGATCAGGCTCATCGAGAAGCTTGTGCTCGCGGTCCAGCAGGATCGAGACAGCGACGTGGCCGACATAAGCGAGCTTGCGGCGCTCGACCATGCCGATCTCTTCTTCGTCACCGATCAGCTTGCCGTCCTTGTAGATACGACCAATCGGCGCTTCATCGACGATTTCGGCCTTGCCGGGAGCCAGACGCAGCACATCGCCATTGCGGATCTGAGCAACCTGACCGATCCCTTCCATCGCGCCAAGCGAACCTTGCGCCACAAGATGCGCAGCTTCGCCATGCACCGGAACGAGTATCTGCGGGCGAACCCAGGAATACATGCGCTTCAATTCGCTGCGACGCGGATGGCCAGAGACATGCACCAGTGCATCATCGTCGCCAATGATCTTGACGCCGCGGTCGATCAAGCGGTTCTTGATATCGAGAATGGCCTTTTCATTGCCCGGAATGGCGCGCGACGAGTAAATGACCGTATCGCCGGGCGACAGCGCCAGACTGCGCATTTCATCGCGGGCCAGTTTGGCAAGCGCTGCACGGGGCTCGCCCTGGCTACCGGTCAGGATCATCACCACGTTTTCACGCGGAATATATCCGTAATCCTCTTCGCTCAGATATTCCGGCAGGCCTTCCATATAGCCAAGCTCGGTTGCGACCGAGATCGCGCGCTTCATCGAGCGCCCGACGACCAGCACCTGACGGCCCGCATCGCGCGCCGCTTCCGTAATCGAGCGAATACGGCCCACATTGGAAGAGAAGGTGGTAATCGCGACACGGCCACGCGCATTTTCGATCAGCTCGCGCAGGCTTTCGCCCACCTGACGTTCCGACGGGGATTCACCCTCGCGCATGGCATTGGTGGAATCGCAGATCAGCGCCAGAACGCCGGCGTCACCAATGGCGCGGAAACGCGCTTCATCGATGACCGGACCGAGCGACGGCTCCGGATCCATCTTCCAGTCGCCGGTATGCACAACCGTACCGAGCGGTGTTGTAATCGCGAGCGATACAGGTTCCGGGATGGAGTGCGTGACGGCAACCGCTTCAACCTTGAACGGACCGACCTCGAACTTTTCACCAGCCTTGTAGATGGTGATCGGAATTTCCGGGGCGCTAAACTCCGCCTGACGCTTGGCTTCGAGCAGACCGGCGGTGAACGGCGTCGCATAGACAGGAACTTTCAGGCGCGGCCACAGATCGAGCAGCGCACCGAAATGGTCTTCATGCGCGTGGGTAATGATGATACCGCGCACATTGTTCTTTTCCGCCTCAAGATAACGGATATCCGGCAGAATGAGGTCGGCGCCCGGCTGTTCCGGGCCGGCGAAGCTCACGCCCATGTCGACGACCAGCCATTCGCGATTATCCGCAGGTCCAAAGCCGTACATAGCGAGATTCATGCCGATTTCGCCCACACCGCCGAGCGGCAGGAAGACGAGTTCCGGAGTATTGGATCGGGCCATGAAATTTCCTTTGTAACTATACCTGCTTGCAAAGTGTATCTGGATCAGTTTGCGCTTGCAGTGTTCTTTGTGCGTCTTTCTGGAGGCACAAAGAACACTGCAAGTCTTTGCTTCTACGCATCGTGCTTTCCAAAAATCGATTCCGATTTTCGGGCCAATGCGCTAAAACTTGATCCCACTTCGGGGAGACATGCTTTCGCCGCATCCACTGGACCTAAATTGCTTTAGTTGCAACCCCGGCAAGATAAAAGAAAGCTGTTATTTCCGCAGTGTTGCAGCAGTTCCGAAATAAACATCGCCCGCTGTGACCGTAACACGCCCGCCATCATTGTCGCGGATCACGAAACGGCATGCTTCATCTATCGTCTCGAAGCGGCCTTCGATGATCTTGCCCTCAACCTGCATGGTGACATTTCCACCCAAACCATGTGCCCGCTCCAGCCAGCGTTTGCGAATGGCATCGAGTCCGCGCCCCTCGTCCCACACACGATAATTGACCGACCATGCGTCGGAAAGAGCGGCAAACAACGTCTCGGCATCACACTTGCTGCCAAGCGCGTTAAGCGAGGTCGCGGCATAGGGCAAATCG
Source organism: Ochrobactrum sp. P6BSIII (assembly GCF_014138065.1). Classification (NCBI taxonomy): domain Bacteria; kingdom Pseudomonadati; phylum Pseudomonadota; class Alphaproteobacteria; order Hyphomicrobiales; family Brucellaceae; genus Ochrobactrum; species Ochrobactrum sp. P6BSIII. Next base: position 108,730 of record NZ_JACGXB010000004.1, on the reverse strand, counting down.
TCGGGGAAAGCCACAATGTTGGTGCCGATGCCTATTGCGACCGCAAAGCGATCCTTCGCGAGAATGGACGATTCCAGCAGAATGCCCGACAGCTTTGCGCCATCCAGCAGCACATCATTCGGCCATTTCAGTCCGATTTTCGGCGGTACGGCTGGGCCCGTTGCTGCAAAAGCCGCTTCCAGCGCATCAGCGAGCGACAGGCCAGCAACGAAACCGAGCGTCGCCGCCGTTTTCAACTCATAGGATTCAATCAGAAGAAGTGTGGAGGCCAGATTGCCTTCCGGTGTAGACCAGGCACGACCGCGTCTTCCACGCCCGCTTTCCTGTCTCTTCGAGACAAGCCAGAGCTTGCCCGGATCACCTGCCGCCGCTCGTTCCAGAGCCACCGCGTTGGTGGAGCCTACCGTCTCGAAAACCTCGAGACGGTAGCCAGCATTTTCGGCGACAGGCGAAAGCGCGAAATGCATTCGATCACCTGCGCGGGTTACTTAGAAGAACGTCTTTGCTGCGGCTTCGGCAAATCCGCCGATTGGGCCAGCAAGGAAGACGTAGAAGAGCACAAAGGCACCCGTGACGCCGAGAACGAGACGCAGCTCGCCCGCGACCGGCACGAAACCGCCGACCGGCTCATCGAACCACATGATCTTGATCATGCGCAGATAGTAGAACGCACCCACGACCGACGCCACGATACCGATGATCGCCAGCGGATAAAGACCGGCCTGCACGGCTGCGAGGAAGGTGTACCACTTGCCGAAAAAGCCAGCGAGCGGCGGGATACCGGCGAGCGAGAACAGGAAGATCGTCATGATCGTTGCCAGCACCGGATTGGTGCGCGACAGACCGGCCAGATCGCCAATGTTTTCGACATTGCCGTCCTTGGTGCGCATGGCGAGGATGAAGGCAAAGGTGCCGAGCGTCATGGCAAGATAGATCGCCATGTAAATTGCCACGCCCTTCACGCCCACAGCCGTACCGGCAGCGAGACCGACAAGGGCATAGCCCATGTGGCTGATGGAGGAATAAGCCATCAGACGCTTGATGTTGCGCTGGCCGATAGCAGCGAATGCACCCAGAACCATCGATGCGATTGCGATGAAGATCACAACCTGCTGCCAGTCATGGGTGACCGGAGCAAAGGCTTCCGAGACAACGCGGATGATGAGCGCCATGGCGGCCATCTTCGGAGCGGCGGCAAAGAAGGCCGTGACCGGGGTCGGCGCGCCTTCATAGACGTCCGGCGTCCACATATGGAACGGAACAGCGGAAATCTTGAATGCCAGACCGGCCAGAATGAAGACCAGACCGAATACCAGACCAAGCTCACGCTGGCCGCCCGAAACAGCCTGGGCGATTTCGGTAAAGCCGATATGGCCGGTATAGCCGTAAACAAGCGAGATGCCGTAAAGCAGCATGCCCGAAGACAGCGAGCCGAGAACGAAATACTTCAGACCGGCTTCCGTCGAACGAACGCTGTCACGGTTGAACGCTGCCAGCACGTAAAGCGCCAGCGACTGCAGTTCGAGACCGAGATAAAGCGACAGCATGTTGGATGCCGACACCATCAGCAGCATGCCGAGCGTCGAGATGACGATCAGGACCGGGAACTCGAACTTGTCGAACTTTTCCGCCTTGGCGAAACCGACCGACATGACGAGCGTGACGATGGAGCCGATCAGCGTCAGCACCTTCATGAAGCGGCCGAAGCCGTCATTGACGATGGCGCCGCCGAAAGCGGAACCATTCGCCGGGAATAGAACAACCAGTGCCAGCGCTGCAATCAGCACTGCGACGGACAGTCCGTTGACGAGCGTGGTTGCACGCTCGCCAGAGAACACGCCGATCATAAGCAGTGCCAAGGCGCCTACAGCCAGGAGAACCTCCGGTGCTGCAAGGGTCAGATGAGCTATCAGATCAGTCTGCATGACCTTACGCCTTTATTTTCTTACTGTGCCAGCATTGCATTGGCGGCTCCGCCAACTGCAGCGTCGTAATGTTGAACCAGAGCGGTCACAGCACTTGCAGTCGCATTGAAGACCGGTGCCGGATACACGCCGAAGAAGATGGTGAGTACCACGAGCGGATAGAGAATGATCTTCTCACGCGGGCTCAGATCGAGGAGCGCCTTCAGGCTTTCCTTGTCGAGTGCGCCGAAGATCACCTTGCGGTAGAGCCAGAGCGCATAGGCCGCCGAGAGAATGACACCCGTCGTTGCGAACAGCGCCACCCAGGTATTGACCCGGAACACACCGAACAGCGTCAGGAATTCACCGATGAAGCCCGAAGTACCCGGCAGGCCCACATTCGCCATCGTGAAGATGAGGAAGGCCACCGCATATTTCGGCATGTTGTTCACCAGACCGCCGAACGCCGCGATCTCACGGGTATGCATACGGTCATAGATCACGCCGACGCAAAGGAAGAGCGCACCCGACACGATACCGTGCGACAGCATCTGGAAGATTGCACCCTGAATGCCCTGCTCGTTGGCCGCGAAGATACCCATGGTCACATAGGCCATGTGTGCAACGGACGAGTAGGCGATCAGCTTCTTGATGTCTTCCTGAACCAGAGCCACCAGAGACGTGTAGATGATGGCGATCACCGACAGCGTGAACACAAGCGGCGCGAAATCGGCGGAAGCCAGCGGGAACATCGGCAGCGAGAAGCGCAGGAAGCCGTAGCCGCCGAGCTTCAGAAGGATACCGGCCAGAATGACCGAGCCTGCTGTCGGCGCTTCAACGTGCGCATCCGGAAGCCAGGTGTGGACCGGCCACATCGGCATCTTGACCGCAAACGACGCGAAGAAGGCGAGCCATAGCCATGTTTGCATGCCAGCCGGGAAGCTGAACTTCTGCAACTCGACGATGTTCATCGTGCCAGCCTGCCAGTACATGGCCATGATGGCGATGAGCATCAGCACCGAGCCGAGCAGCGTATAGAGGAAGAACTTCAAGCTTGCATAGACGCGACGCTTGCCGCCCCACACGCCGATGATGATGAACATCGGGATAAGGCTTGCTTCGAAGAACACGTAGAACAGGAACAGGTCGAGCGCGCAGAACACGCCGATCATGAGCGTTTCCAGAATGAGGAACGCGATCATGTATTCCTTGACGCGCTTTTCGACCGATAGCCAGCTTGCGAGAATGCAGAACGGCATCAGGAAAGCAGACAGCACCACGAACAGGACGGAAATGCCGTCCACGCCCATGTGGTAGCTGATGCCACCACCCATCCAGCCAGCCTGCTCGACCATCTGGAAACCGGGGTTCGAATTATCGAACCCGGCCCAGACAACGAGCGACAGGATGAAGACGAATACCGTCGTCAGCAAAGCCACGTTGCGGATGTTGCGACGCGCAGCCTCGCTGTCGTCCTTGATCAGAAGGATCAGTAACGCGCCGACGAGCGGCAGAAACGTGACCGTTGAGAGAATTGGCCAGTCGGTCATCAGAAAGAGCTCCCGAGCATCATCCAGGTGACGAGCGCGGCGACGCCGATCAGCATCGCGAATGCGTAATGATAAAGATATCCGGACTGCATCTTGACGACGCGGTTGGTGACATCGAGCACACGGGCCGAGATACCATCCGGACCGAAGCCGTCAATGAGCCAGCCGTCGCCACCCTTCCAGAACAGACGACCGAGCCGCTTGGCTGGGCGAACGAAGAGGAAGTCGTAGAGTTCGTCGAAATACCACTTGTTCAGCAGGAACTGGTACAGACCGCGATGGCGTTCTGCCAGTGCCTTCGGCGTTTCCGGCGACCGGATGTAGAAGATCCAGGCGACGATGAAGCCAACGACCATCGCGGTAAACGGCGACACGGCAACCCAGGTCGGAACATGGTGATGATGTTCCAGTATCTCGTTGGTCGGCGATGTGAACAGCGCACCCTTCCAGAACTCGGCATAATCATGACCGAAGAAGAATTCCTTGAACACAACACCGGCAAGGATCGCGCCAACAGCGAGAATGAACAGCGGCACCAGCATCACGGCAGGCGATTCATGAACGTGATGCATGACTTCCGCCGAAGCGCGCGGCTTGCCGAAGAAGGTCATGAAAATCAGACGCCAGGAATAGAAGCTCGTGAACAAAGCCGAGACGACGAGAAGCGTAAAGGCGTAACCGCTGGCCGGGCTGTGCGAAGCGAACACGGATTCGATGATCGCATCCTTCGAGAAGAAGCCAGCCGTACCGATGATCGTGCCCGGAATACCGAGACCCGTAATGGCGACCGTGCCGATCATCATCATCCAGTAGGTAGCCGGGATCAGCTTACGCAGGCCGCCCATGCGACGCATGTCCTGTTCTTCCGAGACGGCATGGATAACCGAACCGGCGCAAAGGAACAGAAGCGCCTTGAAGAAGGCGTGCGTGAACAGGTGGAATACGGCGGCACCATAAGCACCGACGCCGAGTGCCGCGAACATATAGCCCAGCTGCGAACAGGTCGAATAAGCGATAACACGCTTGATATCGTTCTGCACCAGGGCAACCGTTGCCGCGAAGAATGCGGTGGTGGCACCGATGATGGTGACGACCAGAAGAGCCGTATGCGACAGTTCGAAGATCGGCGACATGCGCGCGACCATGAATACGCCCGCGGTCACCATGGTTGCGGCGTGAATGAGAGCCGAAACAGGTGTTGGGCCTTCCATCGCGTCCGGAAGCCAGGTGTGCAGCAGGAACTGCGCCGACTTACCCATGGCGCCCATGAACAGAAGCAGGCAGACAACGGTCAGCGCCGTTTCCTTGTGCAGTTCATAGCCGAGGAAGTTCAGCACGACCTGACCTGCATCCGCAGCGCCTTCTGCTGGCAGATAATTGGCGGCAGCAGCAAAGATCGTGTTGTAGTCGACCGACTGGAACAGAGCGAACAGGCCGAAGATACCGAGCAGGAAGCCGAAGTCACCAACGCGGTTGACGACGAAGGCCTTCATGGCGGCGGCATTGGCCGAAGGCTTCTTGAACCAGAAACCGATCAGAAGATAGGACGCCAGACCAACGCCTTCCCAGCCGAAGAACATCTGGACGAGATTGTCCGACGTAACCAGCATGAGCATCGCGAAGGTGAACAGCGACAGATAGGCGAAGAAGCGCGGACGATGCGGATCGTGGTGCATATATCCAATCGAGTAGATATGCACGAGAGCCGAAACCGAGTTCACGACAACAAGCATGACGCCGGTCAGCGTGTCGACACGCAGCGCCCAATCGAAGGACAGCGAACCGGACGTGACCCAATGCAGCACCGGAATGCGCACAGTTTCACCGTCGCCCATTGGAATCTGGAAGAACACGATCCACGAGCAGATCGCGACGATAACCATGAGGCCAGAAGTGATGTATTCACTCGCCTTTGCGCCGATCTTATTGCCGAACAAGCCAGCAATAAGAAAGCCGATAAGCGGAAGGAAGACGATCGCGTAGTAGAGCATTTGCCCGTCAACCTTTCATAACATTGACGTCTTCCACCGCGATGGAACCGCGATTACGGAAGAAAACAACGAGAATTGCCAGACCGATGGCCGCTTCAGCAGCCGCAACAGTCAGAACGAAAAGGGCGAAGACCTGCCCGACCATGTCGCCGAGCTGGCTGGAGAACGCCACGAAATTGAGATTGACCGAAAGCAGGATCAATTCGATCGACATCAGGATAACGATGACATTCTTGCGGTTCAAAAAGATGCCGAAGACGCCAAGCGTGAACAGGATGGCCGAAACGGTCAGATAATGAGCGATACCGATTTCCATATGCTTATCCTTAGATGCCTTTGCCCGTTTCGACCTGCTTGACCTCGATCGCCGTTTCTGGCGTACGAGCAACCTGGGCCGAGATGGACTGGCGCTTGACATTCGGCTTGTGCCGCAGCGTCAGAACGATGGCGCCGATCATCGCGACCAGAAGGACGAGACCTGCAACCTGGAAGTAGAAGACGAAGTCGGTGTAGAGAATGTCGCCCAGAGCAGCGGTGTTGGTCCGCTCGGCGATATTCGGGATCGGCACAGCGCCCTGCCCCAGCTTCGGCGCAAACATGTTGCTTGCGAATACGAAGATCAGTTCGCCCAGCAGGATCAACCCGACCAGAGCACCGACCGGCGCATATTGCAGCGCACCGCGCTTCAGTTCCGAGAAATCCACATCCAACATCATGACGACGAAGAGGAAGAGAACCGCCACAGCGCCGACATAAACGACGAGCAGGATCATGGCGAGGAACTCAGCCCCTGTCAGCAGGAACAGAGCTGCCGCATTGAAGAATGTGAGGATCAGAAACAGCACCGAATGCACGGGGTTGCGTGCCGCAATCACCATGAACGCGCTTGCGATCATGATGAAAGCGAACAGATAGAAAAACGCTGCCGCAATACCTGTCAGCATGGGGATCCCCCAACACCTTTCCGTGAGCAAAGCCCTATTGCTTTGCCCGCTTTATTCATAAACTCTTGTTCGAGCATCGAACTGACCGAAAACCCGATCTGACGCTCGAACTGATCGGGAACCCGATCAGCGATAAGGCGCATCCATCGCGATATTGCGCGCGATTTCGCGTTCCCAACGGTCACCGTTGGCGAGGAGCTTGTCCTTGTCGTAGTACAGCTCTTCGCGCGTCTCGGTCGCGAACTCGAAGTTCGGACCTTCGACGATGGCATCCACCGGACATGCTTCCTGGCAGAAGCCGCAATAAATGCACTTCACCATGTCGATGTCGTAACGCACCGTGCGGCGGGTGCCGTCGTTGCGGCGCGGACCTGCCTCGATGGTGATGGCCTGCGCCGGGCAGATTGCTTCGCAAAGCTTGCAGGCGATGCAGCGTTCTTCACCATTGGGATAACGGCGCAGAGCGTGTTCGCCACGGAAGCGCGGCGAAACCGGGCCCTTTTCATGCGGGTAGTTCAACGTTGCCTTCGGCGCGAAGAACTGGCGCATGGAAAGAAAGAACGCGCCGACGAATTCCTTGAGAAGGAGCGATTTGGCTGCTTGAGCGATTGAAGCCATTGTTATTACTCCTTACGCCAGACCGAAGACTTTGAGGAAGGTCGCGGTTGCGACAACCATGAAGAGCGAGATCGGCAGGAAAACCTTCCAACCCAGACGCATCAGCTGGTCATAGCGGTAACGCGGTACGAAAGCCTTCACCATGGCGAACATGAAGAAGCAGAAGCAGAGCTTGAGCATGAACCAGATCACGCCCGGAACCCAGTTGAGGAACCATACGTCAACCGGAGGCAGCCAGCCGCCGAGGAAGAGCGTGGTCATCAGGGCGCACATCAGCGTGATCGCCACATATTCGCCGAGGAAGAACAGAAGGAACGGCGTGGACGAATATTCGATCATATGACCGGCCACGAGTTCGGATTCAGCTTCGACAAGATCGAAAGGCGGACGGTTCGTTTCAGCAAGCGCCGAAATGAAGAAGATCACGAACATCGGGAACAGGCAGAGCCAGTTCCAGTCGAGGAACGATGCAGGCAGGCCAAGCATGGTGCCGAGGCCGGTATTCTGCGAAAGCACGATGTCGGTCAGGTTGAGCGAGCCAACCGTGAGCAGAACCGTAACGATCACGAAGCCGATGGAAACTTCGTAGGAAACCATCTGCGCAGCCGAACGAAGCGCGCCGAGGAACGGGTACTTCGAGTTGGAGGCCCAGCCGCCCATGATCACGCCGTAAACTTCAAGCGAAGAAATGGCGAAGATATAGAGAATGCCGACATTGATGTTGGCGATAGCCCAGCCTTCATTGACCGGGATAACAGCCCATGTAGCCATTGCGAGAACGGCGGAGACGAAGGGCGCAAGGAGGAAAACACCCTTGTTTGCGCCCGACGGAATGATTGGTTCCTTGAAGACGAACTTCAACAAGTCGGCGAAAGCCTGGAACAGACCCCAGGGACCGACAACGTTAGGGCCGCGACGAAGCTGTACTGCTGCCCAGATCTTGCGATCCGCGTAAAGCAGGTAAGCGACGACGATCAGCAATACGACGAGCAGAACGACCGACTTCAGCGCCATAATCAGCGCGGGTAAGACGTAAGCTGCAAAAATTCCTTCCATTGTTCCGTCTCTCTCTCGCTTACTCGGCAGCCTGCTGGAAGCCGCCAGCCGCGAGCGCCGAGCATTCGGCCATGACGGCGGAAGCGCGCGCAATTGGGTTCGTCAGGTAGAAGTCCTTGACCGGGGAAACGAACGCAGCGCCGCCGCCCAGGTTGGAGGTCTTAGCTGCCAGCGCAACGAGATCGTCGGCGGAAGCAGGCGTGATGGTGTCGATGGCCAGCATGTGCGGGTAGTCCGCATAGAGCTTGGCGCGAAGCTGTGCGAGCGAGTCGAACGGCAGACGCTTGCCGAGCGTATCGGAAAGAGCACGCAGAATTGCCCAATCTTCCTTCGCTTCGCCCGGTGCGAAACCGGCGCGGCTGCCAAGCTGCACGCGACCTTCGGTGTTGAGCCAGGTGCCCGACTTTTCCGTATAGGCTGCGCCCGGCAGGATCACGTCGGCGGCATGCGCCCCGGCATCGCCGTGCGTACCGATGTAAACGACGAAGCTTGAGCCCTTGCTTGTCATGTCGAGTTCGTCTGCACCGAGCAGGAACACGACATCTAGATTGCCCAGCATATCGCCAGCTGCCTTGCCGCCCTCACCCGGCACAAAGCCGAGATCCAGAGCGCCAACGCGCGAAGCGGCAGTGTGCAGAACGGAGAAGCCGTTCCACTCATCCTTGATCGCGCCGACGTCCTGAGCGAGCTTGGCGGCGGTCGACAGAACCGCAGCACCATTCTCACCGGTGAGCGCGCCCTGACCGATGATGATCAGCGGACGTTCAGCCTTGGCCAACACATCGCGGAAAGCGTTCTTGCCAGCGGCAAGCGAGCCAAGCGTATCTGCGCCGGCGCCGAGATATTCGTATTCGTAGCGCAGTTCAGCCTGTTCGCCGATCAGAGCGACCGGGAAATGACCCATGCGCTGACGCTTGCGGATGCGAGCGTTCAGAACAGCAGCTTCAACGCGGGGATTGGAACCGATGATGAGCAGAGCATCAGCGTTTTCAATGCCTTCAATGGTCGCGTTAAAGAGATAGCTTGCACGACCCAGTGCCGGATCGAGGGCTGCGCCATCCTGACGGCTATCGATATTGGCGGAGCCGAGCGAACCCATCAGGTTCTTCAGTGCGTAGATTTCCTCAACCGAAGCCAGATCGCCTGCAACAGCGCCAATCTTGTCGGCAGAGGTTGCAGAAACCTTGGCAGCGATAGCGGAGAAGGCTTCCGGCCAGCTCGCGGCGACCAGACGGCCATCCTTGCGAACATAAGGGCGGTCGAGGCGCTGGGTGCGCAGGCCGTCCCAGATGAAGCGGGTCTTGTCCGAAATCCACTCTTCGTTCACCGCTTCATTGACGCGCGGCATGACGCGCATCACTTCACGGCCACGGGTGTCAACGCGGATGTTGGAACCGACCGCATCCATCACATCGATGGTTTCAGTCTTGTTCAGTTCCCATGGACGCGCCTGGAACGCATAAGGACGCGAGGTCAAAGCGCCAACCGGGCAAAGATCGATGACATTGCCCTGCAGTTCCGACGTCATGGCGCGTTCGAGATAGGTGGTGATCTCGGCGTCTTCACCGCGGCCGATGAGGCCAAGTTCGGAAATGCCTGCAACTTCGGTCGTGAAGCGGACGCAGCGCGTGCAGTGAATGCAGCGCGTCATTACCGTCTTGACGAGCGGACCGATATATTTGTTTTCGACAGCGCGCTTGTTCTCGCGATAGCGCGAACCGTCGGTGCCGAAAGCCATTGCCTGATCCTGCAGATCGCACTCGCCACCCTGATCGCAGATCGGGCAATCCAGCGGGTGGTTGATAAGCAGGAACTCCATCACGCCTTCACGGGCCTTCTTGACCATCGGCGTGTTGGTGAAGATTTCAGGGGCTTCGCCATTCGGGCCGGGACGCAGATCGCGCACGCCCATAGCGCAGGATGCTGCCGGCTTCGGCGGTCCACCCTTCACTTCAACCAGGCACATACGGCAGTTTCCAGCGATGGAAAGCCGTTCGTGGAAACAAAAACGCGGCACTTCCGCGCCTGCGGCTTCGGCAGCCTGAAGGAGCGTATAGTGATCGGGTACTTCGATCTCTGTGCCGTCAACCTTGATCTTTGCCATCGCTTTTCCAAACCTGCGGCTCGTGCCGCAATCTAGACGTCAAACTTTTCCGCCTTCCCTACCCGGGCAGGCTCAACGCAACTCGTTTAAGCCTTATTCCGCTGCTTCCAGACGGATATTACGGCTCTGCACGGCGTTGCGTGTGTAATCATCAATGCGCTTTTCAATTTCCGGACGGAAATTGCGGATCAAGCCCTGAATTGGCCATGCAGCCGCATCACCAAGCGCGCAGATCGTGTGACCTTCAATCTGCTTGGTCACGTCGAACAGCATGTCGATTTCGCGCTTCTGCGCGTTACCCTTGACCATACGTTCCATGACGCGCCACATCCAGCCGGTACCTTCACGGCACGGCGTGCACTGGCCGCAGCTTTCATGCTTGAAGAACGCCGACAGACGGGCAATCGCCTTGATGATGTCCGTGGACTTGTCCATGACAATCAGGCCGCCGGTGCCGAACGACGATTTCTTGTCGCGCATGCCGTCGAAATCCATGATGGCGTCCATCATGTCTTCGCCCTTGATGACCGGGCACGATGCGCCGCCGGGAATAACCGCCAGCAGATTGTCCCAGCCGCCGCGAATGCCGCCAGCGTGCTTTTCAATCAGTTCACGGAATGGAATGCCGAGGCCTTCTTCCACCACGCAAGGCGTGTTCACATGGCCAGAAACCTGGAACAGCTTGGTGCCGACATTGTTCGGACGACCGATGGACGAGAACCATGCACCGCCGCGACGCAGGATCGTCGGCGCAACCGCGATCGATTCCACGTTGTTCACGGTGGTCGGGCAACCATACAGACCCATATTGGCCGGGAATGGCGGCTTCAGGCGCGGCTGGCCCTTCTTACCTTCAAGGCTTTCGAGCAGCGCGGTTTCTTCACCGCAGATATAAGCGCCAGCGCCGTGGGAGACAAAAATGTCCATATCCCAGCCGCACTTGTTATCCTTGCCAAGCAGACCGGCATCGTAGCATTCGTCGATCGCTGCCTGCAGGGCTTCACGCTCACGCATGAACTCGCCGCGGATATAGATATAAGCGGTGTGTGCACCCATGGCGCAACCGGCGATCACGCAGCCCTCGATCAGCGTATGCGGATCATGGCGCAGGATTTCGCGGTCCTTACAGGTGCCCGGCTCGGATTCGTCGGCATTGACGACGAGATAATGCGGGCGACCGTCGCTCTGCTTGGGCATGAACGACCACTTGAGACCCGTCGGGAAGCCAGCGCCGCCACGGCCACGCAGGCCCGACGCTTTCATCTCGTCGATGATCCAGTCACGGCCCTTCTCGATGAAGCCCTTGGTGTTGTCCCAATGGCCGCGAGCCATAGCACCCTTGAGGGAGCGATCCTTGAAGCCGTAAATATTGGTGAAGATGCGATCTTTATCAGCCAGCATGTCTCACCTGTTTCCGTTCGTGTTTGCGAATATCGAAGTCATCATACCGGCTTCTTTCCGAATACCTTGATGTATTCCTCGACGCCGCCCTTGGCCAAAGCCTTGGCTTGCTTCACCCATTCTTCACGCTCGATGCGACCGTGGAAGCTGAGATAACCGTCAACCCATTCGCGCTCGGCCTTCTTCCAGGCAGCAACCTGCTTGAAGGTGAAGATGCCCAGCTCATGCAGGGTTGCTTCAATCTTCGGGCCAACGCCGGAGATCAGCTTCAGATCGTCAACGGCTTCCGGGCGCTCCATGGCGACCGGGCGATTGGTATCGTCGAGCTTGAATGACTGTTTCGTATCCACCGAAGCGGCCTTCTCGGCGGCCTTCGACACCTTGACGTCCGAAGGCGTCTTCAGAGCCGGATCGGTTTCAGGCGCATTGGTGACCGGCTTTGCAGCGTTGGACGGCGCAGCGGCCTTTTCTTCAGCAGCCTTGGCTTCGGCTTCCGCCTTGGCCTTTGCTTCCGCTTCGGCCTTCGCCTTGGCAGTCGCGGCATCCGATGCCTTGCGGGTTTCGAGGCCGATCTTCTTGTAGTCCGGATCTTCGGTCAGCGAGGTCAGGCCGTTGATCGGCTCAGACGTCACGCGGTCTTCCTGCGGACCCGGCTTGACGGTGTCGCCCTTGCCAGCTTCGAAAGCGTCGATGATTTCAGCAAGGCGTTCCGGCGTCAGATCTTCGTAGGCGTCCTTGAAGATCATGACCATCGGCGCATTGGCGCAGGCGCCCTGACATTCGACTTCTTCCCACGACAGCGTACCGTCGGCATTGGTCTCGAACGGGTCGTGGTTGATCTTGTGACGGCACACGTCCATCAGCGCTTCCGAACCGCGCAGCATGCACGGGGTCGTACCGCAAACCTGAATGTGAGCGCGCGTGCCAACCGGCTTCAGCTGGAACTGCGTATAGAAAGTTGCGACTTCCAGAACGCGGATCAGCGGCATGTCGAGCATGGCTGCTACATGTTCAATGGCAGCTTTCGTGACCCAGCCGTCCTGCTCCTGCGCACGCATGAGCAACGGAATAACAGCCGACTGCTGACGGCTTTCTGGGAATTTTGCGATCGTCTTGTGCGCCCAGACCTGATTTTCCGCGTTGAACGCGAAAGCGGCTGGCTGGACGGCATCATCTGCGAGACGGCGAACGGACATCAGCGGTCAACCTCACCAAACACAATATCGAGCGAGCCAAGAATTGCCGACACGTCAGCCAGCATATGGCCGCGGCACAGGAAATCCATGGCTTGAAGATGGGCAAAGCCCGGAGCGCGCAGCTTGCAGCGATAAGGCTTGTTGGAGCCGTCCGAGACGAGGAAGACGCCAAATTCGCCCTTCGGGGCTTCAACTGCTGCGTAAACTTCACCGGCAGGCACATGGTAGCCTTCCGTGTAAAGCTTGAAGTGGTGGATGAGCGCTTCCATCGAACGCTTCATCTCGCCGCGCTTCGGCGGCACGATCTTGTTGTCGGTGTTGGAAACCGGACCAACGCGTTCCTTGCCGAGAAGCAGATCAACGCACTGGCGCATGATACGGGCCGACTGGCGCATTTCTTCCATGCGGATCAGGTAGCGGTCGTAGCAATCGCCGTTCTTACCGATTGGAATATCGAATTCCATTTCGTTGTAGCACTCGTAAGGCTGCGACTTGCGCAGATCCCATGCAGCGCCCGAACCGCGAACCATGACGCCCGAGAAGCCCCATGCCCATGCATCTTCCAACGAGACCACGCCGATATCGACGTTACGCTGCTTGAAAATACGGTTCGGTGTGATGAGGTCATCAAGATTGTTGAGCGTCGTGAAGAACGGATCGATCCATTTGCCGATGTCTTCCACGAGCTGATCCGGCAGGTCCTGATGGACGCCGCCCGGACGGAAATAAGCAGCGTGCATACGTGCGCCGCACGCGCGTTCGTAGAACACCATCAGCTTTTCACGCTCTTCGAAGCCCCAGAGCGGTGGCGTCAATGCGCCAACGTCCATGGCCTGCGTGGTCACGTTCAGCAGGTGGTTCAGGATACGGCCAATTTCCGAATAGAGAACGCGGATCAGCTGACCGCGCTTCGGCACATCGATGCCCATAAGGCGTTCGACGGCGAGCGCATAAGCGTGCTCCTGATTCATCGGCGCCACGTAGTCGAGGCGATCGAGATAAGGCACAGCCTGAAGATAGGTCTTGGCTTCCATCAGCTTCTCGGTGCCGCGATGCAGCAGACCGATATGCGGATCGACGCGGTCGACGACTTCGCCGTCGAGCTCAAGCACCAGACGCAGCACACCGTGCGCGGCAGGGTGCTGCGGACCAAAGTTGATATTGAAATTGCGGACCTGAGTCTCAGCCATGTTCAGCTTCCCGTCGCTCAGTTCGTCTTTGCCTTCTCATCGCCCGGCAGGACGTAATCCGTCCCTTCCCATGGCGAGAGAAAATCGAAATTGCGGAATTCCTGACGCAGTTCGACAGGTTCGTAGATGACGCGCTTCAGCTCGTCGCTGTAACGCACTTCCACAAAACCGGTCAGCGGGAAATCCTTGCGCAGCGGATGGCCTTCGAAACCGTAGTCGGTCAGAAGGCGACGCAGATCCGGGTGGCCGGAGAACAGCACGCCATACATGTCGTAAGCCTCGCGTTCGTACCATTCGGCACCCACGAAAACCGAAACCGCCGACGGAACCAGCGTGTCTTCATCGGCCTGAACCTTGACGCGAATGCGCTGGTTCTGACGCGGAGACATCAGCTGATAGACCACATCGAAGCGATTGGCGCGCTGCGGATAGTCAACGCCGGAAATGTCCGTCAGATTGACGAACTGGCACTGCACATCGTCACGCAGGAAGGTCAGAACGCTGATAAGGCTCGTCACCGGTACGCAAAGCGTCAGCTCGCCATAGGCCAGCTTCGCCTCTTCGATTGCATCGCCGAGGCGTTCTTTGATGTAGCCGGAAAGTTCACCGAGAGCTTCTTCGCTCATTTCCCTAACTTCCTTATTTAGAACTCACACTGCACTTGCCTTGGGAGACTTTTGGGAGAAATCCCGCGCGGCGGTGTCAGTCGAACCCTAACAAAACCTGTATGGCGCAAACCGGTCCGGAGACCGGATTAACGCTCGATCGTACCCGTGCGACGGATCTTCTTCTGAAGAAGAAGGATGCCGTAAAGCAGAGCTTCCGCGGTCGGCGGGCAGCCAGGCACATAGATATCGACCGGAACCACGCGATCGCAGCCACGAACCACCGAATAGGAATAGTGGTAGTAGCCGCCGCCATTGGCGCAGGAACCCATCGAAATCACATAGCGCGGCTCAGGCATCTGGTCGTAGACCTTGCGCAGAGCGGGCGCCATCTTGTTGGTCAGCGTGCCTGCAACGATCATCACGTCGGACTGACGCGGAGACGCGCGCGGTGCGATACCGAAGCGTTCGGCGTCGTAGCGCGGCATGGAAATGTGCATCATTTCCACAGCGCAGCATGCGAGACCGAAGGTCATCCACATCAGCGAACCGGTACGCGCCCAGGTGATCAGAGCGTCAGCAGACGTGACGATGAAGCCCTTGTCGGACAGTTCGCTGTTCAGATCGTTGAAGAAAGCATCGTCGGAGCCGACAGGCTTGCCCGTACGCGGGTCAAGAATGCCCTTCGGCTGCGGAGCCACGAGTGTGGTGTTGGCTGTGGTCAATCCCATTCCAGCGCTCCCTTCTTCCATTCATAGATGAAGCCGATGGTGAGGACGCCAAGGAACAGCATCATCGACGCAAAGCCGAACCAACCAATGGAACCGAAGGACACAGCCCACGGAAACAGGAAGGCGACTTCAAGATCGAAGATGATGAAGAGAATCGACACGAGGTAGAAACGAATGTCGAATTTCATACGGGCGTCATCGAAGGCATTGAAGCCGCACTCGTAAGCTGAAAGCTTTTCCGGGTCTGGCTGTCTATATGCGACGAGGAACGGCGCAACCAGAAGGGCTACACCGATTACCATTGCGATGCCGAGAAAGATGACAATCGGCAAATAGGAACTTAAAAGCTCGTTCATGATCCTTTATCCGGCTTGAATACGAGGCTGCGCCGCCTGTCATAAGCTTTTTGAAGCCCACGACCATGCGACACATTGCATCTGTTGCAACCTCGTCGCCCCAAGCAGCTTCAAAAGGCATGCCGTGCGAACTAAGCGCTTTCGCGGGGACGGTTAGCGCAGCCCGCGTTGAAGCGCAACCCCTCCAGCGCCTTCAGGTGGGCATAGTCGGGTCGAGATGCTTAATAAGGCGTCGCCTCAGGCCCGAATAACCCGGCTGAACCCGTTCAGCCCCATGATGGCACAGTAAGATCATAATTTTGTGAGGCAATGTCTCACGATGCATTCTCGCTGACAACAGCAAAGAGAATCATCGCCTCTATAAATAAAGTACGCCCGCATGCCGTTCGCCGCGCCGCAGAACGAGAGATAAATATAAGCGCGCCGCGACAAATTGATCTCCCTCCCCCAACATCGCAAATGCAGCGTCCGAAAACGCCACGCCGTGAGACGCGCAAAATTTCTTTCGTGCAGGCAGCAATATGGAGAATGGAAATAGTCCGGCACCCTCGCAGTGCGCCAAGCCATGCCTTCAGATCGGCAGGACAGACTTTATCATAAGGACATTGCTTGGAATCAGAATCGAAGGGAGGTCACATATGCAGCATTTTCTGCTCGCCGGCGGCGACCTTCTGGTGATCGGCGCGATCATTCTCTCGGTCGCCTACCTCTCCTGGAAACAATTCTCCCGATAAAAGAGCGCTTGCTCAAATACCGACGCGAACCAGCCGACGGGTCAAATCCGCCTGCACATGTTTGTACGGTATTTTTTGCTATCTCTGGGAAGACGTTCGGCAAATGGCGTGGAGCGCCACTTTCAATTCAACAGTGCATTTTATTGTGTTGAAGGAAAGTGGCGCGAGTGACGGGGCTCGAACCCGCGACCTCCGGCGTGACAGGCCGGCACTCTAACCAACTGAGCTACACCCGCGCATTTTTTCAGCCCGTAGGCTTCAGTCACCACCGTCGTTTCCGGCGGTGTGAGCGGTCGTTTAAGGGGTTCGAACACAAGTGTCAAGCGCATGTTTGGAGAAGAATTGCGATATTCTGCAATTCATACACAGACTGTGCGAAACACCCTGCAAGCAGGCTGTGTGAATAGGCCCTTGGCGCAAGAACGAGCAAAGGCTTGCGCGATATGAAGTACGAAAAGGGAAAGGAATGAAAAGGCGTGGAGCGCCACTTTCAATTCAACAGTACATTTGATTGTGTTGAAGGAAAGTGGCGCGAGTGACGGGGCTCGAACCCGCGACCTCCGGCGTGACAGGCCGGCACTCTAACCAACTGAGCTACACCCGCGCATTTTTTCAGCCCGTAGGCTTCAGTCACCACCGTCGTTTCCGTCGGTGTGAGCGGTCGTTTAAGGGGTTCGCACACAAGTGTCAAGCAAGTGCTGAAAAGAAAGCAAAAGAATTTTCGCCTTTCTTTCAAAACGCCGGTTTTCCCGGCCTTTTCAAAGACATCCTGTTATCCACATCGCTCCGTCCAGCCACCGAGAAGAGGCCATCCAGCGTGGTGAATCACATGGTGCTTTGGCATATTTGCCAGTTCACCGCATCTTGTGATTCATAATGCCAGCAAAAGCACTGACTCAGGCGACAATTCATTCCATTCCATGTATCCATGCTGCACTGATCCTTTTAGCCGCCCCTGCGTGCAGAAAAATGGATCGGGATAATATGTAGATCGCGCCGCGATAGGCTGACTTGCTGCAATAGCAAGCGGAAAGGAATTGAGATGAGCTGGAAACCCCATGGACAACACCTGATAGCTGGCGAGTGGGTTGCGGGGAAGACAACGTTCGCTTCAACACCGGCAACAGGTCCATCGCATGAATTCGCGGTTGGTACGCCCGCTCTGGTAGCGCGCGCCTGCGAAGCAGCGGAAGACGCTTTCTGGACCTATGGTTATACAAGCCGCGAAGAACGCGCCCTCTTCCTTGAAGACATTGCCGACGAAATTGAAGCCCGTGCTGCCGCCATCACCGAAATCGGTACGCAGGAAACCGGCCTGCCGACCGGCCGTCTTGAAGGCGAGCGCGGACGCACCACCGGCCAGCTGCGCCTTTTTGCCAATCATATTCGCAAGGCCGATTATCTCGACCGTCGCGTCGATGAGGCCCTGCCCGACCGCAAGCCTGCAGCGCGTCCGGAAATCCGCCTGATGCAGCGCCCGATCGGCCCGGTCGCCGTTTTCGGTGCCTCCAACTTTCCGCTCGCCTTCTCGACTGCTGGTGGTGACACCGCAGCTGCTCTTGCCGCAGGCTGCCCGGTGGTTGTGAAGGGCCATTCCGCCCATCCTGGCACCGGCGAAATCGTCGCTGACGCTATTCAGGCCGCCATTGCCAAGACCGGCATGCCGAAGGGAGTGTTCAGCCTCATTCAGGGCGGTGACCGCAAGGTCGGCGAAGCACTCGTCACGCATCCGCTTATCAAAGCAGTCGGCTTTACCGGTTCGCTTGGCGGTGGCCGCGCTCTGTTCAATCTGTGCGCACAGCGTCCGGAACCGATTCCTTTCTTCGGCGAGCTTGGCTCGGTCAATCCGATGTTCCTGCTGCCGGAAGCCATGAAGGCACGCGCCTCGTCGCTCGGCGAAGGCTGGGCTGGATCGTTGACCATGGGTGCCGGTCAGTTCTGCACCAATCCGGGCATTGCCGTGGTTATCGATGGCTCGGAAGCCGACAGCTTTGTGCAGTCAACCCGCAACGCTCTCGAAAAGGTTGCGCCGCAGGTCATGCTGACCGATGGTATCGCCAAGGCCTATCAGGACGGTAAGGCGCATTTCGACAGCCGCAACTCCGTCAAGCCGGTGCTGACCACCGAAAGCAAGGGCCGCGAAGCCTCACCCAATCTCTATGAGACGACCGGGGAAGCTTTCCTTGGCGACCATACCATCGGTGAGGAAGTGTTCGGTCCGCTGGGTGTTGTCGTTCGCGTCAAGTCGGTCGATGACATGGTGCATCTGGCCAAGGGCTTTGAAGGCCAGCTGACCGCTACCCTGCATATGGACAAGGATGACGCCGCAGACGCGCGCAAGCTTCTGCCAGTTCTGGAGCGCAAGGCCGGACGCGTTCTGGCCAATGGTTTCCCGACCGGCGTGGAAGTGGTTGATTCGATGGTTCATGGCGGCCCCTACCCGGCCAGCACCAATTTCGGCGCGACCAGCGTCGGAACCATGTCCATCCGTCGCTTCCTGCGCCCCGTCAGCTATCAGAACATCCCGGCGGATGTGCTGCCCGCTGACCTTGCCTAAATAAAAGATGAGACGCAGATCAAGGCTTTCAAAGACCTTTGATCTGCGTCTTATCGGCAAACTCCATGACAGTATGAGCCTGCCCGCCGGAGCACCTGTCTCAAAAGTGCAAGTCAGTCAGCATGGACTGTTTCCGCCAGCCGCGCACGTTCGCGCAAACGGAAGCTGCGGGGCGTTTCTCCGGTGAAGTTCTGAAAAAACCGTGAGAAATAAGCGGGATCTGAAAACCCCAGCGAATAAGCGATGTGCTGGACCGAAGACGGCATTGCAATAAGGTCGCGCTTGGCCGTATCGATCAGCTTATGTGCAATCATATGTTGTGTCGTTTCGCCCGTCAGCCTTCGCACCAGCCGGTTGAGATGGGTTGGCGACAGGCCCAGAATATCGGCATAAAAGGCCACCGGACGGTGCTCCCGAAAATGCCGGTCGATCAGCTCAAGAAACTTTTCAACGCGTGCATCGCTATAGGCCGGGCGTCCGTCTTCAGCCTGTAGCTCGCTCAATGCCGGACGCGAGACGAGGACGATCATCGTCTTGAGCATGGATTCCAATATGCTGTTTTTATATGGCTTTCTGGAATGGAATTCTGTCTGGATCCGGTTGACCGTCAAAGCTGCGAGCGCACAATCTTCCGCAGGAGCGTCCTCCATCTCGACAAGGCGCGGCCCATTGAGCCAAGCCGCAAAAGCGCCCCCCGGACGGTCACTGACAAAGGGCATCTGCGGGCGCAGAATCGTAATGATATGGCCGGTAATATCGCGCGAGAATGAAAACCCGTGATTGAATCCGGGTGGAACCAGTATAGCACACGGCGTGCGGAAACTATGAACCACGCCATTGAAACTGGCATTGCCCGCTCCGCTTTGAATGTACAGGAATTGAAAGAAATTCTCGTGGCGGTGCAGTTCGATTTCAAACTGATGCAGGCTGGATCGCGAATAAAGCGTTTCGCAATGTAGCCAGAAATCCGGCTTTTTGTCGGTTCCCTCCCCGTAGAGTTCGTAGGTTGGAACGTCTATGCGCATCATTCTTCCTCTTCAACTGTGTTCGATTTGTACAATTTATTGCAGCAAGAATCCATTGCCAGTTTGAGGCTGTTTCAAAGAATAAAGGGCATTCGTTGCGTTGGGAGGAAATCATGCGCACCAAAGTCGCCATTATCGGTTCGGGTCCGTCGGGTCTTCTGCTCGGACAGCTCCTGACGCGCGCCGGTATCGACAATGTCATTCTCGACCGCGCCAGCGAAAGCTATATTCTTGGCCGGGTGCGCGCTGGTGTGCTGGAAGAAGGCACCGTTCGTTTGATGGAAGAAGCGGGCGCTGCTGAACGCCTGCATCGCGAAGGCCTGCCACATGACGGCTTCTCGCTCGCCTTCGACGGGCGAGATCACCGCATCAACCTTCATGCCCTGACCGGCAAACGCGTGACCGTTTATGGCCAGACGGAACTGACGCACGATCTGATGGATGAACGACACAAATCCGGTACTGTCGGTATTTATGAAGCATCAAACGTCACGCCGCATGATTTCGACGGGTCTTCTCCCTATGTCACTTATGAGAAAGACGGCGTCACGCACCGCATCGACTGCGATTTCATCGCCGGTTGCGACGGTTATCACGGCGTCAGCCGCAAATCGGTACCGGAAAAGGCGATTACCTCTTTCGAAAAAGTTTATCCGTTTGGATGGCTTGGCATTCTGGCAGATATCCCGCCGGTCGATCATGAACTGATCTATGCCAATCACGAACGCGGCTTTGCACTCTGCTCGATGCGGTCGGAAACCCGCAGCCGCTATTATCTCCAGTGCTCGCTGGACGAAAAGATCAAAGATTGGAGCGACGACCGGTTCTACGATGAATTGCGCCGCCGCCTGCCCGAAAATCACGCGGAAGCCCTGGTCACAGGCCCTTCATTCGAGAAGTCCATAGCCCCGCTCCGTTCCTTTGTTGCCGAACCGATGCGCTTCGGAAAACTGTTCCTTGTGGGCGACGCCGCCCATATCGTGCCGCCGACAGGCGCCAAGGGCCTCAATCTGGCGGCGAGCGATGTGCACTACCTGTTTGAAGGTCTGCGCGAGTTTTATCTCGATAAATCAGCGGCGGGCATCGATGCCTATTCGGTCAAGGCGCTGGCGCGCATCTGGAAAGCAGAACGCTTTTCATGGTCGATGACGAAGATGCTGCATCGTTTCCCCGACATGGAAGCCTTCGACCAGAAGGTGCAGGAAGCGGAACTGGACTATATCAGCCATTCTCATGCGGCATCGACTGCATTGGCTGAAAACTACGTAGGATTGCCATTCTAAATATAAGCAATCTAACATCCGGCGCGCTTCTTTGTTCTTACGTGGTGCGCCTTCATGCTTATCAATGCGCATCAGGCTTGCACGTGAGGATATACCCGACTTAAATCCTCCCAAGAAAGTCTGTGCGCAACGGCGTCGATTCATTTCTTATTTGGACATTCCCATAACCAATCAGTTATGATTTCGACCAACAATATCATTTTACATAAACAATCAGATCGACATTCTATTGCGCATCCCGAAAGGCGTAAAACGGTTTTCGGAAAAGATGCGCGTTAGAGCGAAAGCTGAGACGCACCGAGCTGATAGCATCAGATCGGAACGCGCTCTGGAGAAAGGTCATTCCCTGTGGCGCTGCGACGGTCAGGCGCGGGAATGGTGGGCAACTGGGAGGAGAATATGAAGAAATTAGCACTCACCGCATTGGCGGTTTTGTCGCTCACCGCATCGGCGGCTTATGCCGATGTGGTTAAGGTTGGCGTTATTGGCCCGTTTTCGGGACCATTCGCCATTCAGGGCAAGAATTTCAAGGCCGGTATCGATGCCTATATGGCAGAGCACGGTAACAAGATCGGCGACGATACGGTGGAAGTCGTCTATCGCGACGTACCGCAGGCAGATCCGGCTCAGTCGAAGGCGCTGGCACAGGAACTCGTCGTCAAGGAAGGCGTTCAGTATCTGGCCGGCTTCTACTTCACGCCTGATGCCATGGCTGTCACGCCCATCCTGAAGCAGGGCAATGTGCCGATGGTGGTGATGAATGCCGCCACGTCCGCAATCGTGACCAAGAGCCCCTATGTGGTGCGCACGTCGTTCACGACCTGGCAGACCTCCACGCCTATTGCCAAAGTGGCACTCGACAAGGGCGTGAAGAAGGTCATTACCGTGGTGAGCGATTACGGTCCGGGTGTTGATGCAGAAAATGCTTTCAAGGCCGCGTTCACCGATGCTGGCGGCGAAGTGGTCGAAGCCATTCGCATGCCGCTTGCCACCAATGACTTCAGTCCGATCATGCAGCGCATCAAGGATTCCGGTGCGCAGGGCGTTTTCGCCTTTCTACCGTCTGGTCCCACCACGCTCGGCTTCATGAAAGCCTACGTCGATAACGGCCTAAAAAATGGCGGCGTACAGCTTTTTGCGCCGGGCGACCTGACGCAGGAATCCGACCTTCCCGCTCTCGGCGAAACGGCGCTGGGCGTATTGACCACCTTCCACTATGCGATTTCGCACGATTCTCCTGAGAACAAGAAGTTCGTCGAAGAAGCCCGCAAGGCAATCGGCAATCCTGCCGAACTCTCCTTCCCGTCTGTCGGTGCCTATGATGGCATGCACGTCATCTACAAGATGATCGAGGCAACCGGCGGCAAGAAGGATGCGGAAAAGGCTGTGGAAGCCGTTAAGGGCATGGAATGGGTCAGCCCGCGTGGCCCGGTATCCATCGACCCGGAAAGCCGTCACCTGACGCAGAATATCTATCTGCGTGAAGTCGCCAAGGCGGATGACGGCACCTACTACAACAAGGAAATCCAGACCTTCGAGAAGCAGGGCGACCCGGGCCTCAAGGCCAAGTAATCCTTCTGCTTCATGGTTCAGCCCGCCTCTTATTCGATAGAATATGAGGCACTTGCGCTCCCGGATCATTTCCGGGAGCGACTTTCTCTAAGTCTCGGGCCAGAGAAACAGTCTAGAGCGGTTCCGGTTAAAACGGAATCGTGGAACCGCTTTATCTATTTGTTTTACGCATTATCCTACGCAAAACCGCTACGCACTTTTGCTGGGAATGCTCCAATAGGATTACTCAATGCAGACTGTGCTCAGCATTGCTATCGACGCCCTTGCCTATGGCATGGTGCTCTTCGTCATCTCTATCGGCCTTTCCGTCACCATGGGCCTGATGCGCGTTGTCAATCTGGCGCATGGCGCCTTTGCGATGATCGGCGGCTATTTCGCCTCCTATGCCGCGCACCAGCTTGGCCTCAATTACGGTTTCGCTATCATCATCGCCGTTATCGGCACGATGATCATCGCGGTGCCCGTGGAACGGCTGCTGTATCGGCGCATTTATGGTGCGCCGGAGCTGACGCAGGTTCTGATGACCATCGGCATCACATTCTGCATCATCGGCCTGACCAACTATATTTTCGGCCCGACGTTAAAGACCATTCCGCTGCCGGAAATGCTGCACGGCTCGATTGATCTCGGCTTCCGTTCTATCGCCAAGCACCGCGTTTTCGCGATTGGCTGCGGTCTCGCCGTTGCAGTCGGCCTCTGGTATATCGTCGAACGTACCGCCTTTGGCGTGAAACTGCGCGCTGCGGTCGATAATGCCAATATGGCCGCTGCCCTCGGCGTTCGAACCGAAATCGTCTACGCGGTCAGCTTTGCACTCGCTATCGGTCTTGCTGCATTTGGCGGTGTCGTCGGCGCAGAACTGCTGCCGGTCGAGCCCTATTATGCGCTGCGCTATATGGTGACGTTCCTCGTGGTCGTTTCTGTCGGCGGCGCTGGTTCCATTCCGGGCGCTCTCATCGCCTGTCTCCTGCTTGGAGCCATCGACACAACGGGACGCTATCTCGCGCCTGAATATGGCGAATTCTTCTTCTATCTGGCGGTGATCGTGATCGTTACCCTGTTTCCACGCGGCCTTGCCGGAAGGTTGGCCAAGAAATGACCGACATGTCGCAAACCCTCCCCCAAACCCGCAAGTCCAATGCAGGTCTGATCGGCGTCATCGCCATCATTGTGGCCAGCGTCATCGGCTGGTTCCTGTTTCCTGACAATCTGGCGCTGCTGACCCGCATCATCGCCATCGCGCTTCTCGTGCTCTCGCTTGATCTCGTCACCGGCTATTGCGGCATCGCAACGCTCGGTCATGCCGCATTGTTCGGCGCGGGCGCCTATGGCGCTGGCATTGCCGCAGCGCATTTTGGCGTGACCGATCCGCTGCTCATGACGCTGGTCGGCCTTGTGGCTGGCGCTATCACCGGGCTGATTTCCGGTGTCGTCATTTTGCGCGCGCACGGATTGGCGCAGCTCGTTCTATCGATTGCCGTGGTGCATCTTTTCCATGAAGCCGCTAACAAGGCATCCGAGTGGACAGGCGGCAGCGACGGTCTGAGCGGCATTTCACCGGATCCGATCTTCGGTGTCTTCGAATTCGATCTCTATGGGCACACCGTCTATATTTATGGCGTCATCCTGCTGCTCATCTCTTTCATTTTCCTGCGCTATGTCGTGCGTTCGCCTTTCGGCATGCTGTGCCGTGGCGTGAAGGAAGACCCGATCCGCATCCATGCCATGGGCGCATCGGTTCATTCGGCACAGCTTCGTATGTATGTCATCTCCGGCGCTATTGCCGGTATCGGCGGCGCGCTGAACGCCATTTCCACACAGGTTGTGGGACTGGATAGCCTCAGCTTCACCATGTCGGCGGAAGCGCTGGTCATGCTGGTTCTGGGCGGCACAGGCACACTGTTTGGCGGACTGATCGGCACCGTCGTCTTCATGTGGTTTGAAGATCTGGTCTCTGCGGCCAATCCGTTCCACTGGCTTACCATGGTTGGCGCATTGCTGATCCTCGTGGTGCTTTTCGCCCCACGCGGTCTCTACGGCACCTCCGTCCATTATTTCGAGAAGCGGAAGGCGCGCAACGCATGAGCACCGTGTTTGAAGTTTCAAAACTGCGCAAGAATTTCGGCGGTCTGGCGGTCACAAACGACGTTTCGCTCAGCATGGCCAAGGGCGACCGCGTCGCCCTGATCGGGCCGAACGGTGCAGGCAAGACCACCTTCGTCAATCTCGTGACCGGCAACCTTCCGGCAACCTCGGGCACGGTGACACTGGGCGGCGAAAATGTCTCGAAGCTCAACGCCATGCAGCGCGTGCGGCGCGGTCTGGTGCGTTCGTTTCAGGTCACGCGCCTCTTCTTCGATATGACGCCAGAGGAGCATGTCGCGCTTGCGATTTTGCAGCGCGAAGGCAAGACGGGGCGCATTCTCGGTGACTATCATAAAATGCCGGGCGTGATGGATGAGGTGCGCGATATTCTCGACACACTCGGCCTGTTACCGCTCAGCCAGCTGCGTGTCAGTCAGATCGCTTATGGCCAGCAACGATTGCTGGAAATCGCGCTGGCATTGGCGCTGCGTCCCAAAGTGCTTCTGCTGGACGAACCGGCTGCCGGTGTGCCGCAAAGCGATACAGGCCGCATCGAAGAAGCGCTTGATCGCCTGCCCGCCGATCTGGCCGTTCTCATGATCGAGCACGACATGGATCTGGTTTTCCGCTTCGCAAAACGTGTGGTCGTTCTGGCTGCAGGCACGGTCATTTTCGACGGACTGCCGCAAGATGTCGTGCAGGATACGCGCGTCCGTGAAGCCTATCTGGGGAGCTATGCGCAATGAGTGCAGCCTCGCTTGAAATCCGCAACCTCTCTTCCGGCTACGGCCCGACGCGGGTTATCGAAGATGTGTCGTTCAAGGCGGAACCCGGCTCAAGGCTGGCCATATTGGGGCGCAATGGCGTCGGCAAGACAAGTCTCTTCGCGACCATCGCAGGACAGACCCGCCGTTATGGCGGCGAAATCCTGCTCGGCGGCCAGAATATCGCGACGCTGCCGTCAGCTGCCCGGGCGCTTGCCGGTCTTGGCTATGTGCCCCAGACCCGCGACGTCTTCCCTACTCTTACCGTGGAAGAGAATCTGTTCGTCGGTTTGAAGAAACGCCCCAAGGACGCGCTTGAGGAAGCCTATGCGATGTTCCCTCGCTTGAAGGAACGCCGCCGCAATCTCGGCTCGCAGCTTTCCGGCGGCGAGCAGCAGATGCTGTCGACGGCACGCAGCATTCTCGGCAAGCCGACGGTACTGCTGCTGGACGAGCCACTTGAAGGCCTCGCACCGGTTATATGCGAAGAGCTGATGGCAGCCTTCTCGGCTTTGGCGCAGAAAGGCGACATGACAATCCTGCTTGTCGAGCAACGCATCCAAAGCGCGCTCGATTTCGCCGATCACGTCATCATTCTGGAGCGCGGTCGCATTGCCTGGTCCGGGACATCGAAACAATTGTCCGACGATCATCATGCCGTCGAAGAGCATCTCGGGGTCGGCGGACTTCATTAAGGTCAGCTCGGTTTAACGCAATCTGCAATCAATCTGTTACGGTTATGGCGCGTGTTCTGCCCGCCATAAACGCCCATATTCTGATGCCCGGAATCAATGATTAATACCTAGCCGCGTTAAGCGCCTCTGTGGCAGGCCCCCTGCGCGAACGCCAATATAGAGGGCTATCGGCGCGAAACTTCTGCGACTGCAGCACGTCTGCGTTCAAGCAGGAAATATTTTATATTTTCAGGGAGATAAGTGGTGGGCGATGAGAGACTCGAACTCCCGACATCTTCGGTGTAAACGAAGCGCTCTACCAACTGAGCTAATCGCCCGACTGATTTGTCAGTCGCGTGAGAGCCGTTTAGGCAATTCGCGCGCCAAGCGCAAGAGCAAATTTCGTCAATTCTCACAGTTTCGACCATTTTCTCAAAACGACCGAATTTGACAAGCGATCAGCCCCTATAATTTAGCCAGCTGAGCGAATGTTCCTGAGCTTCAATGAAACCGGGCTTGTCCCGATACCGGTCACCGAAACATAGTGTATCTCGGCTTAGGCACAGCGGCGCAATGAGCCTAAAAGGCAAATATGACGTCGATATAAATATTGGAAGAATTTAATTCTATTATATTACATTTCACTAATTAATCTTTCTTGAATTTTCCCAATTGGTAAAATCGCATTATCTCTCCGTGCATTTGAATCATGGAGAGGAATTATAATGCGAAATATCGTTCGTGTTTCTTTGACCGGCCTGTTTCTCGGGGCAAATCTTGCCACCGCCTTTGCACAGGCAACGCCTGAACAGATGGAAATGGCCTACAATGCCGCCCGCAATCAGCTGGGTGTGCTGACCTATTGCAAGGACAAGGGCTATACCGATGGTGCAGCTATTGAAATCCAGAACAAGCTGCTTGGAATGATCCCTCCTCCGGCCGACACCTCCAAGGCTGAAGCTGCGGAAGAAACCGGCAAGCAGGGCAAGGTTTCCGCCATGGGTATGGAACAGGATATTGCCACCAGCGCAAAGGCGCAGAATGTTTCCGAAGAAAAGCTATGCCAGACCATGGCTGACGCCGTGAAGCAGGCTGGCGCGCAGCTTCCCAAGTAAGCTCCGACCCTATCGAAAACGAACCCCGCCCAGTGCGGGGTTTTTGTTCGTCTGGCCTTTCGCTTATGGCACAGCCCTCCTTAATTTTAATGCAGTGGCGTCAAGCTTGCTAATTCAGCAAATTATTAAGCATACACAGCGCTTATCTTCTGTTTACCATGCAACTTAAGAGCGCAAAAAGAATTGCCCGTGTAATTTGTCCCCAGGTCAAGACGACCAGCTAATAAAAGCAGAGTCTCAGGAGCAACACATGTCCAAGCTTTTCTCGCGTTTTCGCAAAAATGAATCCGGTGCAACCGCTATTGAATACGGTCTGATCGCCGCTCTGATCGCAGTTGTCATCATCGGTGGCGCAACCACCCTCGGCTCGACCATCAGTGAAAAGTTCACCGAAATTGCCGGCAAAGTTGAAGATGCAGGCAAGTAATTCTTAAGATCGGCTTTGAGACAATCAAGGCTCACACTAAACAGCCGCCCCCTGTGGGCGGCTGTTTATTTATTCCGGCCAGGAATTATCGGAACATGTGCTCCAAGCCAATGCTAATAGGTATCCCAAGGTGTGAGAGAACAGCAAAAAAGAATATAGCTATCATTCTGCAATCTTTATTGATTTTGCCGCTTGAAACGCTTTCGGCATACTACCAATTGAATAGGGTTCGCTGAAAAATGGTGCGTTACATTCTGGACCGTTTTCGGCCTTTCAAGGAGCGACAGCCATGTCATTAAAATCACTTCTGATCGCCGTCGGCATTGGCATATCGGGGCTGACACTCACCGGGTGCGTGTCCGAAGGCTATTATGGCGGCGGTTATTACGACCCATATTATGTGCAGGGTAGCTATATCGGCACTGGCGTCGTTTATGACAGCGGCGGCTATTACCGCAATTACCCGCGCTATTATCGGGACTCGCGCTACCGCGATTACCGTTATCGGGACCGCGACCGTCGTCCGGACTATAACAGACCGGACCGTCCACGCCCGCCACAAGGCGAGCGCCCCCGTCCCCCGCAAGCCGAACGACCATCGCAGCCACGTCCGGGAGCTGGTCGCCCTTCAGGCAACAGCGGGCCTCGCGCCTATATCAGACCGCGTGGCGATGAGCCCCGGTAAGGCAAGAATCATAAAGGCTGCGAATTTCGCAGCCTTTTCTTTTGTCAGAGCTTGATCACATATTCCTTGCGGGCGGTTTCCAGCACATCCCAACTACCCTTGAAGCCCGGGCGGATGACGAAACTGTCGCCCGCCTTGACTTCCCGGCTCGCTCCGCCCTCCTCGCTCACAATGGAGCGGCCAGACAGAATGTGACAGAACTCCCATTCGTCATATTCAATCCGCCATTTTCCGGGCGTACTTTCCCATATGCCGGCAAAGAGCGTCCCCTCGGCATTTTCTTCCAGATTCCATGTCCGGAATTTGGGATCGCCGGAAAGAATGCGCTCCGGCAAGGGAGCGCCCTCCTCTGGTTCAATGCCCGTCAGGTCAAAGTCGAGAAACCGGCTCATCCGATCAGACCTTGGCCAGAGCCTGTTCGATATCGGCGATGATATCGTCTGCATCCTCGATGCCGATCGACAGACGCACGACATCCGGCCCAGCACCCGCTGCCACTTTCTGCTCATCGCTTAGCTGGCGATGCGTGGTGGAAGCCGGATGGATAACCAGCGAGCGGGTATCGCCGATATTGGCAAGCAGCGAGAACAGGTCGAGGCAGTCCACGAACTTCACGCCTGCGTCATAGCTGCCCTTGAGACCGAAGGTGAAAACCGAGCCCGCGCCCTTTGGCGAGTATTTCTGCTGCAGCGCATGATATTTGTCGTGCGGCAGACCGGCATAATTCACCCACGACACCTTCTCATGGCCATGCAGCCAGGTCGCAACCTTCTGCGCATTATCACTATGGCGCTGCATGCGGAGCGGCAGGGTTTCGACGCCGGTCAGAATCTGGAACGCATTGAACGGCGAAATTGCCGGGCCAAAGTCGCGCAGTCCCAGCACGCGGGCCGCAATGGCAAAAGAAATATTGCCGAAGGTCTTGTGCAGTTCCAGACCGGCATAATCCGGGCGTGGTTCTGTCAGAAGCGGATAGTTGCCCGACTTCGCCCAGTCGAAGGTTCCACCATCGATGAGAATACCGCCCATCGAATTGCCATGACCGCCAATGAACTTGGTCAGCGAATGCACCACAACGTCAGCCCCATGTTCAATCGGGCGCACGAGATAAGGTGAAGCCAGCGTGTTGTCGACGATCAGAGGCAGACCGTGCTTATGGGCGATTTCGGCAATCGCTTCGATATCCACGACAATACCGCCCGGATTGGCGAAGCTTTCAATGAAGATCGCGCGCGTCTTGTCATCGATCTGCTTGGCAAAATCGGTCGGGTTGGTGGCATCGGCCCAGCGCACTTGCCAGCCGAAGGATTTGAAGGACTGACCGAACTGGTTGATCGAACCGCCATAAAGCTGGCGTGCGGCAACGAAATTATCGCCCGGCTGCAACAGCGTATGGAAAACGAGCAGCTGCGCGGCATGCCCCGATGCCGTTGCAACGGCTGCCGTGCCGCCTTCCAGCGCAGCAATGCGCTCTTCCAGCACTGCCGTCGTCGGATTGGTGATGCGCGTATAGATATTGCCGAACGCTTGAAGACCGAACAGGGCGGCAGCATGATCCGCATCTTCAAACACGAAGGATGTCGTCTGATAGATCGGCGTTGCACGCGCGCCCGTCGTCGGATCCGGCTTTGCGCCTGCGTGAACGGCCAGTGTTTCTATGCCGGGTGAACGTTTGGACATTTATTCCTCCTGATAACGAATGCCACTCTTTGAGAGCGGACGTTAGGCTTTGCCCCAAAGAAAGCAAAGGAGGATTTTTTCGAGCCACAGCAAAGCGCGGAAATTTATTTCGACTTCAAACGGCTAGCCGATCAAACGCGGATATTCGATTGCCGGACAACGGTCCATGACGACTTTCAGCCCGGCCTCTTCAGCGCGCTTGCCCGCCTCATCGTGAACAACGCCGAGCTGCGTCCACAGAACCGACGGACGCGGTTCCATCGCAAGAATTTCATCGACGATGCCGGGCAGCGAATAAGGCTCCCGAAACACATCGACCATATCCACAGGCTCTTCAATATCGGCCAGACGTGCCACAACGCGCTGGCCATGGATTTCCTTGCCGGCCTGCCCCGGATTGACGGGAATGACTTGGTAGCCCCTGGACAGCAGAAACTCCATCACGCCATTGCTTGGCCGTTCCGGCTTCGGCGAAGCGCCAAGAAGCGCAATTGTTTTGACGGATTGGAGAATGTCGCGAATCTGGTCGTTAGACGGATTGTTCATATCTTTCCTTACCGGCTTCAACTGCGTGACTGTGTTTATCGTTTGCACGAGCGGATGCCGCTTGCAACACGATGGTTCACGCTTCTATTGCTATACAGATTGGGAGGACTGGATGAATATCAATATGGCACGACACACAAGCCCAACCCCGGTGATGGATATCGACGACCTGCGCGCCTTCATGAAGCGCGAGTTTCCGCAGCTTGGTGACAGTTTCGAGATTGTTGCAATTGACGAAGGCTCCGCCACGATGCGCCTTCACGCCGATGAGCAACATTTGCGCCCCGGCGGCACAGTCTCCGGTCCTGCCCTTTTCGCGCTCGCCGATGTCGCGGCCTATGCGGCCATACTGGCGCATATCGGGCCGGTCGCGCTTGCCGTGACGACCAATCTCAACATCAACTTTCTGCGCAAGCCGTCGCCCGGCGCGGTGGAAGCTGTTGCGCGGCTTCTGAAGCTTGGAAAGCGCCTGGCCGTCCTCGACATCAGCCTGACCGATGGCGTGACCGGCGAGCTGGTGGCCCATGCAACTGCGACCTATTCAATCCCGCCTCGCTAAAACAGCTGCAAAAAGATGCGGTATTATAATACCAAATATGCAAGCCATTGATTTTATTATGATTTTATAATAACCACGCAAAAGCGGGACTTGACGGCGGGGCAGAGTTTGTGTATCGACCCGCCGGAAGCGCGCGAAACTTATCTTTTGCACGCCCGTTCGGGTTGGATCGCTCCAACACAAGCAACAAAAAAAGCCCTGATACAATGTCGGGGATTAGTCTAAGGAAGACTTCAATGGCAACTTTTTCTCAGAAGCCGGCTGAAGTGGTGAAGAAGTGGGTACTGATCGACGCCGAAGGTCTCGTCGTTGGTCGTCTCGCAACTATCGTCGCCAATCGCCTGCGTGGCAAGCACAAAGCAACCTTCACCCCGCATGTTGACGATGGCGACAATGTCATCATCATCAATGCCGACAAGGTTGTTCTGACCGGCAAGAAGTACACCGACAAGGTTTATTACTGGCACACCGGCCATCCGGGCGGCATCAAGGAGCGCACTGCTCGCCAGATTCTCGAAGGCCGTTTCCCGGAACGCGTTCTCGAGAAGGCTATTGAGCGTATGATCCCACGCGGTCCGCTCGGCCGTCGCCAGATGAAGAACCTGCGCGTTTATGCAGGTCCGAACCATCAGCATGAAGCTCAGCAGCCGGAAGTCCTCGACGTCGCAGCGCTGAACCGCAAGAACAAAGGGAATGCATAATCATGGCTGAGCAGCTCAACTCGCTCGAAGAACTCGGCACTGTTGCCAAGACCGAAGCTGCCGCTCCGGTTCACGTCCAGAAGCTGGACGCACAGGGCCGCGCTTATGCCACCGGCAAGCGTAAGGACGCCGTTGCACGCGTTTGGGTCAAGCCGGGTTCCGGCAAGATCACCGTCAACGACAAGGAATTCGAAAAGTATTTCGCACGTCCGGTCCTGCAGATGATCCTTCAGCAGCCGATCATCGCTTCGAACCGCGCTGGCCAGTTCGACATCGTTGCTACCGTTGCTGGTGGCGGCCTGTCCGGTCAGGCTGGTGCCGTTCGTCACGGCATCTCGAAGGCCCTCACCTACTACGAACCGGGCCTGCGCACGGTTCTCAAGAAGGGTGGCTTCCTGACCCGCGATAGCCGCGTTGTCGAACGTAAGAAGTACGGTAAGGCCAAGGCTCGCCGTTCGTTCCAGTTCTCGAAGCGCTAA
Organism: Ochrobactrum sp. P6BSIII; assembly: GCF_014138065.1. Taxonomy (NCBI): domain Bacteria; kingdom Pseudomonadati; phylum Pseudomonadota; class Alphaproteobacteria; order Hyphomicrobiales; family Brucellaceae; genus Ochrobactrum; species Ochrobactrum sp. P6BSIII. The sequence continues at coordinate 76,198 of NZ_JACGXB010000004.1, read as the reverse complement.
TCCGCTTAGGGCCAGTTCTCAAAGCGCTGGCCCGTTTAAAAATCACCCAAGCGCTCCGGCGCTTGGGGTTACATTTTCAGACGATAATATTCCTGTCGTCTTGATATGCAAAAAAGCGAGCCGCAAGGCTCGCTTTTTTGGTTTCTACGACCCTCCACCCCCTATTCAAAGGAGGTTCATTTACACTATTCTTATTTCTTTTTATATTTCATTTAATTTTATTATATAATTTCCTGGATAAACATTTTGACAAATATTTCTATTTTAAAGTCCAATATTTTATTGGCTTCACTCGCCTTTTCTCAAATTTTACTTTCTTCGGCGGCCTATTCACAAAGCATAACCGATAATGACGAGAGAACCTATTTCAACAGAGCTATCATCTTCGGCGACAGCTTAAGCGATAACGGTACGTTTGATGATGATGTTACGGCACTCACTGGACACGTTACGACTGATGGACGATTCAGCAACGGTCGCGTCTGGAACGAATACCTCTTCCGAAATCAAAAGCGAGGCACCATATTCGGGTTTGAGTGGGACCCTCCTTTTTTTGGTCGACGTCGTACCGACGATTTTGGTGACAACACCCCAAACCGCGACATCAACGTCAACTACGCCATCGGTGGAACGAAATATCAGAGTGCCGACGGTGCGAAATCATGGATAATCCCGTCTATTGCGGACGAGGTGAATGAGTTCATTCACGGAAAGAATGCCATCTCCCCTCGCAGCATCGTCTCCGTATGGGCAGGCGGCAATGACGCCATGGACGCACTTGACGATGGCGTCTCCACCCGAGAAAAGGCGGCGTATAGCGGCAATGAATTATCCAACGCGCTTGAACGCCTCTATCGGGCTGGGGCGAGGCAGTTTCTTGTGCCTGACTTACCTGACTTTTCAAAAATTCCACGCTACGCAAACTCACCCGGCATCCCATCGAAAGCAGCAACAACCGATTTCAATCACGCCATTGCCGACAGTATCGCCGCATTCAGGAGAAAACACCCGGATGCCGTGGTCTACGCTCCCCAGATAGGCAATGTGCTCGATATGGTTTTGAAACACCCCAAGATTTTCGGCTTCTCAGATGCCACCAGTAGTTGCGTGGATACACCCTCATGCTTTAATCAACGGCGAGGTTCCGCGATACAGAACGAACATGTATTCTGGGACGACATTCACCCCACCACGCAGACACACAATTACATCGCCAACTATATGCGGGAATATTGGTCCAACCCCGATCTCGCGGGTTTCTACGTCCGGTCTCCCGATGGATTATTCAAAACCGAGCGCAATTTTTTCTTCCCTACATCCGATAAAATCGTAGCGGGCTATCTGGATGGAAACAGATCGCTCTACAAAATGCAGTCTGGAAAACTGACGCTGACGGGAGAGAACAAATATACCGGCAACAGCTTCGTTCTCGAAGGCGGGCTGGAGCTTGGCAATGGCGGTAAAACCGGCTCCATCATTGGCGATGTCGGTTTGATGCAGAAGGACGCGTTTTTGTCCTTCAACCGCAGTAATGTGCTCAATTTTGATGGCAAAATTACCGGCGATGGCCGTGTACAGCAGGTCGGACGAGGCACCACCGTCCTTAACGGCCAGAGCAGCTATAAAGGACAAACCGACATTTACGCTGGCGAATTGATGGTCAACGGTTCGATCACCTCGCCGGTTCTGGTTCATTCCGGCGGCACGCTAAGCGGCACCGGCTTGACCGGAGGTATAACAGCGGGAAATGGTGCTCATGTCGCGCCGGGCGATTTCCGCACATCCAGCACGAAGACATTGAAAGTCAATGGTGACATCGACCTGAAGGACGGTAGCACGCTTGATATCGGTGTGGGTACCGACGGCAGCACATCTCTGCTCTATGGCAGCAATAGAGCGCAGCTAGCCGGCGGCGTCATGTTTGACGGAGACAAGAAACGCGTCCCGCTGACTGTTGACGAGATTATTGCTCGACTGGGCAAAAGCAGCATTTTCCTGAAAGCAGACAATGGCATCACGGGGCGCTTCAACAAGGTTTCACCGACATATAATTTCATCGGTGAAGAGCTTGATTATAAACAGAATGAAGTTGGCGTCACCTTTGTAAAGCAGGAAAAAAGGTTCTCAGTATACGCAGCAGGCAACCAGCAACGAAATGTTGCCGACGCATTGCAGGCACTCGGCCGCGACAACAAGCTCTACAAGAACGTTTTGACGTCACGGGTGGAGGACAATTTGTCGGAAGCCTATACCGAGTTGTCCGGCGATATTTACGCGTCCACACTGACCTCGCTTCTGTACGACAATCAGTTGCCACGCGAAGCCGTCATGCAGCGCATGAACGGCCTGTCGGACAGTCGTTACGGGCGGGCGGTGAAGTCACCAGATGCTCATCTTCAGAACGGTGTCTGGGGTCAGGCCTATAATTCCACAGCGCATTTCCAGAGCGACGGAGAGGCGCAGGGCATAAGCCGTAGTGCCACCGGTTTCATTACTGGTATCGACGGCCATATTTCCGACAACTGGTTGCTGGGCCTCTTTAGCGGCTATATGCAATCCTCACTCAATAGCGGCCTGTCATCCGCGAGTGTCGATAGCTATCAGATCGGCGCCTATGGCAGCTATGTATGGAACAATGTCAGCCTGACCTTCGGAGGCAACGCAAACCTGCATGATATCGACAGCAAGCGTACGATCCGTTTCAAGGAAATCACCAACGATAATCGCGCAAGCTACAAAGCCAGCAGCTACCAGGGATTTGCCGAGCTGGGTTACAATATAGACACCAGGCTGGTGCTTCTAGAACCCTTTGCGGGGATTTCCTACGCTTACGCGAAAACCAATAGCTTCACTGAAAATGAAGCTGTGACGCCCCTCTCTGGCTCTGGAGCAACCAGCAGCCTGTTGAGCAACTATCTCGGCATCCGTCTTTCGAACAATTATGCAATCTCCGAGAATACCAGCGTCAATACGAAGGTCGCTCTCGGCTGGCAGCGCAATAGCTATACCCAACCGGAAACGATGCTGAATTTTGGAAACAACCCCGGCTTCATGGTTGCCGGACTGCCCCTCAGCCGCGATGTGCTCTACGCACAGGCCGGTCTGGACTTCAACCTGACGCAGAGAACGTCCCTTGGATTGCAATACCGGGGCCAAGTCGCGCACGGGATGCAGGATCACGCGATCAAAGTGAATCTTGCGGTCAACTTCTAACGCGCCGCGAACGGGCGGATATCGCGTTGTGCATACGGAAAAGCGGGCTTTCGGGTCCGCTTTTTGTTATGGATTTCAGGAATCAGCCAGCAAGGAGCCAGCACGATGTCATCCGACCGCTTTGCCGTCACACCGGAGCCGCCTTATTACGTTGTGACGTTCGCTTCGCAGCGCATTGGTGACGACGATGGCTATGGCGATATGGCGGTGCGCATGGCCGAACTCGCGGCGCAACAACCCGGATATCTTGGCGTCGAAAGCGCCCGCGATGCGGAAGGCTTTGGCATCACAAACTCGTTCTGGGCGGATGAAGACAGTATTCGGGCATGGAAGCGCGAAGTGGATCATCTCGTGGCGCAAAAGCTTGGTCGCCAGCAATGGTATGAAACCTATCGCGTCCGTATTGGTCGTATCGAACGCGCCTACGGCTTCGATCGGGATTAAAACCTCTTCCCAATTTCTCAAATGACCGGTTATAGAAGTCTGAGCTTCATCGGGAAACGGCCATGCCATCCAAGACCATTGATCACGCATTCACCGCACGCAGCCTGACAAGCGCTGCGACAGACCCGACCCATGCGGGCGTGCTGTCTTTCATGCGGCGCGTCTATACGAAATCGCTCAAAGACGCGGAAGCTGTTGTCTGGGGCATTCCGTTCGATGCCGCGGTGTCAAACCGGCCCGGCGCGCGTTTCGGCCCGCAGGCCATCCGGCGCGCATCGGCCATTTTCGACAATGATCCGCAATATCCGTTCCAGCGTGATCTGTTCGAAAATCTCGCGGTCATCGACTATGGCGACTGCCTGCTCGACTACGGCAATCATTACAAGACGCCAGCCACGATTGAGCGCGAAGCGGCAAAAATCCTCAAATCCGACGCGTTTTTGCTAACGCTTGGCGGCGACCATTTCGTGACATGGCCGCTTCTGAAAGCCCATGCCGCGAAATACGGCCCGCTGGCGCTGGTGCAGTTCGATGCGCATCAGGACACCTGGTTCGATGACGGCAAGCGGATCGACCACGGTTCCTTCGTTGCCCGCGCAGTGCGCGACGGCATCATCGACCCGGACCACTCCATCCAGGTCGGCATTCGCACCCATGCGCCGGACGATTGCGGCATCAAGATCATTTACGGCCACGAAGTCGAAGATATGACGGCGGCGGAGATTGCCGACGCCATTCTAAAGCGCACGGCTGGCAAGAAGACCTATCTGACCTTCGATATCGATTGCCTTGATCCCGCTTTTGCGCCCGGCACGGGCACGCCGGTAGCTGGCGGCCCTTCCTCGGCCAAGATGCTGTCGATCCTGCGCAAGCTCACACCGCTTGACTTTGTCGGTGCGGATGTGGTCGAGGTTGCACCAGCTTATGATCATGCCGATATTACGGCTATCGCTGGAGCCACAATTGCGATGTATTATCTGGGCCTGCTGGCAGAACAGAAAGAACGACGATGACGGCGCCGCTTTCGCGCGGTTGAGAAATTGATTCAAGCGGTTGAAAAACCGATTCCGGAATTTGTCGTAACTTTATGAAATCAAAAGGCAAAAGCATGAAACCGAAAATCTTCATCGATGGCGAACACGGTACCACTGGCCTGCAAATCCGCAGCCGTCTGGCCGAGCGCGACGATCTTGAAGTGATTTCAATCCCGGAAGCCGAGCGGCGCAACAAGGATTTGCGCGCCGACTATCTGCGCTCTGCCGACATTGCCATTCTGTGCCTGCCTGACGATGCATCGAAGGAAGCCGTTTCCCTGCTTCGGGACCATAATTCGACCCGGATCATCGATACGTCGACCGCATTCCGCGTGCATCCGGAATGGGCCTATGGCTTTGCCGAACTGGCCAAAGGCCAGCGCGAGCGCATTGCCGAGGCGCGCCTCGTCGCCAATCCGGGCTGCTATCCGACTGGCGCAATTGCGCTCATTCGTCCGCTGCGTGACGCTGGGCTGTTGCCGCCTGACTATCCCGTTAGCGTCAATGCCGTTTCCGGTTATACGGGCGGCGGCAAGCAGTTGATCGCCCAGATGGAAGACAAGAACAATCCAGACTATCTGGCTTCCAACAACTTCCTTTACGGCCTGCCGCTGCATCACAAGCACGTGCCGGAATTGCAGCTGCATGGACGCCTTGACCGTCGCCCGATCTTCAGCCCGAGTGTCGGACGTTTCCCGCAAGGGATGATCGTGCAGGTTCCGCTGTTCCTGAATGAGCTTGAAGGCAGGCCATCGCTTGCAAAGGTTCACGCTGCCTTGAGCGCGCATTATGCCGGTCAGGACATCGTCGAAGTCGTACCTCTGGAAGAAAGCGCCAAGCTTCCCCGTGTCGATGCGGAAGAGCTTGCTGGCAAGGATGGCATGAAGCTCTTTGTCTTCGGCACCGAAGGCGACGATCAGGTCAATCTGGTCGCCCTGCTCGACAATCTCGGCAAGGGCGCATCGGGTGCGGCTGTGCAGAACATGAACCTCATGCTCGACAAAGCCTGATGACGATTGAACCGGTATTCCCTGACGAATGGAATATCGGTTCGTTCGAACCGCTGGCGGATACGCATTCAAGCCTCGTCTGGAAGGTCGAACGCATCGATCATCCGGGCGAGGTTTTTGTTATCAAGCAGTTGAAACCAGCCGGGCTGGAGGAAATGCGCGGCGCACATTATCTGCGCTGGCAGGATGGGCACGGCGCGGCGCGTCTGTACGATCTTAAAGGCACGTCGATGCTGCTCGAATATGCCGGCAGCTATCATCTCGATCAACACCTCAAAGACGGCCACGATGCGGATTGCCTGGTGATTTTCGGGCAAGTTCTGGCCGCGCTGCATACGCCCTCGCCCGAACCTGTGCCGTCAGACCTGCAACCGCTCGACAAGCATTTCTCCGGCCTTTTCGCCGTCGCAGACCAGACGCCGCTCTACGCGGAGGCCACAGCGCTTGCAAAGCAGCTCCTGGCGACACCGCATCAGCCCATTCCGCTGCATGGCGACATTCACCACGAGAATATCATGCAAGGGCCGCGTGGCTGGCTTGCGATTGATCCACACGGGTTGATCGGCGATGCAGCTTTCGATGCCGCCAATATTTTCTACAATCCACTGGATCGTGACGATCTTTGTCTCGACCTTGGCCGTGCAAAACGCATGGCAGAGCATTTCGCGCCGATCATCGGTCGCGCGCCGTCCTATATTCTCGATTATGCCTTTGCCTATGGCTGTCTTTCAGCCGCTTGGCACCGCGAGGACAGCAATCACACTGACGAAGCGCGGGAGCTAAAGATCGCCACCGCGCTGAGATATTTGCGCCAGACGACTTATCCCGCGTAAGCGCCCTTTGTGGCGCGCCAATGCGCAACCGCGAAAGCCAGCACGATCAGTGCGACAAACTGGTGCGTCAGGCCCATATGCAGCGGCACACTCATCAGCAACGTTCCAATACCGATCACAGCCTGCACCAGCACGAGGCCGAGCAGCACAACCGTCCGCCGCGCATGGGTTGTACCCGGCGCATCTTTCCAGACCTGAACGGCGTGGAGAACGGTGAGAACCAGAACCGTATAGGCAAACATGCGATGCACGAACTGCACCGTTTTCGGGTTTTCGAACAGATTACGCCACCATGGCGACTGGATGAACAGATCGGATGGGATAATCGCGCCATCCATCAAGGGCCAGGTGTTAAAGGTGAGACCAGCATGCAGCCCGGCAACCAGACCGCCGAGATAGATCTGCACCAGAACGGCAAAGACCAGCCATCCGGCAAAGCGCTGCACCGACCGCTCGGCCGGGCGCTCCGTATAGGTCACAAGCCCTCTCGCAATGTAGAAGACCGCCGTAATAATCACGCAGGCTGTGGTGAGGTGGATCGCAAGCCGGTATTGGCTGACGCTGGTAAGCTCGCTGAGACCGGACGCGACCATCCACCAGCCAATCGCACCCTGAAACCCGCCCAACGCCAGAAGACCCAGCATACGGTATTTCAGTCCACCCTTCAGGCGACCTGTCGCCCAGAAGAAGATCAGCGGCACGGCCACAAGGAAACCGACAAAGCGGGCCAGCAGGCGATGCGCCCATTCCCACCAGAAAATATACTGGAACTCTTCAAGGGCCATGCCCTTGTTGATCTGCTGATATTGCGGGATCTGGCGGTATTTATCGAACTCTTCCACCCATTCCGCATGGTTGAGCGGGGGAATAACACCGTGGATCGGCTTCCATTCGGTGATGGACAAGCCGGAGCCGGTCATTCGGGTGGCGCCGCCCACCATCACGATAGCGATCAGCACAACGAAAACCACATAAAGCCAGTAACGCACAAGGCGCCGGTCGCGTTCGTCCTTCGACGTTCTTGAGCTTCGCTCTCCGCGCTGCGCCATCGATGCTGCCGTCATGCCGTTCATCCTTCAAAACATCTGGAGGGATACATGCAGCATCGACCCGTGAGTTACAAGGCAAGCCTACGCGACATGCCGCCGCGTTTTTTGCCCTTTCGCAGACGGGGTACAGCGGTTAGTGATGGTGCGGGGAAAAGGAGAGACGCAATCATGCCCGTAAGGCTGAAGAAACTGATCGGCACATTTCTGCTGGTAACGCTGGTCATCGTCTATGCGATTCTGGCCACGATCATCGCCGTCGCGCATCTCGGCAATTCTCCGGCATGGGTGCATCTGCTCTATTTCATAGCGTCGGGCCTGCTTTGGGTTCTGCCTGCCATGGCGATTATCTGGTGGATGGCGCAGCCGCCGCGTAAAAAGCAGCTCTGACATATTCCGAGGGGCGCATCGCAGCATGACTGAGCGGGGCAAAATAGCGGGATCGGCCACGCTTACGGAACGCATTATCAGCGATTTCTCCGAAATCGAGCGTTTATGGGCATCAGGACCAGCCCTGCATGGCGCGCCGCAGTCCTTTGCCTGGATCGATTGCTGGCACCGTTGCGTCAACAGCGACTGTTTCGTCGCCGGAATTTTCGATGGTGATCGTCCCGTTCTTCTCCTGCCTCTGGAAGTTGTCCGCCAGAACGGCATGAAAATCGCGCGCTATCCCGGTGGAAACCATGCCAATGGTAATTTCCCGTGGTTAAATGGAGCACAAGCATCCGCAGTCAGCCGCAAGGCGCTGGAACGGCTTGTTGCCACTATCCGCAAAGAGCGACCGGATATCGACGCGCTATCGCTGACGCGTCAACTTGAAGCCGTTGACGATATCGACAATCCGCTTTTTGCGCTGGGGCAGAAACGAAACCCCAACCCAGTCCTGATGGTCTCGCTCGATGGCGGTTTTGATGCCGTGCTTGACCGCACCAACCGCCGCCGGAGATTGAAAAAGCACCGTCAGCACGAGCGCCGCTATGAAGAAGCGGGCGGCTGGCGAATTGAAAAGCCGCAGACACCGGAAGAATCCGACCGGGTTCTTGATCTTTTCTTCGTTATGAAAGCCGGGCGCTTCCGGCAGATGGGCATCAGCGACCCCTTTGCCGACAAGGCGATACAGGCATTTTTCAAAGCGTTCTACGGACAGGGTCTCACGGCACAAGCGCCAGTCTGCGAATTACGCTTTCTGGAAGTGGGCGGCATCATCCGCTCTATCGTCGGCAAAAACCTGACAGCGAGCGGCCCGACTGCCGAATTTGCCGCCATTGCCGATGACGATATGGCCCATGCGAGCCCCGGTGAGTTTCTGTTCTTCGAAGATATCAAGCGCTGTTGCGATGCCGGTTATGCGGTCTACAGTTTCGGTGTGGGGGACGAACCTTATAAGCGCGACTGGTGCGACATCGAGCTTGAAATCTTCGACACCGTTCTGCCGCTCTCGGCGAAAGGCAGGCTCTTTGTGGCGCTGCAAGCCGCACGCAGCACCGTCGCCGGCACGATCAAGCGTAATCCCCGGCTCTGGCGGCTCGCCAAACGCATCCGGGCAAAGCTTGCCCGGAAGTAAGTTGCGATTTTGATTCAGCTTTTCAGTATAAGGCGCTGTTTTTGAATCGAATTACACATGTGGCCGCGGGTTCTTATCGTCCACCAGAATAACGACATCCTCATAACCGCCCTGATCGAGATCGAGCGCAGCAAGCGCCACATCATTGTTCTCTGGATCGACAATGCTCATCACAACTGTCGCGTCGTTTTCGGCCACGCGGCGAATCTGTGCGGCGGAAGACGGACCGCATTCGACGATCACGAAGTCATAAACAGTCTCAAGCGCATCGAGGATAAGCGGCAGGCGATCAACGGAGCGCATGGCTTCAACCGGGTCCGCCGCACCCAGCGGCACGACATGCGCCTGCGAGAAACGGTCACTGTGTATCACTTCGTTGAAGCGCTTCTCGCCAATCAGAAGTTCGGTAATGCCAGGCAGCTTATGCCCATCCAGCATTGCGCTTCCCACCGTACCCTGCGCGGTCATATCCACCAGAAGAGCGCGCTTGCCACGGTCAGCGAGGTCGCGCAGCAGACGCACAGTTGTCGCTGACGCTTCATCACCTTCGGGCGAAACCACCACAATGCGCTTATCGCGGCCATCAAGCAGACGATTGGCAATGGCTTCCACGCCGTTCGGGTTCTTCGGTGCAGACATGGTCGTCTCCTTCGCCGATGGCGCAGGTGTCGTCCGTGCGTCAGAGCCAGACGATCTTGTTATAAAAGGCACTGTCCAGGAACGGCGCGGAGCAACGATTCCCTCTCCCTGTTCGGATGCTGTCGGCGGAACTGCGGCGGCTTTGGCAGCAGCCGTAATCACCGGCATTTCGATTTCTTCGACAGCCTCGACGCGTCGGCCGTCGGCTGTGACGAAGGCGCGTCCGCTAAACAGTTCGCGCAGCAACACGAAGATCGAGAGTAGCAGCAAGGCTGCCGCAAAGGTTGCCGCAACAGTTGGCAGAACCATTGGGAAATATGGCAGTGCGGGCGTTTCGCCTGGCAGAATGCGTGCATCGACAGGCACATAATTGCGATCGATACGCGAAGCCGCCTCGCGATAACGGGTCAGATAGGTTTCCAGAAGCTGGCGCTGCGCTGCGGCCTCGCGCTCAAGCGCGCGCAGCTCGACTTCCTGATCGCCCGCCTGTGCGGCCTGCGATTGGACGCGATTGAGTTCGCGCGCCAGCTCGTCTTCCCGCAACTTCGCTGTGGTAACATCGTTTTCAAGGCTGGCAAGCAGCTTGCGACCTTCCGCCTTGGTCTGGCGGTCGAGGTCGATGAGTTGGGAGCGCAACGCCTTGATGCGCGGATGGCCATCGAGAAGCGTCGTCGACAGATCGGCAATCTGCGCATTCAGCTCAATGCGACGCTCGGCAAGCCGCTGCATCATGCCGGAAGCCACAACTTCGGGCAGCGTATCGACCGGCGTGCCAGCGGCGAGCGCTTTGCGAACACTCGCCGCCCTCGCCTCTGCCGTGGCCCGGTCGGTGCGAACGCGGGTGAGTTCTGTCGAAACTTCGGAAAGCTGCTGCGATGCAATCGTATTGTTGCTCTGTCCGGTCAGCAATCCACGTGAGGCGCGGTAATCCGCCACTTTTTTCTCGGCATCACGCACATGCGCCCGCAGATCGTCGATTTCCGGCGCCAGCCAATTGGTAGCATCGTCATTGGATTGCAGTTTAGCTGCGCTTTGCAGCGCGACATATTCTTCCGCAATGGTATTGGCGATTTGAGCTGCCAGTTGCGGATTTGTCGAAGCATATTGCACGACGATAACACGCGACCCGGTGATGTTATAAACCTGCAAATTCTTGCGCAGTCGCAGCTGGACGCGCTCGTCCGTCGACAGCTTCGCCGGATCGGCGATCATGCCGAGAAGAATAAGGACGCGGCTGGATGGTCTCACCTCGGTTGTGATGAACACATCATTGCCGGTCAGGTTCAGCTTGTCCGAAACACGTTTCAGAAGATCGCCGGATGTCAGAATTTCAATCTGACTCTTAACACCTTCCGGATCGAGCAAGGGGCGCTCAGCCGGGTTATCGCCGTTCGGACGGGTGAAAACGGATTCACGAGGCTCAATCACAATACGAGATTCGGCGCGGTAATCCGGCGTCAAAAGCAGACAAATGATCCAGGCCAGCGCCGCTATCAAAAGAGCGCCACCAACAATCAAAAGCCAGTTACGGCGCAAGCTTCCAAAAAGCGCGCCTATATCGATGTCTGCGTCTTTCAACGACGAATCGACTTCCGCCATTTCGTTACTCCGCAGGCGCCCGTCGATTACTGACAATCGTCATTCCCCTTCAGGTCGCATACCCATTTCCGGCCGGAAAAGTAAACGCTTAAGGTAACCATAGGGTTAAGCTCTGAGATTTCAGCGCTATTCAAGCATCCGCTAACACACGCTGTGGCAAAGCCGTTTTCTATAGCTGTCGCGGCCTTCCAATACTTCTGTTGCCTTACCCTTCCCTTTTTCCGGAAAGTTTTTTGACCATCTCGGCACATCTTTACCAGCCATTAACCCTAATCAATCGATAACGCAGTGACAGGAATTCATCTGGCCGCGCTTCGGCGACGATCAGTTTCCATAAATGCGGGCGATGCTTTTCGGGGATACCGAGGCGAGACATGATGGCGAAGAAAATTCACAACAAGCGTACAGGCCGTGCTTTGCTCACGGCGCTCGGTCTTGCGGCGATCACTCTGTCGTCAGCGTGCACGAGCTATCGCCCTGCACCGCCAGCCTTTCATGAAGCGCTGAACCAGCCCTATATGCTGGATGCAGGCGATCGCGTGCGCATCACCGTCTTTGAACAAGCAAGCCTGACCAACACCTATAGTGTCGATCAGGCAGGCTATGTGGCTTTCCCGCTTGTCGGCAGCATTCCAGCGCGCGGCAAGACAGCCAAGCAGCTTGAAGGCCTGATTGCATCGAAACTGCGCGGCGGTTATCTGCGCGATCCTGACGTCAGCGTGGAAATCGACCGCTATCGTCCAATCTTCGTGATGGGTGAAGTGGGCGCAGCCGGGCAATATTCCTATGTGCCGGGCATGACCGTTCAGAAAGCGATTGCAGCCGCAGGCGGTTACAGCCCGCGCGCCAATCAAGAAAATGCCGACATCACCCGCCAGTTCAATGGCAAGGTGCTGACGGGCCGGGTTCTGATCTCCGATCCGATCCTGCCTGGCGATACGATTTATGTCCGCGAACGTCTGTTCTGATGGCGATTGATGGCTGATGACGACACTGTTTCCCCTCCGCGTATCGTCCACTGCTTTCGCGAGCCCGCTGGCGGATTGTTCCGCCATGTCCGCGATCTGGTCGGCGCACAAGCGGAAAAAGGTCACCTTGTCGGGATCGTCTGCGACGCAACAACAGGCGGTCCAAGGGAGGATGCGCTTCTAGAAGAATTGCGGCCAAAGCTTGCGCTTGGCCTGCATAGAATTGCCATGCAACGCCATATTGGTATCGGCGATGCAGCGGCGGCACTCAAAGCATACCGCGTTGTCAAGAAATTGCGGCCGGACATCTTGCACGGACATGGCGCCAAAGGCGGCGTCTATGCCCGGCTGTTCGGCTCTGTTCTACGGGTTTTTAGGTCTCGCGTAGCCCGTATCTATTCACCGCATGGCGGAAGCCTGCATTTTGACCGGAAGACGCGCCGTGGCGGCGCTGTCTTTCTGGTTGAGCGGCTTCTTGCCCCCATGACCGATGCGGTGATGTTCGTTTCCAATTTCGAGAAACGAACCTATGAGGAAAAGGTCGGACGACCCCACGGCCTCCACGCGGTCGTCTATAACGGCCTTGCCGATGACGAATTCATCCCCGTACCCGATGCGCCCGAAGCCAGCGACCTTCTGTTCGTCGGCACGATGCGTGATCTGAAAGGCCCGGATATTCTGATCCGCGCCTTGGCGCAGCTTCGCGATCAGGATGGCCTGTCGCTCAGCGCAACCATTGTCGGCGACGGTTCCGAAAAGCCAGTCTTTACGGCACTTGCCGCTGAACTCGACCTCGACGAAAACGTCCATTTCCTGCCCGGCATGGCTGCGCGCGATGCATTTGCGCTCGGCCATATGATGGTCGTCCCTTCCCGTGCGGAGGCGTTCCCCTATATTGTATTGGAGGCACTTGCCGCCGGGAAAACCGTCATTGCCAGCCGCGTTGGCGGCATTCCCGAAATATTCGGCCCTGCATCGCCGGCTTTGTTCGAACCGGCAGTGGAAGCGCTTGTCGCTAAAATCCGGGAAACGAGGGGCGGAAAAGACAGTTTCAGCGCGCAAATGCCCGATAATTCACGACTTCGTGAACGATTTGGAGTTGAGTCCATGGCGCATTCTATAGAATTGATTTACCGTGAAACGCATTCGTGAGTACCAAGCAGGTCCGATACCTGCGTGCTCAGAGATTTCTTAGGAATCTGACGATACACATACTCCTGTAAACTGATAAGCGGGACATTATCGTGCGGGACAATGATGCTTTTTCTCCATTTGGACGCAAGGCTATCGAAGCCAGCGCCAAGCAGGATTCGAAGCCGCAAGAACCGGTGGAACTCAGCCCCCTGGCGCAGAGCATAGCTGCGCAATATAGGCGGGACACGTTTTCGCCGCTCATGCTGAGCGGCGTTGTGCGTCTGGTTGAGTTCGGCCTCATCTTCCTGATGGGCATATTGAGCCTTGGCTATTATGTCGGGCTTCAGAGCAATTATCTGCTTTATTATCCGCTGATCATCGTCGCTGGCGGCGTGCTCTATGTCGCGCTGATGGAGATCAATGACGGCTATCAGGTCAATATTCTCCGAAGCCCCACCCACCATCTGCGACGGCTGATCATCAGCTGGGCGGCCACGCTTGGCACGCTTGCAGTGGCTGGCTTTCTCTTCAAGATTTCAGCCCATTTCTCGCGTGGCTGGTTCCTCATCTGGGCGGTCAGCGCCATTGCCGTCATCCTGATTTCCCGCCTGATCATTGCGTGGAAAATACGCCGCTGGGCCCGCAACGGCACCATGGAGCGCCGCGCGGTAATCGTCGGTGGCGGCCCCAATGCCGAAACGCTGATCCGGTCGCTCGAACAGCAGCCAGACAATGATATCCGTATTTGCGGTATTTTCGACGACCGCGACGACAAGCGTTCGCCGCCCGTCGTTGCCGGTTATCCGAAGCTTGGCAACATCAACGAACTGATCGAGTTTGCGCGTATCGCCCATATCGATCTCCTGATCGTTTCGCTGCCGATCAGTGCCGAGGCCCGTGTTCTGGCACTTCTCAAAAAGCTCTGGGTGCTGCCCGTCGACATTCGCCTGTCGGCGCTCAACAACCACCTGCGCTTCCGTCCGCGCTCCTATTCCTATGTCGGCTCGGTGCCGATGCTGGATATTTTCGACAAGCCGATCAACGACTGGGATTCCGTCGCCAAGCGCATTTTCGACATTGCCTTCAGTATTGTCGGGATCGTTGTTCTGTCGCCGATCATGATTGGCGCTGCCATTGCCATCAAGCTCGACAGCAAGGGGCCGGTTTTCTTCAAGCAGAAGCGCCATGGCTTCAACAATGAAGTCATCAATGTCTGGAAATTCCGCTCGATGTATACCGAGCAATGCGACCCGACAGCGCGCAATGCGGTCACAAAAAACGATCCGCGCGTCACCCGCGTCGGTCGTTTCATCCGCAAGACATCCATCGACGAGCTGCCGCAGTTCTTCAACGTTATCGCCGGATCGCTATCGCTGGTCGGCCCGCGTCCTCATGCGGTGGCCGCGCATTCCAACAATCTTCTCTATAACGAAGTTGTCGACGGCTATTTTGCACGCCATCGCGTCAAGCCAGGCGTAACCGGCTGGGCCCAGATCAATGGCTGGCGCGGTGAAATCGACAATGAAGAAAAGATCACGATGCGCACAGAATACGACCTTTATTACATTGAAAACTGGTCGCTCTGGTTTGATCTCAAGATTCTCTTCCTGACGCCCATTCGGCTTCTCAATACGGAAAACGCCTATTGAGCCAGGCTGCGTCCATAGCTGCGCCGATGCATAATTCCGCGTCCAATGCTGGCGCGACAGTGCATCAGCGCCGGGCGCTGAACCGCCTGATCGTCAATTTTGCGGTTGGGTTCGGGGTCTTTCTGCTGGGCTTCGTGCTCAGTGAGCCAGCCCCTTATGAAGTCTATATGGCAGGGTTGATTGCCGTTGCGCTGCTGTTCGGGCTTCGCCTGAGCCGAACCAACCTCGTTCTTCTGGCGATCCTTGCGGTGTTCAACTTCGGCGGTGTCATCTCGACCTTGCAGATGGCCGACCTGAAAAAAGCCCCGCTCTATATCGCCGTCTCGCTGTTTCTCGCTTTCACATCGGTTTTCTTCGCCGCAATGATCGAGATGGATTACCGGCGGTTGCAGACGATCTTCAAAGCCTATTTGTTCGTCGGTCTGATAGCCGCGATTCTTGGCATTGTGGGTTATCTCAACCTCGTTCCCGGAGCAGACCTCTTCACGCGCTACGGTCGCGCCAAGGGCGCTTTTCAGGACCCGAACGTGTTCGGCCCGTTCCTCATCATGCCGCTGAGCTGGGCCGTCTACCGCATTCTGACCGGACGCGCGCGCGATATGCTGGTCTATCTGCCTGCCGCCGCCATCCTGACACTCGGCGTCCTGTTCTCGTTTTCACGCGCAGCCTGGGCCATGGTGCCCCTCGCCTGCTTGGTGATCCTGCTTACCCTGTGTCTGCAAGCCAGCAATAACCGCTTTCGCTTACGCCTGATCCTGATTGCATTGCTTGCAGTTGCCGCTGTAGCGGTGGGATTGCTGATCCTCATTGAAATCCCCGGTATCGGCGATTTCTTTCTGCAACGTGCGCAACTCGAACAAAGCTATGACGCCGACCGCATGGGACGCTTCGCCCGTCACTGGTATGGCATGGTGCTTGCCACGCAACATCCACTCGGTATCGGGCCGCTGGAATTCGGCCCGATGTTCGGCGAGGACACGCATAATAACTGGCTCAAAGCCGCGCTCGATTATGGCTGGATCGGCTTTACAGCCTTCGTCACGCTGACCTTCATGACGCTTGGCATCGGCTTTCGCCTGCTGTTCCGCAACAGACCGTGGCAGCCTTATCTGCTCTGCGCTTATGCCGCCTATCTGGGGCACGTGCTGATCGGCAATGTCATCGATACCGACCATTGGCGGCATTTCTATCTGCTGTTCGGGATCATCTGGGGTTGCGCCGGTCTTGAATATAAATACCGGCGTCAGACAGGCATGTCCCGCGCTACCGCGCCAATCGCCCGCCAGCAGGCACGTGCATAGGAGCTATCGTGCAGTTCATCATCTATGCTGCCGCCGCAATCTGCGAAATCGCCGGTTGTTTTGCTTTCTGGGCCTGGCTGAAACTCGACAAGTCGCCGCTCTGGCTTATACCCGGCATGGCGTCGCTGGCGCTCTTCGCCTATTTTCTGACGCTGATTGAGAGCGACACGGCAGGCCGCGCCTATGCGGCCTATGGCGGCATCTATATTGTCGCGTCCATTGTGTGGATATGGGTTGCCGAAGGCGCAAAACCGGACCGCTGGGATATCACCGGCGCATGCGTGGCTCTGGCAGGTACCTGCATCATCCTGCTGGCACCGCGGACATAGCGACACTGGTAGTTTTCCCAAGATCAAATGTGCGCATTTTGCCATTTCGCCACTTTTAGGGCTTGCGGAAAATTCCTTTGCATTCTAAGGCTTTCCCCGGCTCGGAGCGTAGCGCAGCCCGGTAGCGCACTTGACTGGGGGTCAAGGGGTCGTGGGTTCGAATCCCGCCGCTCCGACCATTTTCCCTTCCCCTTATTGTTTTCCATTCACAATCTCCGCTTTGCGGGGAGCGTCAAAACGTTTTAACTCCACCGTGAAACATGCGGAGGAGTTCAAGCTTGAAAAACATTCTGATTACCGGCGGTAGCCGCGGCATTGGCAAGGCAACAGCGTTGCGATGTGCAGCAGACGGCTGGTCCATAGCCCTCAATTATGCCGGAAACGCCGCAGCCGCAGCGGAAACCACCGACAGCTTGAAGCGCGCAGGTGCTAAAGCCATTGCCCTGCAAGGCGATATTTCCAGCGAAGAAGATGTGCTTTCCATCTATAATGACGCAGAGCAGGAGTTCGGCGAGTTGCACGGCGTCGTGCTGAACGCAGGCATCGTCGCGCAGACCATGCCGCTTGCCGACATGAGTGCAGAGCGCCTGCGCACCATGTTCGATGTCAATGTCTACGGCACCTATCTTTGCGCACGCGAAGCGGCACGCCGCCTTCAGCCAGGCGGTTCCATCGTCATCGTTTCCTCGATGGCGGCAAAGCTCGGCTCGCCGTTCGAATATGTCGATTATGCAGGCGCCAAGGGCGCGCTCGACACTCTGACCATCGGCCTGTCGCGTGAGCTTGCGCCCAAGGGCATCCGCGTCAACGCGGTCCGCCCCGGACTGATCGAAACGGAAATCCACGCCAGCGGTGGCAATCCCGACCGGGCGGTACAGCTGGGGGCCGGAACCCCGATGGGACGAGCCGGAAAAGCCGAAGAAGTCGCTGAAGCCATCTACTGGTTGCTCAATGACGCTCCCGGTTACACGACCGGCTCGTTTATCGATGTCGCAGGCGGACGCTAAACGGGACCGACGGTAATCTTGACCGATTGGCGATCTCAGCCTTGCGGAGCCGGTTGACCTAGTATTCCGATTTTACACATCGCTCTTTCAAAGAAGTTTGGCTTGGCGTCGCAATCAACTGCATAACATTGAGCTGGATTGCTACTCATCCAGCACGCAAAAGCGCTGGAACTACTGACGAGAAATGTGGTTAAGGCACCGGCTAGAATGACTGTCTTCATGGCAATCTCCTTTGGCAAAACAGGCGTCATTAGACGCCCGTTCTGGAAATTGCGCATGTCCAAACCTAATCGAGCTTGAATGTGCTCGCTCGTCGGTATCCCACTTTCCGCCTGCGGTTGGCACAACTGCGCAGGCGGACGCTGAACGGGACTACTTATCCTGAAGCTGGTACGTCTCAGGCGTATAGCGGTAGCCCGCGCCATCCTTCTCTAGATAGGCCACGGACGGGAACGGCATGTGATAGCCGATGAACGGCAGCCGTTCGGTCGCCAGCATGTCGAAAACGCGCTTGCGCGTCGTGACGGCGGTCTCCTTGTCCACATCGAAGGCCACATGCCATTCAGGCCGCTGTAACGTGATGACAAAATGATTGGCGGTGTCGGAAATCAGCATCAACTGTTTGCCGCCGGATTCGACGCGGAATATCAAATGGCCGGGTGTATGCCCGAAGGCTGCGAGAGCGTGAATACCTGAGACGACTTCGCTGTTGTCTTCCAGAAACGTCGTCTTCTCGACCAGTGGCTTCACGTTCTTGCCGACAAGCTCGGCACCGCCCTTCATCGGGCTGTCCAGCCGCGCGGGGTCGGTCCAGAAATCGAATTCTTTCTGCCCAGCTGCGTAACGGGCATTGGCGAAGGCAGGTTTACCATCTTCCATCAGACCGCCAATGTGATCGCCATGGAAATGGCTCAGCACCACGAGCGAAACATCCGAGGCCTTGTAACCCGACGCTTCCAGTGCGCTGGTAAGCTTGCCCAGCCCGTTTGCGCGTGCGCCAGCGCCCATGCCCGTATCAAAAAGAACGAGGTCCTTGCCGGTATTGATCAGCACCGGCGTAAAGCTGTTCACGAACCGGTCGGCAGGCAGCATGTTCTGTTCAAGCAGCGCTGCGACTTCTTTCGGATCCTGATCGATCGCATAAGTTTTCTCGGGCGCTTCACTTGCCCGGCGTCCATCGGACAGTGTGGTGATTTCAAATTCACCGAGCTGGAAGCGATGGAAACCCGGATTTTCAATTTGTGACGGCTTTTGCACGTTGGAACTGCCCGTGTCGGCTGCTGCTCTGGCGAGGTCCAGCGGCGAAAGCGCCATCCCCGCACTGGCAGCAGATGCTGCAACAATAAAATTACGTCTTGAGATGGTCATCGATCGATCTCCCGGCATAATCGTGAGTAAGAATGACAGGATAACCGAAAATAGCCGCCGATCCACGACTGTGGTGATCAAGTTTATGTTGGCAAGAATATCCTTATGCACCTTGCCACAACACAGCTAAGACCTTATTTAAATGGCGCGCGGGACGACCCGTGCCTGTGTTCGCATAGGGGACGGCCCCATAGGAGTATCCTATGTCACGGCCAATCGAACAATTCGCCACCAAACACATCGTCAGGTCCAGACTTATTGGCGGCTACGCAGCCAGCCTTGGCGATTTCGTGCGCTTCACGTTCTCGCAACAGGCAGCGCGAACCACATCTGACCTTTAGAAACTGATTCATCGAAACAGTCTAAGTCTCTGATTTTACCCATTTCCAAATATGGAGCATTCACAATGGCATGGGTCTATCTGGCTATCGCCGGCATCCTTGAAGTCGTCTGGGCTTTCTTCATGAAAAAGTCGGAAGGCTTCTCCCTTCTGACGCCCAGCATCATCACACTGGTCACGATGATCGGCAGTTTTCTGCTGCTTTCAATCGCCATGCGCAGCCTGCCTCTTGGCACGGCCTATGCAATCTGGACCGGCATCGGCGCGGTCGGCGCTTTCGTCGTCGGCATCTTCATTCTTGGGGAAGCTGCAAGCTTCTTCCGTGTTGCAAGCGTTATGCTCATCCTCGCGGGCATCATCGGACTGAAACTCTCATCCAGCTGACGATAAAAAGAAGGGAGGCTCCAGCCTCCCTTTTCACTTTCCGCTTAGCTCAGAGCGGTTCCTGTTTTAACAGAATCGTCGGAACCGCTCTATCCATTTGTTTTCACGCATTATCCTACGCAAAACCGCTTCGCACTTTTGCTGGAAATGCTCTAGCGCACCTGATCCAGCAATCGCTTGCATTCCAGAAGATCGAACAGCGCTTCCTGCAAAAGCGAGCGATTGTCCTTGGACGGGCGCTTGCCATCGGCGCCAATGGGGCCGTCATCTTCGCCCTTCAGCAAACCGAACAGCTTGCGCGAGGGCTGCGGGGCCTTGATGCCGCTTGGCAGGGCCATTTCACTATCGGCAGCCTCTTCCGCCGCACGCTTGTCAGCCGCAGCCTGTTTCTGGCGCGTAATGACTTCAATGGCCTGCACATCGCCATTGCCGAGAGCAATGATGAACTGTGGATTGTTTTCGCGCAGTAGACGCTGCACACCCTTGATCGTATAGCCTTGATCGTAGAGCAGATGGCGAATGCCCTTGAGCAGCTCGACATCGATTGGACGATAATAGCGGCGACCGCCGCCACGCTTCATCGGCTTGATCTGTGTAAAGCGCGTTTCCCAGAAACGCAGCACATGCTGGGGAAGATCGAGATCCTCCGCAACTTCACTGATCGTCCTGAATGCATCAGGGCTCTTGTCCATCCACCTGCCCTTTCCAGCAGCAACGGCCCGCTCACCGAGCGACCCGTATAGGCTTTGAAATTCCACTTGCGGTCCGCACGATACGCAGACAGTGACAATAAGGCGGAATGCCACCAGTTTTTCAAAAACCGTGGCCTACTTATACTGTCCGAACGCCGATTGAAACCCGATGGCGTTTCACGCTGAAACTCTTTCCGAAAAGCCTATGCGCTCTCGGATTCGAATATTAGCGAAATGATTCGTTCCACTATATCCATTATATAATATCAGAGCTTTATACGCATCCCTTCACATGGGTGAGGCACAGTAGCCAGTCCTTAAATACGGCTCAGCCGAATTTAAATGCGCACAGCCGCTCCACTTTGCAGCGAAGCAGACCACCGAACCGCGATGTAAGTGGAGTGAGACGGCAGCGTGAACCCGTCATTACGCGCCATGCGCCAGAACGCGCAAACCGCTACCTTTTGCACCTGAGCTGAAAAAACAAATGCCGCCCGAGGAAACTGGGGCGGCATCGATCCGTATTATTTGCTCTTGGTTTCGCGCTTCTGATGTTCCTGCAGAATACGCTGCTTGAGAACATTGGAAGCCTTGAAGGTCATCACGCGTCGCGGAAGAATTGGTACTTCTTCGCCGGTCTTCGGATTGCGACCGATACGCTCGTTCTTGTCGCGGACCTGAAAAGTGGCAAATGACGACAGCTTCACTGTTTCGCCATTGACGATTGCGTCACAGACCTCGTCGAGAATCATCTCGACCAAAGCCGCCGACTCCGTTCTGGAAAGACCGACCTTACGGTAAACAGCCTCTGCCAGATCAGCCCGCGTGACCGTTTTACCTCCCATAACCGAACCCACCTGGTTAGCGTTTGAACAGATAATATCCTTACGTGACAGGACGTTACACAAATAAAAGCGGCTCGGTCAAGCCGCGAGTTCCCTCGCAGCGGATCAATTTTATTGCTTTTCTTTTCTGATCCGATTTCCAACGTGACAGAGCGCCCTCATTTTGGGGCAATTGGCTTACCAGCGCAGCAAAACCGCACCCCATGTAAATCCGCCACCCATGGCTTCGAGAAGGACCAGATCGCCCTTCTTGATCCGGCCATCCGCAACAGCTGTCGCCAGCGCCAGCGGCACCGATGCAGCTGAAGTGTTGCCGTGCCGGTCAACAGTAATGACGACCTTGCTCTCGGCGATATTCAGCTTCTTGGCCGAAGCGTCGATGATGCGCTTGTTGGCCTGATGCGGCACAAACCAGTCGATATCGTCCGCTGTAAGGCCCGTTTCCGCGAAAGAAGCTTCAATAACGTCGGTGATCATGCCCACAGCGTGCTTGAAGACTTCACGGCCTTCCATGCGCAGATGGCCAACGGTTTGCGTCGTCGAAGGGCCGCCATCCACATAGAGCTTTTCCTTGTGGCTGCCATCCGAGCGCAAATTTGCAGCCAGAACGCCACGGTCCGAGGTCAGACCCTTGCCTTCGGCAGCTTCCAGCACCACGGCGCCTGCGCCGTCGCCAAACAGAACGCAGGTCGTGCGGTCGGTCCAGTCGAGAATACGCGAGAAAGTTTCCGCGCCGATGACCAGAACGCGCTCGGCCATGCCGCCGCGAATATAAAGATCGGCTGTCGTGATGGCATAGATAAAGCCGCTGCACACAGCCTGCATGTCGAAAGCAAAGCCCGAGGTGATGCCAAGCTCACGCTGGATTTCCACAGCGCTGGCCGGGAATGTGTTGTTCGGCGTCGAGGTGGCGACCAGAACAAGATCGATATCCGATGGCTGCAATCCTGCATTTTCGATTGCCGCACGCGCGGCGGCTGCGCCCAGCGAAACCGTGGTTTCGTCATCGCCGGCAATATGGCGTTCGCGAATGCCCGTGCGCTGCACGATCCATTCGTCCGAGGTCTCTATGACACCCTCAAAGTCGGTGTTTTTCATGACCCGCTTCGGCAATGCCGAACCGATACCCCGCACGACAGATCGTATCATTTTTTATTCCTGTCCTCATATACGAACGGAACGAGGCTGTTGCCCGCACCGTCGAAATCCGCGCCCACTGGAGGGGCAAATAATTATTTGGCCGCTTCGCCGCCTTCTCTGGACGAAACATGCGGGTGACTGTGGTGAAAATGCGCCAAATCGGCTTCAATCTTCTCCAGAAGACGATTGCGCACCATGTCGTAGCCCACTTCAACCGCCGAGCAGAAGCCTTCAGCATTCGCGCCGCCATGGCTCTTGATGACGATGCCGCTCAAGCCAAGGAACACACCGCCATTGACCTTGTTCGGGTCCATTTTTTCGCGCAGGCGATCAAAAGCGCCCTTGGCAAAAACATAGCCGATCTTGGCCAGCAAAGTGCGGGTCATGGCCTGGCGGAGCAATGTCGCCATCTGACGCGCCGTGCCTTCGGCGGCTTTAAGAGCGATATTGCCGGTGAAACCTTCGGTCACCACGACATCGACGCTACCTTTGCCAATGTCGTTGCCTTCCACGAAGCCGGAATATGCCAGACCGTCCAGCGGTGTATCGCGCAGGATCTGACCGGCTTCCTTGATCTCGTCGAGACCCTTGACCTCTTCCGTGCCGACATTCAGCAGGCCAACCGTCGGCTTGCGCACTTCAAACAGCGCCCGTGCCATACCAGCGCCCATCACAGCGTAATCGACCAGCTGGCGCGCATCGGCGCCGATCGTCGCGCCGACATCCAGCACAATGCTTTCACCGCGCAACGTCGGCCAGATGCCCGCAAGCGCCGGACGTTCAACATCCGACATCATCCGCAGGCAGAATTTCGACATGGCCATGAGTGCGCCCGTATTGCCCGCAGAAACGCAGGCATCGGCTTCGCCGGTCTTCACGGCCTCAATGGCCTTCCACATCGTGGACTTGCCGCGCCCGTTGCGCAGAGCCTGGCTGGGCTTGTCGTCCATACCAATGGAAACTTCACAGGCACGAAACTCGGATGCGGCCTGCAACTTCGGAAAGCGCGCCAACACCGGCTCAACCTGTCCGGCCAGACCGAAAAAGATAAAACGCATGTCGGGATGGCGCTCAAGCGCCTTTGCCGCGCCGGGGACGACCACTTCAGGACCGAAATCACCGCCCATCGCGTCAATCGATATTTTTACCACTCTTGATTATTCCTGTTCGATCCCTGCTCCCGGGCCGCGCTCAAGACGCGGCAGGGCTTTTTTGGCGAAAATAGTGGTTTTACGTTGCCGTACAACAATATTTTCTCAAACTCGTCGCAAATCACCGTTGATCACGGCTTCTTGTGCCATTCAGACAGCTTTGCGAAGGGCGACTCTGGCTTGTCATCCTCATCATCCGCATCCCCAAAAACCTGGGGTTCGGCATCGTCCGGCAGACCGGGCTTGCGCGGATAAGGATCGATTGCCAATTCGAAAAACTCTTCCGCAACCGCACCGACGTCGATCCGGTCACCGACAAAGGTTTCCGGACTATCGGCACCTTCGGCATCGAGCAGCATTTCGCCGCTCTCATCGAGCTGAACGCGGGCCAGACGCGAATTTTCCGGAACGAAAATCGTGTCGACTTCTTCTGCAATCACGTTGGTCAACGGTTCCAGCGTGGTGACGCAGGCCTGCACGATCTCCGCATCGATGCGTCCGCGCACGCGGATGCCGTCCTTCTTCCATGGTGTCAGCAGAAATTCAGCCGAAAACGAATTCACCGCCTCAAGCGCATGGCTGGCGGCGAGCTGAGCGCGCTCTTTCTCATCGGTGCCGATTGTTACTGTCACGCCCTTCTGGGGCAGGTGCAGAACCGGAACGGGATAGCTCAGCGCCGGTTTATCAGTCATTTTGTTTTGCCTCTTCGGTATTGTCATGCGTCAGCGCCAGATCGTCGGCATCCATAAAGGAAATCTCGCCAGCCACCAGTGTACTATCGTCGATTGCCCGTAATCGGTCGCGACAACGCAGAACATATTCGCCTAAATGGCGAGCTTGTGGCCAGAATTCCAGATCGGGCCTAATATTTCGCGTCAATGCGGCGGCAAGCGCCTCGGCATCATCGGTATCGAGCGCCGCACCATAAGTGGCCACACGGCCATAAAACATGCGGGCAAGTTTTTTCATGCGTTTTGGAACGCCCTGATCGCCGATTCCCAGTTCGCGCAGCGAGTGGTCGACATCCTTGAAAAACTCGTCGGCCACTTCCTGAGCAAGCGCCATCAGAGCCTGATTGTCACCGCGCATACGGTGCAGTGTCAGGAAAATATGCACCGACAACATCTCATACCGGCCAAGTGGCGTATCCGGCACATGAAATTGTGCATAAAACCGTTTTTGCCGCGCCGCTGCCACGATCGCCTCGTACACGCGGAGCACGATAGCCTCATTGGCCTTCGATTTGCGGCGGAAAAGTTGGAGAATCATCCCTGTACGACCGTTCCAGTTGCATATAGAAGCAAGGTGGTTTACCGAAGTTCTCCCGACGGCGAAAGTGCCGCGCTGATAATAGAATTATGGAGAGGTCTTTGTTGCAGCGGATTTTCTCAACTGTGCGTTCCGGCGCATCATCAGGTGCACGCAAGCAGCGTGCTCTTCTGGCTGGTACGGCAATTCTGTTTTCGGCCGCCCTGGTCGGATGCAACACCGCATCCACGCTGAACCCTTCAGAAACGCTGACTGAGGGCTATGTGCTCGACCAGCAGGCGCTTGATTCGGTGCCGGTCGGCTCCAGCCGCGAGCAGGTTCTGCTGGCGCTCGGCACGCCATCGACCACCGCAACCTTCGATAATGAAGTGTTCTACTACATTTCGCAGAAGCGCCACCGCATGGCGCAGTTCATGAAGCCGAAGCTGGTCGACCGTCAGATTCTTGCGATCTATTTCGACAAGGACGGCAAGGTTCAGCACATTGCCAATTATGGCATGAAGGACGGCAAGCTGTTCGATTTCGTATCGCGCACCACGCCAACCGGCGGCAAGGACCAGACCTTCCTCGGTCAGGTTATTCAGGGCGTTTCCAAGGCCCCGACCTCCGTGCCAGGTGCTGGCGCAGGCGGACCTGGCGGCAGCTAATCACTGCAAGATCGAATTCAAAAGAAAACCCGCCTCTCGGCGGGTTTTTTATTTTTGAACCTTTCAGAACCCGATCAAGCCATATGCGCCAGCACTGCAAGCAGCAGAAGTGCGACGATATTGGTGATCTTGATCGCCGGATTGACGGCCGGACCAGCGGTGTCCTTATAGGGATCGCCGACCGTATCGCCCGTTACCGAAGCCTTGTGCGCTTCCGAACCCTTCAGGTGCTTCACACCATCGGCGTCGGTAAAGCCATCCTCGAAGCTCTTCTTGGCATTGTCCCATGCTCCGCCGCCGGAAGTCATGGAAATGGCCACGAAAAGCCCGTTAACGATGACGCCGAGCAACGATGCGCCAAGCGCTGCAAAAGCAGCCGCCTTGGAGCCTGAAATCAGCAGCACGCCGAAATACACCACAAGTGGCGCCAGCACCGGCAGAAGCGACGGAATAATCATCTCACGGATTGCCGCTTTGGTCAGAAGATCAACCGCGCGCGCATAGTCCGGGCGTTCCTTGCCGGTCATGATGCCCGGCTTTTCCTTGAACTGGCGACGAACTTCCTGCACCACCGCCCCGCCTGCGCGACCCACAGCCGTCATGGCCATGCCGCCAAACAGATAGGGAATCAGGCCGCCGAAGATCAGACCTGCCACCACATAGGGATTGGACAGATCGAACGATACCGGTCCCATATCCGCGAAATACGGGTAGGTCTGGCCGTTGGCCGCGAAGTAAGCAAGATCATTGGAATAGGCTGCGAACAGCACCAAAGCGCCCAGACCTGCCGAACCGATGGCGTAGCCCTTGGTCACAGCCTTGGTCGTGTTGCCCACGGCATCCAGCGCATCCGTGGACTTGCGCACTTCCGGATCAAGACCGGCCATTTCCGCAATACCACCGGCATTGTCTGTCACCGGCCCGAAAGCATCAAGCGCCACGATCATCCCGGCAATGCCCAGCATGGCCGTGACCGCAATGGCCGTGCCGAAGAGACCTGCAAGCTGATAGGTGCTGATAATGCCGCCAACGATCACGATGGCAGGCAATGCGGTTGATTCCAGCGAAACGGCAAGGCCCTGAATGACATTCGTGCCATGCCCCGTCACGGAAGCCTGCGCGATGGAATTCACCGGGCGCTTGTTGGTGCCGGTATAATATTCGGTGATCACCACGATCAGGCCCGTCACGATGAGACCGATCAGACCGCAGATGAACAGATTGGTGCCGGTAATGCTCTTTCCGGCCACGGTGCCGATTTCGCCCCAGCCAATCGTCAGCGTGTTGGCAACCCCAAGCCCGATTATGGACAAGAGACCCGTTACGATCAGGCCCTTATAAAGCGCGCCCATGATCGAGCCGTTGACGCCAAGCTTGACGAAGAACGTACCGGCAATCGACGTGATCACGCAGGCTCCGCAGATCAGCAGCGGATAGAGCATGACGCTTGGCAGCACGTCCGAACCGTTGAAGAAAATTGCACCCAGAACCATGGTCGCAACCAAGGTAACGGCGTAAGTCTCGAACAGATCGGCCGCCATACCGGCGCAGTCGCCGACATTATCGCCCACATTGTCGGCGATGGTTGCCGGATTGCGCGGATCGTCCTCCGGAATACCCGCTTCAACCTTGCCGACCAGATCGCCGCCGACATCCGCACCCTTGGTGAAGATACCACCGCCGAGACGGGCAAAGATCGAAATCAGCGATGCGCCAAAGCCGAGCGCCACCAGTGCATCAATAACCGTGCGGTCGGCGGGCGCATAACCCAACCAGACGGTGAGAATGAAATAGTAGACGGATACGCCCAGCAACGCGAGACCGGCCACCAGAAGGCCGGTAACGGCACCGGACTTGAAAGCCATTTCAAGCCCGCCTGCCAGACTCAAGGAAGCGGCCTGTGCTGTGCGCACATTGGCGCGCACCGAAACATGCATCCCGATAAAGCCTGTGACGCCGGACAGAATTGCGCCGATGAGAAAGCCGATGGCGGCGCTCAGCGACAGCAAATACCATGCGGCGAGAAACACAACGACACCGACAATCGCAATCGTGGAATATTGTCGTGTGAGATAGGCCGACGCACCTTCGCGGATGGCGCCAGCGATTTCCTGCATACGCGGCGTTCCCTGATCAGCCGCCAGGATCGAACGGATCGACCAGAAGGCGAAAAGAACGGAAACCACGCCGCAGGCAATAACGAGAAGTAAAACTGCCACTCCCATTTGCATAAAGGCCAACTCCTATTGAGTTTGCGCCGGCTACCGTCAGATCGACCTCAGATAAACATCCGATACTGGGTAATTAACGGCAGGCATATGCGCATGAAGGCCCGAAAACCCCTCCCCGGGCCGATTAGAGCGGCATGGAAAGTGCCTGAAGCCACCACGTCTTACCGGGCTTCAACGGTATAGTTCATCAGGAACTTAACACCTTGAAATCAAATAATTAGAAAGTTCCCTTGTAGTCGGTCATTCTCAATGCCGCATGACCAACATGCGAAACGGTTGAACAAACGTCAAGCCGTTCTTTGCCAGCATACAATGAAAGAAGGGCTGTGATTTCTCACAGCCCTTTCTATTCTTATCCTGATCTATAAGCCGGTATTAAAGCGCATCCCGAAAAGTGTGAAACGGTTTTCGGAAAAGATGCGCGTTATAACAAACAGTTTGAGCGTCGATCAGATCGAAACACGCTCTAATGGCGTGGCTTGGCCCCACGGCTTTCGCCGCGAATGACAAAGGCAAGGCGGTCGAGCACAGCATTCACAAGCTTTGGCTCGTCTTCAGTGTAGAAAGCCTTGGCGATATCGACATATTCCGAGACAATCACGGCAGTCGGCACATCGTTGCGCGACGTCAGTTCCCATGCACCGGCGCGCAGGATCGCGCGCAGCGTGGAATCAAGACGCGACAGCGGCCAGTCTTCGGTCAGCGCCTGATGGATCATCGGATCGAGCTTCAGCTGGCTGTCCACAACACCGGCAACGATAGCGCGGAACCACTGCGGATCGGCATCGAGATATTGCGTGCCGTCCACTTCCTTGCCGAGGCGGAAGGCTTCGTATTCTGCGACCACTTCCATCACGCCCGTACCGGCAACGTCCATCTGGTAGAGCGCCTGCACGGCGGCAAGGCGGGCAACGCCACGCTTGTTCGCCGTACGCGGCAGGTTTGGTGTCGGGCGACCTTCTGCGGAAGAACTCATAATATTCAGGCTCCGAATTTCTTACGCAGGTCAATCATGGTCAGTGCGGCGCGGGCAGCAAAACCGCCCTTGTCCTTGTCAGTACGGCGCGCACGCGCCCATGCCTGCTCGTCATTTTCGACGGTCAGAATGCCATTGCCGATGGCAAGGCTTTCTTCAACGGCGAGATCAGTCAGCGCACGGCAGGATTCGTTTGCAACAATGTCGAAATGATAGGTTTCGCCACGGATAACCGTGCCAAGAGCGACATAGCCGTCATAGTCGGTGCCGCCATTGTCTGCGCCGTCGAGGGCGAAGGAAATGGTTGCCGGAATTTCCAGCGCGCCCGGTACGGTCACGACGTCATAGGTCGCGCCAGCGTCGTCAAGGGCTGCCTTTGCGCCATCAAGAAGCGCATCGGCTAGATCGTCGTAGAAACGCGCTTCAACAATAAGCAAATGCGGCGCATGCGCCTCGTGATCGGACATGAGAAACTCCATGACAAATTTTGCGGACCGCAACACCTGCGGTCAACGCTCAAATCGGGATATGCTTTTACAGCCTGGAATTTTAGGCTGTAAGCCTATTTCCGATATTGCGCAAGCCTTGCCGCATAGCGTGCGAGCTGGTCGATCTCGATATTCACCTTGTCGCCCGCTTTTCGCTGTCCCCAGGTGGTGACTTCCAGCGAATGGCGGATGAGCAAAACGTCAAATTCATTGCCTTTCACACCGTTGACCGTCAGCGACGTGCCGTCCAGTGCGACCGAACCCTTCTGGGCGATGAATGGCGCCAGCTCTTCCGGCGCGCGCAAGGTGAAGCGCACCGCGTCGCCCTCGTCCTTGCGTTCAACGATTTCAGCCTGTCCGTCGACATGGCCGGAAACGAGATGTCCGCCCATTTCGTCTCCAAGCTTCAGCGAGCGTTCCAGATTGATATTGGTTCCATTCTCCCAGGTGGAGATTGTGGTCAGACGCAGGGCTTCTTCCCATGCCTCGACCTCGAACCAGCGGGCATTGGTGCCCTTTTCCGGCAGTGCAACGACAGTCAGGCAAACACCGGAACAAGCAATCGAAGCGCCAAGCTCAATCGTTTCTGGATCATAGACGGTTTCGATACGCAGCAGCACGCCTTCATTCAGCGGCTTGATCCGGTCAACCTTGCCGATATCGGTAATAATGCCTGTGAACATCAAGTCTTCCTTACATATTCCGCAAAGGCATCGTCACCGTAACGCGCCTGTCTGAGAATTTTGAATTCTTCTGCGATATGGGTTTCAAGACCGGGCACGGCAACCCCATCGGCAGTACCAATTTCTATTGGTGAGCGAAAGGTGATCAGGCGGTCGACCAGCTTTTCATCCAGAAAGCTCTTTGCGACGCCCGCGCCGCCTTCCACAAGAACAGAACCAATCCCCTGCGCGGCGAGATCATCCATCAACTCCGGCAACGCAATCCGGCAGTCATCCGTCTCGGTTGCCAGAATGCGGCACCCCGCCGCCTTCAGTTCATAGCGCCGTTCTGGCGACGCTTCTTCGCTGCAAGCGATCCAGAGTGGCTGCGCATCTGCCGATTGAACCAGCTTGGATGACAGGGGCAAACGAAGCCCGCCATCCAGCACAACCCTTATGGGTGAGCGTTGTTCCAGCCCCGGCAGACGACAGTTCAAAACCGGATCGTCAGCGAGTGCTGTTTCGATACCAATCAGGATAACATCGGTTTGCGACCGTAAGATGTGCGACTGCGCGCGCGACACGGGACCTGTGATCGGCACCTGCCCTTCGCCCTTTTTTCCGATCATGCCATCGACGGAAAGTGCAAGTTTCAGAATCACTTCCGGGCGTTTTCTGGAAGATCGATTCAAGTAGCCTGCGAGATCATTGGCAGCCTTTTCGGCGAGGACGCCCGGCACCACTTCAATGCCCGCTTCGCGCAGGATGGCAAAGCCTTTGCCGCTGACCCGGTCGTCCGGATCGGTGGCCGCTACGACAACACGGGCCACACCGGCACGCACCAGCGCTTCGGCACAAGGCGGCGTGCGACCATGATGAGCGCAAGGTTCCAGCGTGACATAGGCCGTTGCGCCACGCGCCGCCTCGCCCGCATCGGCAAGTGCCTGCGGTTCGGCATGCGGCCTGCCGCCAACTGCCGTGACGCCGCGCCCGATAATGACGCCGTCCTTGACGATCAGCGTACCGACAGATGGATTTGTTCCCGTCAGTCCCTTGTGACGGCGGGCATAGCGGATTGTCGCTTCCATGAAGCGGATATCATCCGAGGTCACCTGCGAATGCGGTAGTTCCAGTGCGGTCATGCCTATCTGTCCAGATCGTCCTCGGAATCGGGGGCTCCCAGCTCATCGATCACGTTATGGAAATCGACGGCCTTGCTGAAATTGCGGTAGACTGATGCAAACCGGATATAGGCAATGTCGTCCACACCCTTGAGGGCATCCATTGCCAGACGGCCGATCTCGTCGGACGTCACTTCCGCCTCACCCGAACTTTCGAGCTGGCGCACAATACCCGAAATCGCGCGCTCGATACGCTCGCTGTCAACATCACGCTTGCGCAGCGCCACTTCAATAGAGCGGGTCAGCTTGTCACGATCGAAAGGCACGCGGCGTCCGCTTTTCTTCACGACCATCAGGTCACGAAGCTGAACGCGTTCGAATGTCGTAAAGCGCCCGCCGCAGACCGAACAGACACGACGCCTGCGAATAACCGCACCGTCCTCCGCAGGACGGGAATCCTTCACTTGCGTATCTTCAGATTGGCAATAGGGACAACGCATAGAACTCTTTCACTTAACTCTTCGAAGACTGATTCCTATAGATCATAGCTGATCTGCGCCAATCAACCTACCGAATGCGACGCACCGGATATGACGGGCAAAAAAGCCCCGCTCAACAAGGTTGAACGGGGCTTTTGATACTCTTCTTTCAGGGAATGATTATCCCTGATAGCCATACATCGGGAAACGGTCGGTCAGAGCGACGACCTTCTCTTTCACAGCCTGTTCGACAGCCGCGTTGCCTTCGTCGGAATTGGCAACCTTCAGACCGTCGAGAACTTCAGCGATCAGCGAGCCGATTTCCTTGAATTCGGTTACACCGAAGCCGCGCGTGGTACCGGCTGGCGTGCCGAGGCGAACGCCGGAGGTGACGAACGGCTTTTCAGGGTCGAACGGAATGCCGTTCTTGTTGCAGGTGATATTGGCGCGGCCAAGAGCGGCTTCCGCACGCTTGCCCGTTGCATTCTTCGGACGCAGATCAACCAGCATCAGATGGTTGTCAGTACCGCCGGAAACGATATCGAGGCCATGCGACTTCAGTTCTTCCGAGAGAGCGCGCGCATTGTCGACGACATTCTTTGCATAAAGCTTGAATTCAGGCTTCAGCGCTTCACCGAAGGCAACCGCCTTGGCAGCGATGACGTGCATCAGCGGGCCACCCTGAAGACCGGGGAATACAGCCGAATTGAACTTCTTCGCCAGATCGGCGTCGTTGGTCAGGATCATGCCGCCGCGCGGGCCGCGCAGGGACTTGTGCGTCGTCGTCGTGCAGACATGGGCATGCGGGATTGGCGACGGGTGCTGGCCACCGGCAACCAGACCGGCAATATGCGCCATATCGACCATGAGATAAGCGCCGACTTCATCGGCGATTTCACGGAAACGCTTCCAGTCCCAGACGCGCGAATAGGCAGTGCCGCCAGCGAGAATCAGCTTTGGCTTGTTTTCGCGGGCGAGACGAGCCACTTCGTCCATATCCAGCAGATGGTCATCCTGACGGACGCCATAAGACACGACATTGAACCACTTGCCCGACATGTTGACCGGCGAACCGTGCGTCAGGTGACCACCCGAATTGAGGTCGAGACCCATAAAGGTGTCGCCGGGCTGAAGCAGAGCCAGGAACACGGCCTGGTTCATCTGGCTGCCGGAATTCGGCTGAACATTGGCGAATTCGCAGCCGAAGAGCTTCTTGGCGCGTTCGATCGCCAGTTCTTCCACCACGTCCACATACTGGCAGCCGCCATAATAGCGCTTGCCTGGATAGCCTTCGGCATATTTGTTGGTGAGGATGGAGCCCTGCGCTTCAAGAACAGCGCGCGAGACGATGTTTTCCGAAGCGATCAGCTCGATTTCATGGCGCTGACGACCGAGTTCGTTGCGAATTGCACCGAAAATTTCGGAATCGATGTCCTCGAGGCTTGCATTGAAGAAAGCGTCGGAAAACGCATTCTTGGCGGCGGCGTTGGCTTGAGACATTTTCACACCCTCCGGGTCAGCCGGTAAAAGCTATTGGATGAGGCGCATTATCACACTTGAATGCCCTAGGCCAATGGCCGCAAAGCGAAAAGCATGTTCCAAAATGCGGCAAACCGATTTGATATAGGTTTTAGAACTAAAAAAGCCGCCCCGAATGTTCGA
The DNA here is from genome assembly GCF_014138065.1 of Ochrobactrum sp. P6BSIII. Lineage (NCBI taxonomy): Bacteria > Pseudomonadati > Pseudomonadota > Alphaproteobacteria > Hyphomicrobiales > Brucellaceae > Ochrobactrum > Ochrobactrum sp. P6BSIII. Next base: position 42,973 of record NZ_JACGXB010000004.1, on the reverse strand, counting down.
GGCGGCTCTTGCTCAGCAAGAAATACCGAATAATCAGGTGTCGGTGCCAAGCGCCAGCGATGCCGCACCGTCCATCTTGTAGATGTCATCGCGAAACTGCACGACACCGTCGCCAGTTGACCAGGCCGAGATATAAACGAAGTGCACCGGCACAGGGTCAACAACCTGAATAGGCGTATTGTTGCCCGAACGGATCGTTTCTTCGATGTTCTGACGATCCCAGCCAGCCGTGTTCTTCAGCAGCCATACGTCCAGATCGCGAACATTCTGCACGCGCACGCAGCCCGACGAGTCGAAACGCATGAGCTTATTGAAATAGCTCTTCTGCGGCGTATCGTGCATGTAGACGGCATACTGGTTGTGGAAGTTGATCTTGGTCGAGGACATGGCGTTGATCTTGCCCGGGTCCTGACGGAACATCAGCTTCACAGCATCATCCGTGTTCCAGTCGATGGTTTCCGGCGCAACTTCCTGACCCGACTGATCGTAAAGACGGATCTTGTTCTTGGCCAGATATTGCGGGTCCTTCCGCATCAACGGAATGATGTCCTTCTGGATGATCGACTTCGGCGCCGTCCAGTAAGGATTGAGAATGACTTCGTGAATCTTCGAATTGAGAATCGGGGTCTGGCGGTCGATCTTGCCGACAACGGCGGTGTGACGCTGCATGACGCCGCCGTTTTCAACGGCTTCAATCCGTGCGGCGGGAATATTCACCATCACGAAGCGCTGTTCCTGCATACCGGCGCTGACCAGCGGCGACAGGCGCTGCAAATTGGTCTGGAGCTGGCCGAGACGCGTATTGGCGTCCACATTCATCGCTGCATAGGTGAACTGGCCCATCACGCCGTCTGCAGGCAGACCGTGACGCGACTGGAAACGCTTCACTGCAGCATCGACATAGGTGTCGAACGCATTGGAAAGACCAGCGCCCTGCGGCAGATCGCCGGAAACCATCAGGCGCTTGCGCAGATACTGGACCGACTGGTCGTTCGCGCCGAGCTGAAGCTTTGCATTGCCCGGAACCGTCGGCCAGCCGCCACGACCGGCAATGTCGGTATATTGCGCGATAGCGCCCTGAATATTGCCGATGGTCTGCTGGCTCAGAACCGGCTGGTTGGTCGCAACCTTCTGTCCGCCTGTCGCGCGCGCATCGAACTGGTCATCCCAGTTACCGCGCCGCGGCGACGCGAGCACATCGTTAAAAGCCTGTTGCGCAAAGGACGAGGTTGCAAAAGCCGAGGCTGCCACGGAAAGGCCGGCTGTTGCAGCACCGCGCAGGAAGCGACGGCGGTCCACTTTGAAAGCTTCGGCATTCTTGTCAGTTTTGGTCATTTGCTTGGTCCCAAAAAGGCGCGCCGCTCATAGCTTAATGTCGGCGGCAGTCGTCCGAGAATATCAGCAACAGGGTGTCAAGGCGATAGGCGACCCGCAAACATGCGCGCCCGCTTATATCTCCCGACCTGTTGGAAGATGGCACATTCTTGCCCGTGCAGTCTTGAGAACTGCTTATGTCGGTTTTTATGGCTTAATCATGTCGCGCGGCCCAGTTTGCAAGCCACGCGCATCAAGATCGAAGCATAATTGCCCATCCGCTTCAGCAAATGCAGGTCTGTTGTGTCCGTTCTGCAACAAACTTCCCGGAACACTGGTCGATTTATCAGAGACGATAAGCGATGCTGTCGTTCCAGAAGCGGTCGAGGCGCTGCAGAGACTTGTTCATAGCCATGAATTCTTCAACCTGAATTCCGCCGACCTGTTCGATGGACAGGACGTGACGTTCATAAAGAGCAGCAACCTGATTAGCGATTTCATTGCCCTTGTCGGTCAGGCTGACACGCACCGAACGGCGGTCAACACGCGAACGCTGGTGATGAATGAAGCCCATTTCGACAAGCTTCTTGAGGTTGTAGGAAACATTCGAGCCGAGATAGTAACCACGCGAACGCAGTTCACCGGCGGTCAGTTCCGAATTGCCAATGTTGAAGAGCAACAGCGCCTGCGTTGCGTTGATGTCAAGCTGACCGTTGCGGTCGAACTCATCTTTCACAACATCGAGCAGGCGGCGGTGCAGACGCTCTACCAGCTGAAGGGCTTCCAGATACAGGCTGCGGAGTGCGGCTTCCGGAGCATAGAGCGGAGCGTCGATCTTGCGCTGAGCATTCATCATTGTCTTTGCCTCTCTGTCGGAGCCGCATTCGGGAAATCCTCGATGCTGCTCTCTTCCTGTTTTATGCAGCGATGTTTCTCGCTGTCTTGAGAGGACTTTAGGGGAGATGCATAAAATTCGACTTAAAAGTCAGACTTAACAGTAGCTTACCGAGAGGAATGCAAATTCAGGCTTAATGTTTACTTACCTGCTCCCGCGATCAGGCGGAAATGCTGGCCTTTGCCTGCCGCCGCTTTTCCAGAACCAGCAGGACGCGGAACACGATATAAATGACGATGCACAGCGCATTGAACGTAACCGTCAGCGGTCTGCTTTCAAAGTTTCGCTCGAAAACCGAATAGATGCTGATCTCGCCGATTGCGGCGACGAACCAGAGCACCGGGCCCCAGGTTGCCCGCATCCAGAGACCCGTTGCAGCAACAGGCATTAACACTGCCAGCGCGACAACGGCGGTCTGCCACATCCATGGCATCAGATCGAACCGCCACAGCAATCCCGGATGAATACCGATGAGCCGCACCCAATAGAGAACGCCGCTCGCCAGCGCAGTAAGCGCCAGCAATCGAATGAACCAGGTAAATGTCCATTCGAGGCCGGTCGGTTGCGCGTGCTGGCGCAGCTCATCCATATGCATCAGCAATTCCTCATGAGAACGTCAGTTCCTTTTCGCCAAGATTGACGAAATAGGCGTTTACCTGTTCCGGTTTCACATCCTCGATGGAAGCCGGTTGCCAGGACGGCGCGCCATCCTTGTCGATCAGCAACGCCCGCACGCCTTCATAGAAGTCGTGTGCTTCAAGCATCCGGCTGGCGATGCGATATTCCATCCGCATGCAATCATCGAGGTCGAGCGGACGCCCGTCGGCGATTTGCCGGAAGGTCACTGCCACGCTGGTCGGCGACCGCGTTGCGATCACATTCAAAATATCCGTCGCCGGTTTGCTGCCCGAAGCTGCGGCCTTGTCCAGCAAGTGCAGGCAATCGGCGAGCGTCGCGCCGGAAAAGCACTCATTGATCACATGCCGCGTATCGGCGGATGTTTCGAAATCCGGGTACTGGCTGCGCGTCAGGGCCGCATCGATATCCGCAGTCGCGATGAGATCATCGCGCAGGTCGTGCAGGTCGCTGGCCGCAACTGCGTGGGTGGCAATTCCGCTCTGGAGACAATCGCCCCAGCGAATGCGGTTGCCCGTCAAGGCAAGATAATATCCGAAATTGTCGTGGAGATGCGGCAGGAACGCGCTTCCGCCGACATCGGGAAAGAAGCCGATTCCCGTTTCCGGCATGGCGAACATGGTGTTTTCGGTCACGATACGGTGCGAGCCATGCACCGAAATGCCAGCGCCGCCGCCCATGATAATCCCGTTGATCAACGAGATATAAGGCTTGGGAAACCGGCCTATGCGGGCATTGAGCCGATATTCGTCACGGAAGAACTCGTAAGCGGGCGTTCCCTCCCGGCCAGCCTTGTACGCCGCGACGACATCGCCGCCAGCGCAGAATGCCCGGCCCTCACCTTCGAGAATCACGCAGGCGACTTCCGGATCGTCTTCCCAGGCCTGCAATGCGCGGTCGAGCGCCAGAATCATCTTATGCGTCAGCGCGTTAAGCGCTGCGGTCCGCGTCAGCTTTACCAGACCGGCTTTTCCCTTGCGTTCAAAGCTGATTTCGCCGCCACCGCCAAAGTCAATCTGCATATCTCGTCTCCCGTTCCAACAAATGGGTAGAAAGTGAGACGCCCCGCGTCAATCCCACACAGGCGCGTACCGGCCAATCTTCTTGGTTTCACCACTTTTCCCGTGATAAACGGTGCGCATCCGAAGTCAGCCCTTGATTGCATATCAAAGCATAGGCATCGCGGCTTCCATTCTCGGGAATAATTCAATGAGCGACCGTCAATCCAAATATCTCCCCCCTCATATCGGCAGACATGTCGATGACGTGACCGGCAGCCGCCGTTTGCGCCGTATGCGCAAGGCCGACTGGTCGCGCAGGCTGGTGCAGGAAACGCAACTGACGGTGGACGATCTGATCCTGCCATTCTTCCTCACCTACGGAAACGGCGTTTCCGAACCTGTGGAAGCAATGCCCGGCGTGGAGCGCTATTCGGTCGATATGGCGGTGCGCATGGCCGAGAAAGCCGCCAAGCTTGGCATTCCTGCCATTGCCCCCTTCCCGCGTGAAAAGGCGGAAGTGAAGACGGATGACGGTGCCTTTGTCGCCAGCCCCGACAATCTGATCAACCGTGCCGTGCGCGCGATCAAGAAGGAAGTGCCGGAGATTGGTATCATCACCGATGCCGCGCTCGATCCCTTCACCACGCACGGCCATGACGGCATTTTGCGCGATGGCGAGATCGTCAATGACGAATCCGTGGCCATGGTTGTGCGCGGCGCGCTTTCGCAGGCTGAAGCAGGTGCCGATATTATCGCGCCATCCGACATGATGGACGGCCGTATCGGCGCGATCCGTCAGGCGCTGGACGAGAACGGCTATCACCATATCCCGATCATGTCCTATGCGACGAAATTCGCATCGGCTTTCTACGGTCCTTATCGCGAAGCCATTGGCACGCAAGGCCTGCTGAAAGGCGACAAGAAAACCTATTATCTCGATCCGGCAAACCCGGAAGAAGCGGTGCGCGAAGCCGAGCAGGATATTGCCGAGGGCGCGGACATGCTGATGGTCAAGCCTGGCATGCCCTATCTCGACATCATCCACCGGCTGAAAAGCGAATTCCGCCTGCCCACCTTTGCCTATCAGGTGTCGGGTGAATACGCGATGATCAAGGCCGCCGGTATTAATGGCTGGATCGACGAAGAAAAGGTGATGATGGAAAGCCTTCTGGCTTTCAAGCGCGCCGGTTGCGACGGCATCCTCACCTATTTCGCAATTGAGGTCGCCGAAAAGCTGAAACAGCGCGGTTAATCTGAGGGTCAGAATAAAGAGCAAAGGGCCCTTCGTAGCCCTGGCATAGCGTCTTTTATGTCAGACACCGACAGGTTGCCCGTGCTTTCTCTGGCAGCTTCCTTGAAACGGCCCACTTCATTTACCATGTTGGTAACGTTCCGCCCGGAAGGCGGAGCGACGCCGGACGTTGTCTTGTCTCCGGTTGTCTTTTTAAACGACTGGAAGGAAAAATGTCCGACCATATTCTGCACGGCGAGATCATGGCTCCGCGTTACGACAGCCGGGCTTTCTTCGAAGGCGTGCGTACGCGCCGGATGATGGCTTTTCTCATCGATTATCTCATCGTCTTTCTGCTGTGTATCCCGGCCGCAATCATCATTGCGCTGTTCGGCATACTGACGCTTGGCATCGGCTGGATGCTTTACGGCATCATGTTCCCCATCGTGGCGCTGATCTATGTGTCGCGCACCATGGGCGGCCCGCAGCAGGCCACAAAGGGCATGCAGATGATGAACCTCAAGCTCGTCCGGCTTGAAGGCGGCATGGTCGACCCGATGCTCGCTATCGTTCACTCGGTGCTGTTCTGGGGTCTTAATGTCGTGCTGACGCCGCTGATCCTGCTGGCAACGCTGGTCCTCGACCGCAAGCGCACGGTGCACGATCTTCTGCTAGGCACGGCGGTCATCCGTTCGGATCGTTAAGATCGCGCTCAAAGACAGTTTCGTGTTTCCCGACACCAACCGATGTGTAGGGAAACACACTTCAATTAAATCATTTCTTTGACGCGCATTTTGTCCCGAAAACCGCTTCGCACTTTTCGGCATGCGCTCTAAGATCAAAAAAATTCAGAGCCGGCTGCGCAAAATGCCACTTGACGTTTTGCGCCGTCGGTTCGATCCTTGTCAGATATCGTGATGGTTTCGGTATTGCCATTTCGTGGATATTGAATGACCCATCAACCGCAACAGTCTCCGCAGTTCTTTTTGACGGCCCCGTCGCCCTGTCCGTATCTCGACGGGCAGATGGAGCGCAAAGTCTTTACGCATCTCGTGGGCGATAAAGCCAACGAGATCAACGATCTCCTGACACAAGGCGGCTTCCGTCGCTCCCAGAACATCGCCTATCGTCCGGCCTGCGAGCTTTGCCGCGCCTGCGTTTCCGTGCGCATTCTGGCGGGAGAGTTCGAGATGACGCGCAATATGCGCCGCGTCTGGAACCAGAATCGTGATCTGGTCGGTCGCGTGCACAAGGCGCAGCCCAGTACCGAACAATATGCGCTGTTTCGCGATTATCTCGATGCGCGCCACCGTTCAGGCGGCATGTCGGACATGACCGTGCTCGATTATGCGATGATGGTTGAAGATACCCACGTCAACACGCAGATCATCGAGTATCGCCGTCGCGGCCCTGACAGTTTTATCGATCCCAAGGGCGACGGCGAGTTGATAGCCGTGGCGCTGACCGATGTGATGGCCGACGGCCTGTCTATGGTCTACTCGTTCTTCTCGCCGCATATGCATGACCGTTCGCTTGGCACCTATATGATTCTCGACCATATCGAACGGGCGCGAGCCGCAGGCTTGCCGCATGTCTATCTCGGCTATTGGGTCGAGGGATCGCGCAAGATGCAGTATAAAATCCGCTTCACCCCGCAGGAACATCTCGGCCCTCGTGGCTGGCAGCGGTTTGAGGGATAGACATGAAAAAGGCGGCAGAAGCCGCCTTTTCTTATTGTTTTGACGGGCGCGTCAGAATTTGCCCGAACGCGGAAACCCCTTCGGAACAACGCGCCCGGCGGAAGCGCGAGCGCCAATCCACTCGACGAGTTCTTCCTTGTTGCGCGTAAAGGTCCGTTCTGCCGAATCCTGCCAGGAGAGACCTTCGGCCATCGCAAATGTGCGAATGTCGGAAATGCCGCCATCCTTGTATTTTTGCAGACGAACACCCTTGCCGCGTGTCATTTCCGGGATTTCCGCAAGCGGGAAGACAACCATCTTGCGATTTTCGCCAACGACCGCGATATGATCGCCGGAGACACGCGTGCAAATCTTCGCCTCGTCCGGCGCCTTCACATTCATCACCTGCTTGCCCTTGCGGGTATTGGCGACGGCTTCGTTCTCCGGAACGATGAAACCATTGCCCTCATGCGAAACCAGCAGCAGCTTTGCCGATGGATCGTGAACGAAGGCCGTCAGAATGTCCTGATCGTTTTCCATATCGACCAGAATGCGGATCGGCTCGCCATGGCCGCGACCGCCCGGCAGCGTATTGGCGCCGATGGTGAAGAACTTGCCGCCGGTCGTGAAGAATAGAAGCTTGTCAGTGGTTTCCGCATGGAAAGCCAACTTGAGCTTGTCGCCTTCCTTGAAGGAGAGTGTCGAGAAGTCGGCCATATGGCCCTTCATCGCACGCAGCCAGCCCTTTTCCGACACGACAATCGTGACCGGCTCGCGCTCGATCATCGCATTGTGGATGTCTTCCAGATCGTGTGTCGGCGCTTCGGCGAAATTCGTGCGGCGCTTACCGAGCTTGGTTGCGAGACCGAACTTCTCACGCACCGCCTTGATCTCGGCGCTGATCTTCTTCCACTGGCGTGTGCCGGAAGCGAGCAGTCCTTCGATATCGGCCTTTTCAACCGTCAGGGCGTCAAATTCCTTGCGGATCTCGAATTCCTCGAGCTTGCGCAACGAACGCAGGCGCATATTGAGGATCGACTCGGCCTGAACATCCGTCAGTTCGAATGTCCGCATCAATTCCTGCTTCGGCTCGTCCTCCTCGCGGATAATGCGGATGACTTCATCCAGATTGAGATAGGCAATCAGGAAGCCGCCGAGGATTTCCAGACGCCGTTCGATCTCGGCCAGACGATATTGCGAGCGACGGACCAGAACTTCCTTGCGGTGTTCCAGCCATTCGCGCAGCACGCCGCCCAGCGACAGCACATTCGGCACCTTGCCGTGCGACAGCACATTCATGTTGAGCGAAACGCGGCTTTCAAGCTCGGTCAGCTTGAACAGCGATTCCATCAACAATTCCGGGTCGACGGTGCGGTTCTTCGGTTCCAGAACAATGCGGATATCTTCCGCAGATTCATCGCGAATATCGTCAAGCAGCGGCAGCTTCTTGGCCAACAGCAATTCGGCAATCTTCTCGATCAGGCGCGACTTCTGCACCTGATACGGAATTTCAGTGACAACGATCACCCAGGTGCCGCGATTGCCCTCTTCCTTTTCCCAACGCGCGCGGACACGAAAAGCGCCGCGACCCGTGCGATAGGCTTCGACAATATTGCCGTGTTCTTCAACCAGAACGCCGCCCGTCGGGAAATCCGGGCCGCGCACCTTGGCTTTCAGAAGTGCGGACGGATCGGTTTCCGCCTCACGCTTCAGCTCTTCCCATTGCTCCGGCGAGGTGATGAGTTCTTCCACGCCCGCATCGGGATGATTGATCAGGTAAAGCGCCGAGGAACACAGCTCCGCCACGTTATGCGGCGGAATATTCGTTGCCATGCCAACCGCGATGCCTGCCGAGCCATTGGCCAGCAGGTTCGGGAATGCACCCGGCAGAACGATCGGTTCCTCGTCTTCCTCATTATAGGTCGGACGGAAATCGATGGCGTTTTCGGTGATGCCTTCGAGCAGCAACGTCGCCACTTCGGTCATGCGCGCTTCGGTATAACGCATGGCGGCGGCGTTATCGCCGTCGATATTGCCGAAATTGCCCTGCCCGTCGACCAGCGGATAACGCACCGCGAAATCCTGCGCCAGACGCACCAGCGCATCGTAGATCGAAGCGTCGCCATGCGGGTGGAACTTACCCATCACGTCGCCGACGATACGCGCGCATTTCGCATAAGCCTGATCGGGATTGAGACGCAGCAGACGCATGGCGTGCATGATGCGCCGATGCACCGGCTTCAGACCGTCGCGCACGTCTGGCAGCGCACGATGCATGATCGTGGACAGCGCATAAGCGAGGTAACGTTCCTCGAGGGCCGACTTAAGATCGACCCGTTCGATGTGTTCTTCGCCGTCGCCCGGCGGAATCAGACTTTTTCCCATGCTTCCCAGTACCAAGTGCGCGAATCGTCAGCAAGCGTTCAGGAGAACTAAACCAGTACATTACAGTGTGCTGCGCCAAATATGGCACGCAAAGAGCGTGGCAGCGCTTGAAATCCACTGCATAGTTGCACAAATCAGAATTAGGGAGTGCAGGCAGGCCTCAGTCGCAAATCTGCCGCCATTTACGCACTATAGAGCAATTGGAAACAGGTTTTCCTATGTTGCAAGCACAGGTTAAGCAAATCAGGTTGTTAAATCAGAAGATTTAAGCCTATGAATGCCGCACTAAAATCAAGAGATTAGGCAGGAGCTTCGAATGCAGGTTTTCGTCAATATCAAGCCAGCGGCGCGCATTTTTGCTGCAAGCACAGCACTTTCGCTGATTTTCGGCAGCGCCGCCATGGCTGCGGATGCCAATGCCGTCGCCGAGCGCCTCAAGGCCCTTTATGCGAAACAGGGCGGCGAACTGAGCTTCGCCAATGTGAAGGCTGACGGTTCGAACATCGTGCTCGAAGGCACCAAGGTCAAGCTCGCCACACTGTCTCCCAAGGATGTGGAAATCGGCGACGTGACGCTGGAAGACGTTCAGGACGCACCGGATGGCGGTTTCACCATCGGACAGGTTGCTGTTCCTGACCTCACGCTCGACAGCACCGACGGCAAGAACGATCAGGCCGCCATCAAGGGCATGTCGATGCTGAACCTGCATATTCCATCGGAATCTGCCAAGGGTCCGCTCGACAGCATGATCCTCTACGACAAGATGAAGATCGACGAACTGGCTTTCGGCAAGCCAGGCACGGATGGCGCCACGGTAAAGGGCGTCGACGTCTCTCTCGACACGTCGAACAAGGCCGAGAAGATCGGCTACACCGCTTCGGTTGCCAGCATCGACGCCACCTTTGGCAAGGAAGGCCAGAACCCGCTTGAGCCACTCGGCATGAAGAGCCTTCAGGCCGCCGTCAACATGAAGGGCCAGTGGTCGCCGAAGTCGGGCGATGCCACGCTCGACCAGATGGAAGTTGATGCGCAGGACCTCGGCAAGATCAACATCACCGGCAGCCTTGGCGGCTACGATCTGGCTTTTGTCGAAGCCGTGCAGAAGACGCAGGAAGCAATGACCAAGTCGGACGCCGACAAGGACGCCGCCGGTCTTGCCATTCTCGGCCTTGCAGAACAGCTGAACCTCAAGAACCTGACGATCCGCTTCGATGATGCATCGCTGACGGAAAAGCTGCTGACCTATTATGCCAAGCAGCAGGGTTCGGACGCCAAGGCGCTTGGCGAACAGCTGAAGATGATGGTCCCACTGATGGCCACACAGCTGAAGAACCCGGATTTTGCACAGCAGCTGAAGGCGGCATCGGACAAGTATTTCACCGATCCGAAGTCTCTGACGCTCAGCGCCTCGCCTGACCAGCCGGTGACCTTCGCATCGATCGTTGCGACCGCATCGCTCGATCCGACGAAGATCATCCAGCTCCTGAAGGTTGGCGTCGACGCCAACAACTAAAATCGAAAAAGCCCGGTGTCATCACCGGGCTTTCTTTTAGATTCGCACCAACAAAAAACCCGGCTCAAGGCCGGGTTTTTTATTCTCGGAAAAAGCGCTTAGCTTTTCTGAGTCGGAGGAGCCAAGCGGATATGCAGATCGCGCAGCTGGGCTGGCGATACTTCCGAAGGCGCGTTCATCAGAAGATCAAGCGCCTGCTGGTTCATCGGGAACAGCGAGATTTCACGCAGGTTCTTTGCACCGACCAGCAGCATGATGACGCGATCGATACCGGCAGCCATGCCGCCATGCGGAGGCGCGCCGTACTGGAACGCACGATAGAGGCCGCCGAAACGCTCTTCCACGTCCTGCTGGCTCAGGCCGACCTTTTCAAAGGCCTTGACCATGACATCCGGCAGCTGGTTACGGATCGAGCCCGAAGCAATTTCAAAGCCGTTGCAGACGAGATCGTACTGATAGGCCTTGATTGCGAGCGGGTCCTGATTTTCCAGCGCATCCAGACCGCCCTGCGGCATGGAGAACGGATTGTGTGCGAAGTCGAGCTTCTTGTTGTCTTCGTCCCATTCGTAGAACGGGAAGTCGATGATCCAGGCCAGTTCGAAACGGTCGCGATCCACAAGGTTCAGCTCTTCGCCTGCACGGGTGCGTGCATCGCCGGCGAACTTGTAGAACTTCGACGGCTGACCAGCCACGAAGAAGCAGGCGTCGCCATCGTCGAGGCCCATCTGCACGCGAATTGCTTCGGTGCGTTCTTCACCGATGTTCTTCGCAATCGGGCCTGCGCCTTCAAGCTTGTCGCCTTCCTTGCGCCAGAAGATATAGCCGAGACCCGGCTGACCTTCGCTCTGCGCCCAGGAATTCATGCGGTCGCAGAATGCTCTGGAACCGCCGGTCTTGGCCGGAATGGCCCAGACTTCCACCTTCGGGTCGTTGGCGATCATGTTCGCGAAGACCTTGAAGCCCGAACCGGCGAAATGATCAGTCACAGCCTGCATTTCAATCGGGTTGCGAAGATCCGGCTTGTCCGAACCATAGGTGCGGATCGCATCGTCATAGGCGATACGGCGGAAGGTCTGCGTGACCGGCTTGCCTTCGGCAAACTCTTCGAAAATGCCGCGCATGACCGGTTCCATCGTTTCCCAGATTTCTTCCTGGGTCACGAAGCTCATTTCAAGGTCGAGCTGGTAGAATTCGCCCGGCAGGCGATCAGCGCGCGGGTCTTCATCGCGGAAGCAAGGCGCGATCTGGAAGTAGCGGTCGAAACCGGCAACCATCAGAAGCTGCTTGTACTGCTGCGGCGCCTGCGGCAGCGCATAGAACTTGCCTTCATGGATACGGCTCGGCACCAGGAAGTCGCGTGCGCCTTCCGGCGACGAGGCCGTCAGGATCGGCGTGGTGAACTCGTTGAAGCCGATTTCGGTCATGCGGCGACGCATCGCGGCAATGATCTTGGTGCGGCTCATGATGTTCTTGTGCAGCGTTTCGCGGCGCAGATCGAGGAAGCGATACTTCAAGCGGATATCTTCCGGATAATCCGGCTCGCCGAAGACAGGCAGCGGCAGTTCCTTGGCTGCGGCCAGAACTTCGATCTCGGTTGCGAAGATTTCGACTTCGCCGGTCGGCAGGTTCGTATTGACCGCATCACCTGCGCGGGCCTTCACTTCACCATCGACGCGGATAACCCACTCGCCGCGAACCGTTTCGGCAACCTTGAAAGCGGGCGAATCGGGATCGGCCACAATCTGGGTAATGCCGTAATGATCGCGAAGATCGATGAAGAGAATGCCGCCATGGTCACGGACGCGGTGAACCCAGCCGGACAGACGAACGTTCGAACCGACGTCCGTCTTACGGAGGGCTGCGCAGGTATGGCTGCGGTAACGGTGCATGATTTCTGCCTTTTGGTAAGATAAGTCAGTGCAGGCAAAGCGCTGCAAATTCTGGCGGAAAAGCGCATTTTGACCGGGTTTTGTCAAGTCTGCACTCTCTACAAGTGTCGCGGTTCAGACCGCATGACGTAACGTATCGACAAAAAACACGATTTGCACTTGTTATGCTATCGCTTTTGCGCATTCTTTCGGGACAACCAGCGTCGCTTTGTCTAAAAGAAAACCATGCAACTCATCACGACCACAGAGGCCCTCGAAGAGGCCGTATCCGCCCTGTCCAAGTCAGATTTCGTCACTGTCGACACGGAGTTCATCCGTGAAACGACTTTCTGGCCGGAATTGTGCCTTATCCAGATGGCTTCGCCGGATCACACCGCACTGGTGGATGCTCTCGCGCCCGGTCTCGACCTTGCCCCTTTCTTCCGCCTGATGGCCGACGAGAAGATCGTCAAGGTTTTCCATGCCGCGCGGCAGGATATCGAAATCGTGTTCCATCTCGGCGACCTCATCCCCTCGCCGGTCTTCGACAGTCAGGTTGCGGCCATGGTCTGCGGCTTCGGCGATGCGATTTCCTATGACCAGCTCGTCCAGAAAGTCACCGGCAAGCACCTCGACAAATCGTCCCGCTTTACCGACTGGCGCAGACGCCCGCTTTCAGACAAGCAACTCGACTATGCGCTGGCTGACGTCACCTATCTGCGCGACATCTATCTCTACCTCAAGGAAGAGCTTCAGAAGGAAGGTCGCAGCGAGTGGGTGAATGAGGAAATGGCGGTACTGACCGCCCGCGAAACCTATGATCTGCATCCGGATGATGCATGGCGGCGCGTGAAAGCCCGCGTGCGCAAGCCCATTGAGCTTGCCATCATGCAGTCCGTCGCGGCTTGGCGCGAACGGGAAGCGCGTGAACGCAACGTGCCGCGCGGCCGTATCATCAAGGACGACACGATTGCCGAGATCGCGCAGCAGCAGCCGCGCGATGCCGAGGCGCTCGGTCGCCTGCGCTCGATCCCGAAAGGCTGGGAGCGCTCGGCACAGGCTGCCGGTCTGGTGGCTGCAATCCAGTCAGCGCTTGCTATTCCGAAGGAAGACCTGCCGAAGCTGCCCAAGCCGTCGCATTCGCCGGAAGGCAGCGCCGCCGCAGCCGATCTTCTGAAGGTTCTGCTGAAGCTTGTTACCGAAGAACATGGAGTTGCCGCCAAGATCGTCGCCAACTCGGACGATATCGACAAGATTGCAGCAGAAGGTGATGAAGCGAAAGTGCCAGCCTTGCAGGGTTGGCGTCGCGAAGTATTCGGTCAGAAGGCACTGGACCTGATCGACGGCAAGATCGGCATCAAGTTCGAGAACCGTCGTATCCGGGCGGTGGAATTAGGGGAGTAAGGGAATAAGGCAGTAGGGGAATAGGTGAAAAGGGTTGTAAAAACATACTCCCCTATTCCCTTACTCCCTTATTCCCCTCCCTTTTCGCCTATCGCAAAATAGAGGTTCTTTCCCGTCAATTTGGCAAGCTGCTGCAAGCGGCCTTCTGGGCGATCCGATACGAGATCGGCCAGATCGCTTGGCACAACCAGCGCGATGCCGTTTACTTCCTCACGCCAGTAAAGGCGCGGAATGACCCCCGGCATGGATGCCGACAACAGATAGACGACGCGTAGCAATGCGCCGAGGAGCTTGGCCCTGTCGCGCAGGCGCAGCGTGGCAAGCTGCACGATTTCCGGAGCGATTTCGTCTTCGATCAGCCCTTCATGGCGGTAATAATTGGCAAGCGCCATATAAGAGCGGCCCGGATGATCGATGCCGCCGAACGAGCCGTGCGCGATGATATTCAATGCCTGCGAACCACGATAATCCGGATGCGCACGCCAGCTTATATCCGCCACGAGACAGGCAGCTTCTCGATAACGCCCCTCGTCCTCGGTCTCGTCATAGCCGAGCAGCGGCAGAGAAAGCGTCGTCCAAACGGCCAGTTCGCGCGCATGGCGCGGCGAGCGCGACCGCAGGATCGCCAGTTCTTCCGCAGAAGCAAGCAATGGGTCGAGTTTCTGCTCGTTCTTGGGCAACAGCGAATAGAGATACCCTTCACGCACGCCCAAAGCCGAGAAGACAATCTTCGACGGCTTCATGCGGCGGATGGTTTCCAGCATCACGGTTGCGCCATAGGACAGAAGCTGGCGACGGTTCTTCGACACTGCCTCGATGCCGCGCATCGTGTCGATATTGCCCTTGGCAACGCGCTTGAGAAAACTCTGCGCCTCGACCGGGTCCATCTCATATCCGTGCATGACATGCAGCGGATAATGCTTGGCCGTCATATGCAGCTTGGCAAGGTTACGCCATGTACCGCCAACCGCGTAGAAGACCTGTCCCTGATGCATTTCAAGGAGTGAGGCCTTTGCAAGTTCAGTGCGCGTGATCTTCGCAGCTTCGGTCAGCTTTTCGTCGGACATGTCCTGAAGACGCAAGCCGCCAAGCGGCAAGGTGATGCCCTCGCCGATGTCGTGATCGTTGACGGCCACCAGCTCGAGGCTGCCACCGCCCAGATCGCCCGCGACGCCGCAAGGCTTGTGGAAGCCGGAAATGATACCAAGCGCCGAATAATAGGCTTCTTCCTTGCCGGACAGCACTTCAATGTGACGCCCGAGAATGGCCTCGGCCTGCGCGATGAAATCAGGGCCGTTCTTCGCTTCTCGCGCGGCAGCAGTCGCCAGCGCATGCACGGAAACCGCGCCCGCCTGTTCGGCAAGCGCACGAAAGCGCCGCAAGGCGCGCAAGGCGATATCGACAGACTTGTCGTTGAGCCGGCCTGTCTTGGCCAGCCCCTTGCCGAGACCGCAAAGGAGTTTTTCGTTGAACAATACCGTCGGTGAACGGACGATACCTTCGTAAATGACGAGACGGATCGAATTCGAGCCGATGTCAATGACCCCGATGGGCTTGAGACCCTTCAGACGGCCTTGTGCTATAGCTGGACTCATGCAGTCGTTTTTCTTTCCGCCTGCGCACGCTTACGATGTGCGATCAGACGGGGGGCCGAAGACTTCAGCGACTTTCCGCGACCCGACAGGCTGGGATTGGTCATGAAATATTCCTGCGCGTTGAAAGCTTCCTCTCCTTCTTCTTTTTCTATCCGGCGAGAGGTGCCGTCCGCAAGTAGCTGATAGCTCTGTTGGTTATCAATTATGTTGGCAAACATGATCTGAGACAGGATTTGCTGGTGCACTGTGGCATTTGTGATGGGCACCAGCGTCTCCACGCGACGGTCGAGATTACGCGGCATCATGTCGGCAGAACCGATATAGACAATCGCCTTGTCGGACGGCAGATCATGCCCGTTTCCAAAGCAGAAAACGCGGCTATGCTCGAGAAAACGCCCGACAATCGACTTGGCGCGAATATTGTCGGAGAGGCCCGGCACGCCCGGGCGCAGACAGCAGATGCCGCGCACCACCAGCTCGATGTGAACGCCCGCCTGGCTTGCCTTGTAGAGCGCATCAATAATCTGTGGATCGACCAGCGAATTCATCTTCATCCAGATCGCCGCCGGTCGCCCTGCCTTGGCATGCGCCACTTCATTCTCGATGTGCTTGATAATGCGCGCCCGCAAGGTGAAAGGCGAAATGGCGATCTTCATCTCTTCCGCCGGTTGGGCATAACCGGTGATGAAATTGAAGATATGCGCCACATCACGGGCAATATCAGCATCCGAGGTGAAGAAGGAAAGATCCGTATAAATACGCGCGGTGATCGGGTGATAATTGCCCGTACCCAGATGCACATAGGAGCGCAGCTTCTGGTCTTCGCGGCGCACGACGAGTGACATTTTCGCGTGGGTTTTCAACTCGATGAAGCCGAAAACCACCTGCACACCAGCGCGTTCGAGATCGCGTGCCCAGCGAATATTGGCTTCTTCATCGAAACGCGCCTTCAGCTCGACCAGCGCAGTCACCGATTTGCCCGCTTCCGCCGCATCAACCAGTGCACGAACGATCGGGCTGTCGTTGGAGGTGCGATAGAGCGTCTGCTTGATGGCCAGCACATCCGGGTCCGCCGCCGCCTGACGCAGAAACTGCACCACAACGTCGAACGACTCATAAGGGTGATGAACCACAATGTCCTTTTCACGAATCGCGGCGAAGCAATCGCCGCCATGTTCGCGGATACGCTCCGGGAAACGCGGATTGTAGGATACGAATTTCAGGTCATCACGCGGAATAGAGACGATCTCCGAGATCATGTTAAGCGCCAGAAGCCCTTCATGCACGCTGACACGATTCTCGGACACGCCAAGTTCAGTCGCCACGAAGACGCGCAAGGCTTCCGGCATTTCGCCATCAAATTCAATGCGGATAACCTGACCGCGGCGGCGGCGCTTCAGCGCCGTTTCGAAGAGACGCACGAGGTCTTCGGCTTCTTCTTCCACTTCAATATCGCTGTCGCGAATGATACGGAACGTACCTGCCCCGCGCACCTCATAGCCGGGGAACAGTCGCCCGATAAACAGGCTCACCGCATCCTCGATGGTGATGAAGCGATAGACATTCTGCTGATCCGTCGGCAGCTGGATGAACCGCTTCAGAGCCACCGGAATGCGCAACAGCGCGGTCATCGGGTGATTGTCCGCGCGGCGCGCCAGCTGCAAGGCAATCGAAAAGCCCAGATTCGGAATGAACGGGAACGGATGCGCCGGATCGATGGAAAGCGGCGTCAAAACCGGGAAAATCGTTTCGAGAAAATGACTTTCCAGCCAGTCCTTCTCCGGTTCCGACAAACCCGATGGGCGAACGATTTCAATATTTTCCTGCACCAGCTCGTCACGCAAGATGCGGAAACGTCCCTGCTGCTCGGCCTGCAATCGGCTCACTTCATCCAGAACGAAATCGAGCTGTTCTTGTGGCGTGCGGCCATCGGCACTGCGCAGCGCCACACCGGCGCGGACCTGCGCGGCAAGACCGGCAATGCGCACCATGAAGAATTCATCGAGATTGGTGGCCGAGATAGACAGGAAACGCAGACGCTCCAGCAAAGGCTGGCGCATATTTGCGGCTTCATCCAGAACGCGGCGGTTGAACTGGAGCCAGGAAAACTCACGATTGACGAAGCGATCCGCGCTGCTCATCAGCTCCGCGATCTTGTCCTCATTCAAAGCTTTGTGAGCATCAGGTGCGTTTTGCATGTCCGAACCGATTTCGGAGGTGCTGGCTGGTTCAGCTGTCATATCATGGGCCCCGCTCTGGGTTTCGCTCGCCAACGCACTGTTTTCGTTCATTTTTCCTAATCCGGCATCTGCCGGAAAGAACCGGCGCATCGTAAAGCCTATGGCTGTCGCATGACAGTTTGATAGCAAATCACTTAAATATCCCTAGAATTGATGAAAACGCTTCCGGAAACAAGAGTTTCGCGGTAAACGCAAGCAGAGTTTTGAGCGCGCTGGTCTGAAGCGTGCTATATACCGCGAACGACAGCCCGGAGCGTATTATGTCCGATCACATCATTCCTCATTTCCAGAACGACGCCGGTCACAGTGCCATTGAAATCGGTGTGAAGGAATTCATGTGCGTCGGCGCAAACCCGCCTTTCGATCATCCGCATGTCTTCCTCGACATGGGCGACGAAAGCGAAGTGGTCTGCCCCTATTGCTCGACCCTTTATCGCTACAATGCCAAGCTGCATGCCGACGAAACTCTTCCGGCAGGCTGCACCTATGACGCTCCAGCCGATAAAGCGGCCTGATCAGCGATTATTTAAGCCCATCTTATCACAGCATTGGGCAAGAAGACCGATATGGGCAAAGGCCGCATATTGATAGCAGGAGCCGGTGTCGCGGGATTGAGCGCGGCGCTGGAACTTGCAGCACGGGGCTGGACAATCCAGCTCATCGAGAAAGCATCCGCTCTTTCTGAAGTCGGCGCGGGCTTGCAACTGGCCCCGAACGCAATGCGTCACCTTGAGCACCTCGGCGTCGCCGACAGTCTTGCTCCTCACACTGTAACGCCTGAAAAACTCTATCTTGTTGACGGACGCAAGGCGCGTCCCCTGCTCGCCATGGAACTGGGCGACAAGGCTCGTCTGCGCTGGCGCCATTCTTATGTGGTTTGTCACCGCGCCGATCTGCAATCGGCGCTTTTGCAAGCCTGCGAGGGAAATCCAGCGATCCAGATCAACCTCGGCAGTGAAATCCTCGATCATACCGCCCGCGACAATGGCATCGTGGCGACCGTCAAAAGCGGAAGCGGGACGAATACCGTTGAAGCCGACTATCTGATCGCCTGCGACGGGGTCTGGTCTGCGCAGCGTGCGCTTGCCGATTACGACAAGGCGCAGTTCAGCGGCCATATTGCGTGGCGTGCAACATTGGCGACCAATGCCCTGCCCGCCTCGTTCCTGAGCGCTCTTCCAGAACGCAAGGCCGTATCCGCCTGGCTCGGCCCCGCCATTCACTTCATCGCCTATCCCGTCAAAGCCGGGGCATTTTTCAATTTTGTCGCCATTACTGCGGGCGAAAATCCCGGCGAAAGCTGGTCGAAAACCGGCGACCGCACAAAACTGCAAGCCAACTATAGAAGCTGGGCCAAGCCGGTTCGTGATGTATTGGCGACCGCCGACGACTGGACCTATTGGCCGCTTTTCGAAATGGCAGAACCGCAGCTTCTGGGGCCGAACCGCACCATATTTCTGGGCGATGCGTCCCATGCCGTCACGCCATTTGCCGCGCAAGGCGCTGCGATGGCGATTGAAGATGCGGCCGCCCTTGCCGAAGCGCTTGATGCCGCCGATCAGTCGGCGGGGCTGCGCCGCTTCGAAACCGTTCGCAAGGAAAGGCTCGCAGCGGTCGCCAAGCGCGGTCAGCTTAACCGCTTTGCCTATCACGCCACCGGACCGATGGCGCTTGGCCGCAACATGCTGTTTGCCCTGCGTCGCCCGGATACTTTCCTGAAGGATCTGGACTGGCTTTATGGCTATGATGCCGTTGCGGCCATACGCGGATAGTCGGTCAAAAGTTACGCCGCGTCGCGCGCAGCTTCCAATGTCGCAACATCGATTTTGACCATCTTCATCATGGCGTCCGCCACGCGCTGGCGGACATCAGGCGCACCATTTTCCATGGTATCGAGCAACATGTCGGGTACGATCTGCCATGCGAAGCCATATTTATCGGTCAGCCAGCTGCATTCCATCGGCGTCCCGCCTTCCAGAAGCTTTTCCCAGAAAGCATCCACTTCCGCCTGATCCTTGCAGCGAACAATCAACGATGCCGCTGGCGTAAACTTGAAATGCGGACCTCCGTTGAGGCCACAGATTTTCTGTCCATCAAGCGTGAAATTCGCGGTGACAGCCTGTTCTTCGTTTTGCTGGTTGCCATGCTTGAAGCGGATGAAACCATCAATTGAAGCCGGTCGCCCGCAGGCGCGAAAGATCGAGACATAATGATTGGCGGCTTCTTCCGCCTGCCCGTCGAACCACAGGCAAATGGTGAGACCTGACATGGTCAATTCCTCCCTGTTTATCCAGTTTTTGCGCTCAGCCCATAACCTTGGCGGCTTCTTCCATGTCCATCCACATCAGCTCCCAGATATGACCGTCCAGATCTTCAAAGCTGCGCCCATACATGAAACCATAGTCCTGCTTGGCCGCCGGATCAGCGCGACCGCCAGCTTTCGCGGCCTTTTCAACCGTGTCATCCACCTCGGCCTTGCTGTCGGCGGATAGGCAGATCAGCACTTCGCTCACCGCACTGGCATCGGCGATTTTCTTCGGCGTGAACTGGCTGAACTTGTCATGATCCAGGATCATCGCGTGGATCGTATCGGAGAAAACCATGCAGGATGCGGTTTCGTCCGAGAACATCGGATTCTTCTTTGCGCCAATGGCTTCATAGAAGCTCGTCGAGCGCGCGACGTCTTTCACGGCTAAATTCACGAAAATCATTTTCGGCATGACATTTCCTCCATTGGCAGGGCGCGGCCCTGTATCCATTATTATTGTTTGTCGCCGCTGCGCCCCGCCGCAGCACCAGACATTTTTCGCGTGTTCTGGCGATGTCCGGATTAAGTTTGCTTGAACATAATGACAGATAAGTTATATTAGGCAACCATGAAGTTAGAAAAAATAACTAAAGGCGATAAACAGGCCGCGAAGCGCAGCTACGATGATGCATGCGCGGCCGCGCATGGCCTTGATTTAATTGGAGAACGCTGGGCGCTGCTGGTCATGCGAGAACTGCTGCTGGGCCCGAAGCGCTTCAGTGATTTGCGCGCCGATCTGCCGGGCGTGAGCGCGAATGTGCTCACCCAAAGGCTCGAGGGGCTGGAACTAGCCGGCATTCTACACAAGACCAAATTGCCGCCGCCGGCCTCGGTGCAGGTCTATGAACTCACCGAATGGGGCTATGAAAGCGAACCGATCCTGCAAGCGCTCGGTCGTTGGGCTGCGCGTTCGCCAATGCACGATCCGAACCTGCCGATTTCAACGGTTTCGTTCCTGCTTTCTCTGCGGACTATGCTGGATAGCGGATGCGCCCATGGGATGAATGCCATCATTCACCTGCGACTGGATGGAGAAGATTTCACCGCCCGCCTGCATGATGAGGCGCTGGATATCGCTCGCGGCGTGCCGGAACGATACGATCTTTCACTCCAGGGCGCGCCGCGTATGCTCGCCGCAACCATCTATGGTGGACAGCCATTGGCAGCGCTTGAGGAAGCCAATTTGCTGACAGTCAAAGGGGATCGTATTTTGGCGGAAAAACTGCGCACGCTCTTCCCTTTACCCGACAAGGCACCTCTGCCGGAATAAATATGCAACTTTTTGGTTGCTTATTTTGTCAGCGCCGTTAAATTAGCAACCATTGAGTTGCCAATTACGGAGGAGATACACCATGACCGTTGCAAACAAGACAGATCGCATTGAGAAGACCGTCGACATTCGCGCTGGTATTGACCGCGTTTGGCGCGCCTTGACCGACCATGACGAGTTTGGAAGCTGGTTTCGCGTCAAGCTCGATGGCCCGTTCATCGTCGGCGCAGCTTCGACCGGTCACATCACCTATCCGGGATTTGAGCATGTGCGGTGGGAATCCGTCGTCAAGGATATGAAGGCGCCGAACTATTTCGCCTTTACATGGCATCCTTATGCCGTCGAGCCGGACGTGGATTATTCCAAGGAGCCGCCGACGCTGGTGGAGTTCAAGCTTGAACCGATCGAAAGCGGCACGCGCCTGACAGTTGTTGAAAGCGGTTTCGACGCCCTGCCCGCCGAACGCCAGCCTTTGGCGTTGCGCATGAACGATGGTGGCTGGCAGGAGCAGGTCGGCAATATCAAGGCCCATGTCGAAAAATGAGCGCAAGTCCGGTCAGTCACGCCATGGAGATTTCCGCTATTTTCGGGGCGCTTGCCGACCCGACGAGACTCGCTCTCATCGAGACATTGAGTGACGGTGAGAGCCGTTCTATCGTGGTGCTGTCACAGAATGGCAGCATCACGCGGCAAGCCGTAACCAAGCACCTGTCGGTTCTCGAACAGGTCGGGCTTGTGCATCGCGAAAAGATCGGGCGGGAAAGTCATTTCCGCCTGCATCCTGCTCCGCTTGTCGATGCCCACGCCTATCTCGCGGCCGTTTCGACCCAGTGGGACGATGCCTTGCAGCGCCTGCGCCACTTCGTGGAAGATTGAACTATGGCTGGTTGAAGAGCAGCGCCGATGTGCCTTTGACGAAACCGAGTTTCTCATAGAATGGCACCAGCCGGTCCGGGCAATAAAGCTCGAAGCTCTTCACACGTTGCAGCTTTTCGTGGGCCAACACGCGCTTGACGATGGCTTGTCCGAGCCCTTGTCCGCGATGGTGATCGGAAACGATCACATCGAAGATCGTCGCCTTGAAGGTGAAATCGCTCAACACCCGTGCGAAGCCAGCAATATTGCCTGCATCGTCGAAGCAGAAGACAAGCACGTCGCAATTGTCGAGCATATGGATGACATCTTCGAAGCTTCGCTCACGCGTCCACCATTCCTTGCTATAAAATGCGTGAAACTCGCGATATTGCTCAGGCGTCAGCTTCCCTGCCCATTGAAAATCCGTCACGAAATGCCTCTCCGATTTCAATAGCCTATCAGTCGCAAAGGCTCCGCAACATGACAATCCACTTTGAACAAACCTGCCCCATCTTCAGGATTTTCGACATCGAAAAGGCCAAGGAGTTCTATATCGGCTTTCTGGGGTTCACCCTCGACTGGGAGCACCGATTTGCGGAGGATATGCCGTTTTATATGCAGGTGTCGCGCGAAGGCCTGATCCTGCATCTGAGCGAACATCACGGCGATGGCAGTCCCGGCGCCAACATTTTTGTGCGCATGCAGGGCATCGATGCCTTGCACAAGGAAGTCACTTCGCGCGGTTATCGCTTCATGCGCCCCGGTATTGAGACCCAATCCTGGGGGCGCGTGATGAGCGTGATTGATCCTTTCGGCAACCGCATCCAATTTTGCGAAGGGCCGCACGCAGAGTAAGCGGCGGCTTGGTCGAAACGACCCCACCAATAAAAACACCCGCCAGCGTGACTGGCGGGTGTTCTCAATTCAAGGCACTCAACCGGATCAGTGCAAGATCTGGCTGAGGAACAGCTTGGTGCGTTCGTGCTGCGGATTGTCGAAGAACTCGTTTGGTGAATTCTGTTCAACGATCTGGCCCTGATCCATGAAGATCACACGATTGGCGACCTGACGGGCGAAGCCCATTTCGTGCGTCACGCAGATCATGGTCATGCCTTCGGCAGCAAGGCTCACCATCGTATCGAGCACTTCCTTGACCATTTCCGGATCAAGCGCCGAGGTCGGTTCGTCGAAAAGCATGACCTTCGGGTTCATGCACAGTGCACGGGCAATCGCCACGCGCTGCTGCTGACCACCGGAAAGCTGGCCCGGATATTTATTGGCCTGTTCCGGAATTTTCACGCGGGCCAGATAATGCATGGCGATTTCTTCCGCCTGCTTCTTTGGCATCTTGCGCACCCAGATCGGCGCCAGCGTGCAGTTTTCCAGAATGGTCAGATGCGGGAAGAGGTTGAAGTGCTGGAACACCATGCCGACTTCGCGGCGCACTTCATCGATCTTCTTCAGGTCGTTGGTCAGCTCGATACCGTCAACGACGATCTTGCCCTTCTGATGTTCCTCCAGACGGTTGATGCAGCGGATCATCGTCGATTTGCCCGAGCCCGACGGACCGGCAACGACGATGCGCTCACCGCGCATCACCTTCAGATTGATGTCGCGCAGAACATGAAACTCACCATACCACTTATGCATGTTGGTGATTTCGATGGCGACATCGGTTTTGGATACCTGCATCTTCGAGCCGTCGACCTCGACACCGAGCTCTGATTGCGGGAGGGCGCTTTGTGCACTCATACCATTATTCCCTTTTGTTCTTTTTATCGTTTGTGACCCGTGTCGAGCCGTCGTTCCATGAATATAGAGTATCGCGACATAGCGAAACAGAAAATCCAGAAAACGAAGCCCGCAAAGATGAGGCCGGTAGCAGGCGTCTGTGGAGAAGCCCAGTTGGCATCGGAGAAACTCTGGCGCACGATGCCCAGAAGATCAAACATGCCGATGATGTAGACAAGGCTCGTATCCTTGAAGAGCCCGATGAAGGTGTTCACGATACCCGGAATCACCAGTTTGAGCGCTTGGGGCAGGATGATGAGTCCCGTCTTCTGCCAGTAGCTGAGGCCGAGCGCATCCGCGCCTTCATATTGCCCGCGTGAGATCGCCTGAAGTCCGCCGCGCACAACTTCCGCCATATAGGCCGATGCGAACAGCGCCACGCCGATCAGGGCACGCAGCAATTTGTCGAAGGTCACGCCCGGCGGCAGGAACAGCGGAAGCATCACACTCGCCATGAACAACACCGTCACGAGGGGAACACCACGCACCATTTCGATGAAAATGATGCTGAATGTCTTGATGACGGGCAGATGCGAACGACGGCCAAGCGCCAGCAGAATGCCGAGCGGCAAAGAGACCGCAATGCCCACGAAGGACAGAACCAGCGTTACCAGAAGGCCGCCCCAGAGTGGCGTTTCCACGAAGGGCAGACCGAACCAGCCGCCAACCAGCAGGAAGAATGCCACAAATGGAAAGACGAAGAAGAACAGAATGGCGTTGAGCGCCTTCTGCGGCACCTTCGGTATCATAAGCGGCACAAGAAGGATGACGAAGAGCAGAGCCGTCAGATTGACCCGCCAGCGCTGATCGATCGGATAGCGTCCATAGATGAACTGCTCATACTTGGCCTGAACGAAAGCCCAGCAAGCGCCGGACCAGCCGTCCGGCTGTGCGCCGCCCTGTGCGACGGTCAGGCAGGCCGTGCGGTCGGTTCCGCTCCACACCGCGTTGACGAAGAGCCACTGAATGGCGGACGGCAGAAACCAGACCAGAAGGAACAGGGCGAAGATTGTCAGAGCCGCATCGGTTGGAGAAGCGAAGAGATTGACGCGCAGCCAGTGCGAAAAGCCCTGTACCGAACGCGGCGGCTTTTCGCCATCGACCATTTCCGTGCGGATATATTGGAGATCGGCTTTTTCCATGGTCATCTCTCCACCAACGCCATTTTGGCATTGAACCAGTTCATGATGGCGGACGTGACCAGGCTGATGCCCAGATAGATCACCATCCAGATTGCCACGACTTCAACCGACTGTCCGGTCTGATTGAGAACCGTGCCGCCGACGGCGACGAGATCCGGATAGCCGATGGCAATTGCCAGCGAGGAGTTCTTGATGAGGTTCAGATACTGGCTCGACAGAGGCGGGATGATAATGCGTAGCGCCTGCGGCACAATGATGAGACGCATCGTCGGCCCAGGGCGCATACCAACCGCGTAAGCCGCTTCCGTCTGCCCCTTGTTGACGCCGAGAATGCCCGCGCGAACCGTTTCGGCAATGAACGAGGCTGTGTAGAAGGACAAGGCGAGGAAAAGGGCCAGAAATTCCGGCTTGATCTGAGCGCCGCCCGTCAGATTGAAGGTACCGAGTTTCGGAATGTCGAAGGAAACCGGAAAGCCGGTCGCGATGAAGGCAAGCAGTGGCAGACCGATAATCAGTGCAATCGTCGCACGGATCGTATGGAAGGGCTGACCTGTCGCCATCTGCCTGCGTCTGGCCCAGCGCGCCACCACGAAAGACGCGACAATGCCCAGAACAAGCGCCACCGGAATAAGCCACGCCTTCTCACCCCAGACGGGTGCGGGCATGAAGAAGCCGCGGGTGTTGATATAGGTGTGCAACGGTCCGCTGATGCTTTCGCGCACATTCGGCAAGGTGGACAAAATGCCGAAATACCAGAAGAAAATGACCAGCAGCGGCGGAATGTTGCGAAAAATTTCAACATAGACCGTGCAGAGCTTGCGGATCAGCCAGTTGCGGGACAAACGACCGATACCGACGAGAAATCCGATGATCGAGGCTGTGATAACGCCCAAACCTGCAACATAGAGCGTGTTGACCAGACCCACCAGGAAGGCCCTGGCATAAGTCGAATCGCTGTTATACGAAATCAGTGTCTGACTGACATCGAAGCCCGCGCGGCCTTTCAAAAAGCCGAAGCCCGAGGCGATATTCGCGCGCTGCAGGTTGGTGACCGTGTTTCCGACGATCCAGTAGATCGCGCCCACGACCGCGACGAACACTAAAATCTGGTAGAAGATGCCGCGAACGCGCGGATCGTACAGAAGTGAGGTTCCACCGCTATCATGGCGTTCGGTTGCAGAATAGGAAGCCATATGTTTCCTGTACCTTTGGTCAGGCGCAAAATTTTCGGAACGGAAACAGCGCCCCAAAAACCGGAGCGTCATTCTCGAAACGACAATGCAGCCGAACCATTATTTTTTGCGACGGGCCGGTTCAATTGTCTGGCCAGCGAAATGCTATGAGCTCTTGCGGGCAATCGCCCCAATTTCAAATGCTTGTGCTGCTATCAGATCCCGATGATCTTTGCGGGAAACTGCTTCAACGAAACAGAGAGCCGATAAATCCGGCATGAGGCGGATGCCAGTGCCCCCACCTCATGTCAGATGCAAAAGCTGTCGCCCTTAGCGGATCGGCATGCCGTATTGCAGGCCACCCTTCGACCACTGGGCATTGAGACCGCGTGCGATCTTGAGCGGGCTACCGCTACCCAGGTTACGATCGAACAATTCGCCGTAATTTCCGACGCCCTTGATGATCTTGACGACCCAGTCGTTATCGAGGCCGAGATCGGTACCAATCTTGGTATCGGCCTCCGTGCCAAGCAAACGCTTGATTTCCGGATTGTCAGAGTTCTTCATCTCGTCGACATTCGCCTTGGTGATACCGAATTCCTCAGCATTCAACAGCGCGAAATGCGTCCAGCGGACGACGTCAGCCCACTTCGAATCGCCCTGTCGGACAGCTGGTCCAAGCGGTTCCTTGGAAATGATTTCCGGCAGGATGACGTGATCATCCGGATTGGCGAGCGTCAGACGAATTGCATAGAGGCCGGACTGGTCGGTGGTGTAAGCATCGCAACGACCAGAATCATAGGCTGCGTTGGCTTCGTCGACCTTTTCGAAGACGACCGGATTATATTCCATTTTATTGGAACGGAAATAATCGGCCATGTTCAGCTCGGTCGTCGTGCCTGCCTGCACGCAGATGGAAGCGCCCGAAAGCTGAAGCGCCGAGTTGATGCCGGAGAGCTTCTTCGAGTTGATCATGAAGCCCTGACCGTCAAAATAGTTGACGCCCGGAAAATCAAGGCCGAGCGAAGTATCACGGCTAATGGTCCAGGTCGTGTTGCGGATCAGAACGTCCACTTCACCTGATTGCAGCGCCGTGAAGCGCTCTTTCGCATTCAGCGGCGTAAACTTCACCTTGGTCGGATCGCCGAAGATCGCCGATGCAACCGCGCGGCAATAATCGACGTCAAAGCCGGACCATTCGCCCTTGTCGTTCGTGGAAGCAAAACCGAGAAGACCGGTGTTCACACCACATTGCACGAAGCCCTTTGCCTTAACGTCGGAAAGTGTGTCGGCGGATGCCCCCGAAGCCGCGCCAAAAAGCGCTGCTGCACCCAGTACCCCCATCAAAATTGTATTTTTCATCTGGCCTGCAACCTTTTTGTTCCCTGGAAACGATGGGCGTAAACACACCACGCGTTTCTCTCGTTGTTTGTTGCATAGGTCTTTCCGGAAAAGCCGTGCGCTCCTCCCCAACCCATACTGCATTAGCAGACCGCCCCTCGCCCGAGACCGGTTATCCGGTCTTCTATTTATGTCTGAGCATAGTGACGCCTGTCGCCTTCACCGCCTTATCGAAGGCGATAATTGGGCAATGGTCAAGTTAATATCGGCAGCAAAATCAGCGTTTCGTGGAAAAGTTCGGAAGCGAGCCGATTTTTTTTACACGGTTTCCCAATTTCTGGGGAGCGCGGCCAACCAAACGCAATAATTGACGCCTGCCAGAATTATCCCAAGGAAAACATAGTAATAACAAATGTTTAAATGAATTACATTTTGCTAAAATGGTCCGAAGACCAGACAAAATGGGTCAGAATCACACCCTCGGGAGGGCTCGCCCGTCTTCCAGAGAAAAAATAATATTTCGCGTCGCCATGTAGCGCGCTACCCACCAGGTTGCGAGCAATCCTATGGTACAACCTGCCACAATGTCGGTCGGGAAATGCGCTCCGGCTGCAAGCCGGCTGATGCAAAACAACAGGCCCACGACAATGATCGGTAAGCGCCAGCGTGGCAGGAAAATACTCAGTGACATCATCATGATACCGGCCATCATCGAATGACCGGATGGGAAGCTTTCATAAAGGAACTCGCCCTTGAAAGGAGAAAAATAGGCAGCGCCATATTGGTCGAGCAAAAACGGACGCGCGCGCCCGATCGCCAGCTTGCCGATTTCCGACGGGATGCTGCCTACCACGATGGATGCCAGAACCAGCGTGGCCCAGCCATGCCACCGCGTGAGCACGTTGCGCATCTGACCCCGATAGGTGGGCGACAGAACAAAGGCCGTGACCACCCAGACGACGAGCGCGACAGCCAGCCAGACGACCGTGCGAATGGCATCGGTGACAGTCCGCAGAACTTCCATGATGATATTGCTGCTTCCAGCCGCCGCACGGACGATATCGGCATCCCACAGATGCAGAATCAGGATGATGAACGGCAGCAGCACGACGATTGCAGTCATCTGCATCGTCCAGGAAGACGGCGCGCCCTTGTAGGCCGGTCTCAGACAAGCGCGAATAAGTTCAATGGCCGCATATACCGGATTGAGAAGCGCATTTTTCAAATCCGGTGATGACATTCCATTATTCCCTTTTCGCATCGCGTCTTGCGTTTCAAGCACTGAACGCGGGGTTGCATCCAGCCCTGACGCGGCTTATCGAATGAACTTCTAAATATTCCGCAACAGACGGAATCGATGATCTTTCTGCCAACCGCATCTGGCCGCATCCGGTAGTCGGTACGACCATGCAGCATTCTCCAAAAGAGAACCGGCGGAACGCATGCAACATGGTCTGGAGGCAATTTCGTGGCTAAGCAGCAAGATAAGACGGCGAAACTGGGGATAAACACACGACTGGCGCATGATGGCTATCAGCCACGCGACTATCACGGCTTCGTCAACCCACCCGTTGTCCGCGCCTCGACCGTGCTTTTCCCGGATGCCCAGAGCATGGTGACCGGCGACCAGAAATACACTTATGGCACGCGCGGGACGCCAACCAGCGATGCGCTTTGCGAAGCAATCAACGCACTGGAAGGCTCTGCCGGAACAATCTGTGTGCCATCCGGCCTGGCAGCTGTCACCGTGTCGCTGCTGGCATTTCTGTCTCCCGGCGATCACGCTTTGCTGGTCGATTCGATCTATAATCCGACCCGTCACTTTGCCGATACGATCCTGAAGCGCATGGGCGTGGATGTCGAATATTATGACCCGGAAATCGGAGCGGGCATCGCAGCGTTGATGCGGCCCAATACCAAGGTCGTCTTCACGGAATCACCCGGCTCCAACACGTTCGAGATGCAGGACATTCCGGCCATCGTGGATGTCGCCCATAAGGGCGGCGCCATCGTGATGATGGACAATACATGGGCAACGGCGGTCTATTTCAAGGCGCTCGATTTTGGCGTGGACGTTACCATTCACGCCTCCACCAAATATCCATCCGGCCATTCCGACATTCTGTTCGGCACCGTGTCCGCCAATGAAAAGTGCTGGCCGCAGCTTCTGGAAACCCACGGCACGCTTGGACTTTGCGCCAGTCCCGACGACACCTATCAGATCCTGCGCGGCATGCGCACCATGGGCGTTCGTCTGGAACATCACCGCAAGAGCGCTCTGGAAGTCGCCCATTGGCTGGAAAGCCATCCTGCGGTGGCGCAGGTTCTGCACCCGGCGCTCGAAAGCCATCCCGGCCATGATATCTGGAAGCGCGACTTCACAGGCTCGTCAGGTATCTTTTCCTTCGTGTTGAAAGAAGGCGGACAGGCGGAAGCCCATGCTTTCCTCAATGCGCTGGAGATTTTCGGCCTCGGCTATTCATGGGGTGGTTATGAGAGCCTTGCGTTGCAGGTGCGCGTTGCCGACCGTCTGATTGCCAAGGGCAATTATCCGGGTCCGGTCATCCGCCTCCAGATCGGTCTGGAAGATGTCGCGGATATCATCGCCGATCTTGAAAAGGGCTTTGCAGCCATCTGAACAATTGGCAGCGCTTCAGACTTTGCTGAAAGCGCTGCCAATGGCACACTATGCGCGGTGGCTTGGTTTTTAAAACGCAGCCAGCGCCGAAGGATAACATCATGATGAATGCGGTTTTCATTATTCAGGGTTTCATCGCCATCGGGCTCGCCGTTCTGGCGATTGCAGTCATTTTGCGCTATCGCCGCTAGTGACTGTTTTCCCTGCAAATTCTCCTTTAATTTCAAGCAACCGATTTCAATGCGAATCGTTCTTATTGCATTATCGGGTTCATGGAGGAGAGAGAAATGCGGAAAGTAGCACTTGGGCTGGTGGCGCTGATGGCAATTTCGGGCTGCACCACCACTGAAAAAGATCTTACAATAGGCACTGGCGCAGGCGCCATCATCGGCGGCATTGCCGGTGGCGGACGTGGCGCCCTGATCGGTGCGGGTGCTGGCGCCCTCGGCGGTCTGCTGGTGCGCGAACTGCGTAATGGCAATTGCCAATATCGCAACCGTCATGGCCAGATTTACGTTGCGCGTTGCAGACGTTAAGCCAAGACGAACGAAAAAATCGCATTCAGAAGCGCCGGATAATCCGGCGCTTTTTATTTGCGATGCAAATTGGTCCTCTCCTTCGGCACCTTGACCTTCAATTATTTACCAAGTTCAGAAGAGGAACTTTCGTCCGACACCTTCGTTTTATAAAAGAATACAGTCATTCATCGTGATCATTCAGGGAGATGTTCGATGAAACTCGCTTTGAAAGCTGCTCTCGTTGTAGTGGGAGTCTTATCGGCAGGCGCGGCGCAGGCCGCAAATGCAATCTCCACTGCCAATCTCAATATCCGTACAGGGCCAAGCACCAGCTATCCTTCCATGGGCGCTATTCCGGGCGGCGCGCCCGTGACGGTGCATGGTTGCACCTCGGGTTACGGCTGGTGTCAGGTGAGCTATGGCTCGACCTATGGCTGGTCTGCGTCACGCTATATCGCGTTCCGGGAAGGAACAGTCGGCAGCGGTTATTCGGATGATTTCGGACGCAATGCCGCCCTGATCGGTATCCCGCTGATCGCGGGCGTGGCAATCGGCTCAGCGCTCAACGATCGCGATGATTACTATTATCGTCGCGGCCACTGGGGAGGACGTCCGGATTATCGCTATCGTAACCGAAACTGGGATCGTCCCGGCTGGCACGGCGGTCGTCCCGGCGGCTATGGCGGCCCGCGTGCCTATATACGTCCGCGCGGCAACGAACCGCGATAATGTGACGAACAGGTCAAGAAAATGGCGGGGCAAAACCCCGCCATTCTTCGTTTATTCAGATACCGTCTGCGGCGTGAGATTCAGCATCGGGATCGAGCTGTTCGGCAACATGGTCGAAGGCAGTTGCCCGTTCCACCGTTCGGCCTGGGTCAGCGACACCAGACCCGGATTGTCACGCAGCGCATCGCCGCGTGCCTTGATAGCGGTTGCTTCCGCCTCACCGCGCAGGCGAATGGCTTCGGATTCGGCTTCAGCCTGAAGACGCACAGCATCGGCCTGAGCTTCGGCTTCCGCGCGGCGCGCATCGGCTTGCGCCTTGGCCTGCGTCACAGTGATTTCCGCCTGCACCTTTTCGCGCTCGGCGTTCTGGCGCAAGCGCTGCACTTCCACCTCTGCCAGCATGCGCTGCTCGATGGACTGTTCATAGGCGTCCGAGAAATCGATATTCTCGATCTGAACACTATCGACAACCACCGGTCCGCGCACACTGTTCTGGATGGCTTCTGCGATCTCCTGATTGAGACGGCTGCGCTCCTGAATGGCGGTCACGGCATTGAACTTGCCGAACACCGTCTTGCTTTCCTCGAAGACGCGACGCTCCACCAGACGCGAAAGCAGACCATCCTCACCGCCGTAATTGGCGTAGACTTCCTCCACGCGATCCGGCGGAATACGATAATTGACCGACAGGTTCATGGTAGCCGGTTGTTGGTCACGGCTATAGGCTTCCATCTGATTATAGATCGCGGCTTTCGACTGTACCGAAACGCGCACGATGGAATCGATCATGGGAATCTTGAACCCCAGCCCAGGCTGCGCGACACCAGCCACAGCGCCATAGCGCAGAATAACACCGCGTTCACCTTCGTCGATCGTGTACCACGAACCCAGAACAAAGCTGAGCAAGACCAGACCGACAAACCCGGCCACCGCCGTTGGAATATAACGCATGCCCTCTCCTCTTCCATTTATTTAAGCTTTGCTGAAATACGCGCAAAAGCTGCAAACAAGAAAGAAAATCGGACTATATCCACCGAATATCGCCGGATTTACTGCCGCCGCCGGTATTGAGCCTGGCTCAAGTTCTACCGGTATATGGAAAACAAATAAGCGAGTCAGGCTTTTCTGGATTGGGACAACATTTCTGCGGACGAGCGATAACACATCCATCGGCTTGTGCGTCGGTCGCTGCATAAGCCACGGGCGTGAAAATAATGATAGCGAGCGAAATAACTGGAAATAAAACTCTCATAACAACCCTTTCCGATGAGAATACCGGCGCTTTTAAGCGCGATTCTCACCTTCGAGGTATTCCAAGTTCTGACGCCCACAGACTGGCTCGCAGGTCCGGACGTGCGAAATGCAAGGCATAATTCCTGCGAAATGATCGCGGACGCCAAAATGAACGGAAAGGAAGTTGAGAAGAAGTGGCGATCCCGGCAGGACTGCAATATTTTGATGTTTATGCAATTAAAACAATCGGTTAAGCGAAAGGTGTGGCGGAATAACTGCGCATTGATTCTATTATGTAATTTTAACCGTCCTTCACACCATGGATGCTGTGGACGGTAGCGAAAAGCGCCCTACCTTCCTAGAACTAATCGAGGGAGGATTTGATGTTTGGACCAAAACAGCCCGGTGATTATCCAGAACGTGAAATCGACTGCCAAGAGGCAGTTTCGCAAGGAATCGCAGAACTGGTCGAGCGAGCAGTAGTTTCGGGCGCCAGAGACGCCGAGGTCACTGCGGCCATAGCCCGCACTCAGGTGATCGGCGTGCCCGAACTCATCCAGGACGCTGTAGAAGCCGGATGGTCGGAGGAGGAAGCGGCGACAGCGATCAGGATAGTTGCTGAGAACATGCACCGCAGCGTGACAGGGACGGACCCGGAGGAATAACCACGGATCCGCAAATTGGAATATTCCCCTCGCTTCGCCGGTTCTGTTGCCCATTCAGGCAATGCCCGTGCGTCTATTAACGGCGCGGCTCGCTTCTTCATGCACATACCCCGTCAGCTAAAATAATGGCGGGTTCATTATTGCATGGTGCCTGAGTGACATAACGCTTATTGATATGGATTGGCTTTTTGGTTATTTTTAACTGGGTATGCTTACCACCTTAGTATAGGGAGGCTGACATGCCGTTTTTCAACGAAGCGAGCCGCATATATACACCTGCCGAAGTCGATTTTCTGCGCAGCTGCTTTACGAACGCAGCCGTTCTGCTGGAAGAAAGTGACCAGAATTATTCGGGCAGTGAACTCGCGTCTTGCATACTCATGCTCTACCGAAACGGTCTTCGCGATAAGGCCAAGCTTTCCGAACTTGCCGCAAGGCTAGCTCATCAGAAATTTTTCGTTCGCCACGATGTGACTGCACTGCATGCCAATTCGAACGATGAAGAAGGAACTTTACCCTGAGCACGCAGTTATAAGCCGTTGGTGTCAATGACCATATACCAAGCTTGGGAAATTGGCGCCTACCCTGCCCCCGTTACACCGTAGGGGCAGGGTCCTTTTAAACCGCATGGAAGCATGTAAACCCGTTGACTTTGTGAAAGGTCAACGGGTTTACACTTTTTTAAGTATTCATTATAAGAACCGCTTCATTGGCTCCGGGGGAGTTTGGCATGTCTCGCCAACATGATTGAGCCAAAGATCATTCAATTGTGTATGGGGAACGCAAATGAGTTGGATCATCTTAGTCGAAGCCGTATCTACGTCTATTTTAGCACTGATTGCACTTGCAATGATCTGGCAAGGGAAGTGATAATTCTGCACCGACACGCGCTTGACGTAAGGCTTTGTTTGCATATCATAATTTGAGCGCAAGCTTTTCAAACCGATGGAAACCCAACTTGCGCAGCCCCGGTCTTTGCATGCACACTGACCGGGGTTTACTTTTTTGACCGGATGGGTAAATTTTTGTTGCCCTTGGGAGAGAAGGGCTCAGTAGCCTTAACCCCGCACGGTTTTCGCTGCGGGGTTCTTTTTGATCAGACCTTTTTATCTGAGGCCAACACAGCCAACACCTGGTCAAGACGCTTATTCGTCTCTTTCAGCCCTTCCCGGGTTTCGTCGCGCATCTCCTTCATGCCGTCGCGCAACTGCTTCACGTGGTCATCAAGATCGACGCGCCGGACATATTCATCTCGAACCCGGTTCACCCTGTCATGAAGTTGATCGTCTCCCGCCTTCTGAGAATTGGAAAGAGAGCGAAAGGCCGCGATCAGCGCGCCACTGAAGAAGACAATCAGAGTGACTGCAGTTCCCATGAGCCATTTCAAGTCCTCACTCATTTCATTCCCCTCGCCAGTTCGTCATAAAACCCTGCACAACGATCAGTTCTTGCGTTCTGCCGGTCGAGCGCATCGCGTTCTCGTTTCAGGATCGAGCGGATTTCTGTGCCTTCGTTGAGTTCCGCATGAGGCTCT
Organism: Ochrobactrum sp. P6BSIII; assembly: GCF_014138065.1. NCBI lineage: Bacteria > Pseudomonadati > Pseudomonadota > Alphaproteobacteria > Hyphomicrobiales > Brucellaceae > Ochrobactrum > Ochrobactrum sp. P6BSIII. Next base: position 8,016 of record NZ_JACGXB010000004.1, on the reverse strand, counting down.
TTCGTTCGGCAGTCTTCTGGATAGGCCGGGAGCGTGACGCGAGCCTGTGCCACGCCCTGCACAGTTGCCGCCTGTTTCAACTGGCGATCAAGGCTTGAGCAGCCAGTCAATGTCAGCGCTATCAAGCCGACAAGAGCGGCCTTCATCAGCAAGCCGTTTCTCATAGGCTGCTATCTCCTGTTCTGATTGTTCTGCTCTGGCTGTTTCTGCCGCGCGTGCATTGGAAAGCTGTTCCTGATAGGCCGAGATGACATATTCGCCTGCCTTGATCTGGCGCTGCATTTCTGCGGCTTTTGCTTCGGCGGCGATGACTTGCGCCTCCTGAACGTAACCCTGCCGCGCCTCGCGCTCGATCATCGGATCATGGATCAAGGCGTTGAAGCCGAGCATCAGCACGATACCCGCCGCCAGCCCTGCCCCGATCTTGAGATAATCCAGAAGGCCGAGCATCAGTTCAGCCCTTCAAGGCAGAGCTTGCGCTCGTCGGAGCGGCGATTGACCAACCCGTTCACAACTCGACCGCCTGCTTTGTTATAAAGCGAGATCGCATCACAGGCCCGCCGATAGTCGCCAGCATTGGCATATCGAGCCACGGATGAGCGACAGAATGCTCCGGTGCCGATATTGTAGGACAGCGAGAGAAAGGCGACATAGGGCTTGTCCGGCACTTTGTCCGGCGCAGTCAGGCATTTGCGCATACCAGCTTCGAAGTCAACCAGAGCGTTGCCGAGCATCGCCTTGCACTGATCCATCGTATATCGGTCGCCAAGCTTTACGCCTCGCGTCTCACCGAAGCAGACAGTAGGCAGGCCGTTTGCAAACTTGTCGGGATAGGCGGCAAGTTTCACGCCTTCCCATGCTCCAACAAGGGCGACCGCCGCCGCCATGACGGCGCCAGACTTCTTCAATCTACTCTTCATTTCTGAATTCCTTCTGTGAAACGATGCGCGCAACAAAGGCCCCTGCCGTGATGATCAGCGACAGAGCAGCAAACGCGCCGGTTGGGATGGGGAGAGCGTCACCGATCAACGGCAACACGACTTCAAGGCCGGACAAAATTCCGGCGAGCACAAGCAGACGGATGCTCCACGCACGCGCGAGCACCCGCTTCCAGTCGGAAACGAATTTCATGGGCTGTTTATCTTTTGGATGGCCGGCAGCCCTAGGACTGCCGAGGGTTATTGCGAGCGTTCGCCGACACTAAAAATTTTCATTCTCAGAGCCTTGAAACGCGGTGCAGCATCACTAAATCGGAGCCGTCATTCCAACACACTTCGTTCGATCAAATGGAGGTTTCGATGAGCGACCGTTTGTTTGACAGTCCAGTTTTTGTAAAGGACGGCAAATTTCTGATCAGGGAAATCGCAGGCCCTATTGACGCAATCGATTTTCTTTATGAATGGCCACAGGATGATCGCGATATTATCTATGAAGTGGCATGGAGCGCCTGTTGTGACGCTCACAGCGGGCAGAAACCGCTAATCGTGGCGCAAAACGCCTTTGAAGGCTTCGCTCGAAAACGCAACATTCTCGAAAATCCAGAGGCTGCTATGCCGTGGATGACCTCGCATGGCAATGGCGGTGGCCGCGTTCCGGTATGAGGCAGAACGATGGACTGGTATTTTCTAATTGAAGGTACGATCCTCGCTGCGCTGCTTTGTGTCATTTCAATGCTTTTCTGGGACACCAGACGGCGGCAATAGCTATAACCCCGGCTAGTCCGGGGTTTTCTTTTGTCCTTTCGGCAAAGAAAAACCGCCTCAATTGGCGGCTTGCATTGATAGGTGTGTTTGGATTAATTAGCCCGCGTCATGAACGCGGGGCAGCTATGGTATGGTTTAATGTTCTTTTATCGATTGCGGCATTGGGGATTGCGGCGGTGGGCGGACTGGCTCTTTTAACATTTGTTATGAATCGCAGATGATAGAGAAACCGCGGCAATTTTGGCATTCGGCAACAGGCGCATGCATAAAGTCCAGAAACAAATTGTCACAATTGACCTACCTGTAGCCACGTTGTAGCCCGCTAAGAAGAAAACACATTCCAGCAAGAGCGGCGATATGAATTTTAATTCCGTAGCGCGAACCGACACCCCGCTCAAATTCAATGAAAATCTACAATATATTCGCGCATTCGCTGCTATGTCCGTAATGCTGTATCATGCAGCACATTATGTGCATGCACACCTAGGCGCTGGACTTTATGACGTTTTCCATCATTTCTTAGGCCTGTATGGCGTGGCGATTTTCTTCGCCCTCTCAGGTTATCTTATGGTGGAATTATCAAGCAGGCAAAATGCACATGCCTTCTTGGCAGCTCGAATAATTCGCATCTATCCAGCCTTGTTAATTGCTACCCTTTTTGCACTAATTTCAGATCCGTTCCGATTAATTGAAAAATTCAATTGGGTATCCATAACCCTCGTTCCGGCAGGACCTATTTTCTATGTGTTAAATGTTGAATGGACACTTGTTCACGAGATGTTTTTTTACCTCTTGGTTTTCGGCTTTATAAGTTTAAACCTCCGGAAATTCCTTCCTTTATTTGCCGCATGTTGGATTGCGTTATTATTGGCAAGATATGGCGCCCCCATGCCACGAATTGGGCGGGCCAATATAGCGGAAATGTTCTTTATGACGGCGAATGCAGGATTTGCGGCAGGTTTGATCGTTCCCGTCATTTTGAGCCGTATCCCGCGAACTCCTATGCTCATGATCGCGGGCTTCTGTTTGAGCATTCCTTTAACGTTCTTTGTACCAGCATACTTCGCCCGCATCACTTCGGGAGTCGGTTCTGCGTTTCTAATTGTAGCTGCGCTACAGACTACAGCGCCGGTTTTTCGGGGTGCTTCTGCCCGCGCACTGAAGAGCTTAGGGGATTGGAGTTACGCAATGTATCTGATCCATGTGCCCGTAATACTATTGGTCGTTCGTCATTTACCAAGTTTCAAATGGCCGGAAATTACTTACTTTCTATGCGTAGGCGCTGCCACATTGGCCTCTGTAGTGCTCGGAAGAGCCGACATAAAAATACATCAGGTCACTCGGAATATATTGAAAAGGACACCGACGGTCACGCTTAACGCGGGCGTCAATCTATTTGTGATAGCTTATATTTTAATTTCTATGATTATCTTTTTTTAAGCAATCTCTATACTTCAACCCAACTATGTGCTGATGCAATAGTTGCACACCTATCCATGCCGGCAATTTAGCACTAGCTAATTTGGTTTTATGGCAATCTCAATACAACCTAGGATATTTCACCCTTCGTATCATTGACTAGCCAATTTTGGCTGCTATGACTGCCCTAAATTAGTCGTAATTCTTATGGTGTGCGGGGCTACAATTTCATATGTTAAGGTACATAAAATCTCACCTCACTTTTCTTCCGAGAAACATTGCCGTATACCGCACTTGGAAAAATGCAAAAACCATTCGAAATGACCACTTTTTTGATGAAGCCTGGTATTTAGAGACATATCCAGACGTTAAGGCATCTGGGGTCAGCGCAGCTTCTCATTATCTACAATTTGGGGGCCTCGAAGGTCGCGATCCTAGCCCTGGCTTTAGTTCTTTGGGCTATTTGGATGCAAATCCCGATGTTGCAACGACTGGGGCGAACCCCCTGCTTCATTATATTATGTGGGGTAGGAGTGAAGGGCGTAGCTACGCGCCCGTTCAAAATACCGAGGCAACTAGCGTTGCGGCCCAGGACCCGACCCCAGCCGTAGAGCTAGAGCCGCAGATCATACAAAATCGGTATCGTCTCGTTATCGATTCAATCTCACCATCACATATTAGAGGTTGGTGCGTCGATGAAGCGAACATCTCGACGGCTGTCAAATTGACGCTGCTAATTAATGATTCTGTTTTCGGTGATTACTTGTCCGACAATGCCAGAAGCGACCTTCAGGCAAAAGGAATATCTTCTGGATTGGGCGGCTTTAATATCGATAACCCAATACATCTTATGGGGGAAGGCTCCTATCAGATTTGCTTCCAGTTTCCAGACGGAAGCCGATCAGATGAGGTCGTGCTAAAGAATGAAGAACGTCGGCGATCGTATAGCATCCACCCCGATGATCTTGTGCGCAACGGAATTACTATAGTCGTACCTGTTTACAATGCACCAAGGGATTTGGAGATATGCATAGATCGACTTCTCAGGTGGACACCAGAATACGCCAAAATTCTTATCATTGATGACAAATCGCCAGATCCAGAAATAGGAATTATTCTGGACAGACAAAAAAACAATGCGCGCGTTACCATACTTCGCAACGAAGCAAACTTAGGTTTTACGAAAACGTCAAACAGAGGGATATTGGAAGCCGGCAGAGACGACGTGATACTGCTTAACTCCGATGCGAGAGTCACCCCCGGTTGGCTTGACGGTCTGCTTATGGCTGCGGCATCGTCGCCGCGCGTTGCGACAGTGACACCAATGTCCGATAGAGCTGGTGCATTTTCAGCTCCAAAGATTGGCAACGATAACGAATTGCCGGTGGGAGTGGATGAGATTGCATTCGCCAAATCATTTAGAAGAACTAGTTCTGGTGTTTACCCTGTAGTTCCCACAGGCAATGGTTTTTGTTTGTTTATCAAAAGAGCCTGCATCGATGAGGTCGGTAATTTAGATTCCGAAGCGTTTCCGCGCGGCTACGGTGAGGAGAACGACTTTTGCATGCGTGCGCTGCATGCCGGTTGGAAACATATTATTGACGATAGAACTTATGTATTCCACGATAGGTCCAAGAGTTTCGGAGAAAATAAACACCAATTGCTCGAAGAGGGAGCCGCGGTACTTCGCGAACGCTACCCAGAATACAAAGCGTCCATTGCTGTTTTTGGTTCCAGCGAGAAAATCCGTATTGCCCGGTTCAACGGTTATATCGCGCAAAAAAAGAGCTTAGATGGCCAGATTTCCTTACCGCGAGTAATGTTCGTAATCTCCACTACAACAGGTGGCACACCTCAGACCAACAGGGACCTAATTACCGGTGTCAATGGTTCTATAGATGCTTGGCTCCTTCGCTGCGACCGCAAAATCATCGAACTAAGCCATTTGGTGGATGGTGAATTCAAAGTGGTTCGCTCGCACCGACTTCAAACCGCTGTTAGCCCGGTATCTCATTTCTCGGCAGAGTATGATGCTGTAGTCTTCAGTTGGCTTTTCGAATTCGACATTGATCTGGTTCACATCCGCCACCTTGCGTGGCACAGCCTTTCATTGCCAACATTAGCGAAGAAGCTAGGGCGTAAGACAATTACCTCGTTTCACGATTACTATGCGATATCGCCTACAATCAAGCTTCTTGACGATGAAGGTAAATTCCTTGGAGAGACCTTTACAACGGCAGGGGCCGCCAATCGTGAATCGCTGTGGCCTATCGACTCAATGCCGTTGCCAACGGGAACTTGGTTAGACACGTGGCGCAGAAAATTTGCGAAAGCGCTGTCTGCCTCAGATGCATTCGTCACGACATCGTCACATGCTCGATCGCTAATTCTAGATAAAATGCCAGAGCTTGACGGCGATAAGTTTTTCGTTATCCCTCATGGAAGAGATTTCCGAGAATTTCTGAATATTAGCCAACATGCGCACCACGACTCCCCAATCCGAATACTGGTCCCTGGCAACATAAACACTGCTAAAGGCCTGGACGTAATTTACAGCCTTCTCGACAAAGATACAGATGGTAAGATCGAATTTCATGTTCTCGGCGGAATTCAAGATCATCTGGGTAGGTCTCATCCAAGGCTGATCAACCATGGTCGTTATGCGAGAGAGTCATTCGCGGCAAAAGCGGCCGAAATAAAACCACACCTCGGCGCTGTTTTTTCCATCTGGGATGAAACTTACTGCCATACCCTTACGGAACTGTGGAGTGTTGGTTTACCTTCAATTGTATTCGATTTTCCGACGCTTGCAGAACGCGTGACCGATAGCGGTTGCGGGTGGGTATTGAGTCATTTTGATATAGACAATCTTTACCGCGAGATTATCCGAGTAACGCTTGATCAATCGGAACAGCATAAAGTTCGAACGGCGCTTGCGCGGTGGCAAGCAGGCGATGGCAAAGCCAATACCGTGAGGGTAATGGCATCGAAGTACTATGATATATATCGCGATGTTTTAAATAACAGAAAACCTTCGGTACATTCTGAGCGATCGAAGTGCGTCGCAGTGGTGTGTCCAAGTGCACCAAACTTAAACATTGCTAATGCTTCTACATACATTCGTGTTTGGGAGAGAACTCAGAACACTTTAGATCGATCGATGCTTTACATTCGCATGTTACCAGAAACGTTGTTGGCGGCAGCTAACTGCGGAGCAATTGATGCAGCCATTATCCAACGAACAGCGATCCCACCCGAAATGACGGACAGCGTCATCGATGCGCTGAGATCGTCTTGCATTCCATTCATCTATGATATTGACGATGACCTACTCGGCCATGCTCAACGCTCCGACAGTGCGATAAACTATGAGACATATAAGGCCCCTATCGAAGCGCTGTTGCAGTCTGCGAGCGTAGTGACAGTATCCACCGAACAGTTGTCCAATATTTATGACGGCATAGCTGGAAGGATTGAAATCGTTCCCAACATGCTTAGCAGCAATCTCTGGAACGCAGCCCCGTTGCCCCGCCGCAATGATGGATTTATCCGAGCATTGTACATGGGAACACCAACCCATGATGCCGACCTTGAAATGATATTGCCGGCACTTGCAAATATCAGCAAGCGGTATCCGACATTTAGGCTAACCGTAGTTGGCATAAGTCAGAACACTGATCTGATCCGCCAGATTCCTTGGATCGAGCAGATTGACCCGCCCTCAAGAATAAAGCCATACATTAGTTTTGTTCCTTGGTTGCGCGAAATTGCTTCGCGATGTGACTTCGCTATAGCACCGTTAGTCGACAATCATTTCAATCGATGCAAAAGCGATCTGAAAGTACTGGAATATTCCGCTTTGGGCTTACCCATTGTCGCGTCTGATCTGCCGCAGTATCGGATTGAAGCGCCATTTCTCACTCTTGTAGAAGGCAATCCACAATCATGGGAAAAAGCGCTTGATCACGTGATTCGAACCGGTACACGCAACGTGCAGACCGAAGCCCAACAACGAAATTGGGTTCTAACCCAGCGTATGTTGACACCGACCCTACCGAGTTTTGATGCATTGATTGCCGAGCAGATCTCGGCGGCTACACCGAAATAGATAGGAACCTACAATAATGCTTGGTGAATTCTCTTCTAACGATATTGTCAATACTCGACGCATAGACCGTGATGTTTGGCTTTCTGACCACTGGAAGAATGAGTTATGTTCGTATTTGAGTGGTCGCTTCAAAGTTAATGGTAACGCTACCACTCACGCTGTTCTCGAAGTAGATGCCATCAGTAGCTGCCGAGATGGTCACTATGTTCCCATCATATCCATAACCTGCACACGTAACTCTACTGTCCCGCCTATGCGGTTTTCAAAATAGACACCGTTTTCGGTAGCTGAAATTGTAAGGTTGCGGTCCGCGCCCGTATCTTCGCACTCGATAGCCCGTACGATCACATTTCTGTGGCGCGGCGGCACCTTCTGGACAGAACGGCGTTAGCTTCTGGACAAAAAAACAAAAATCGCTAACGCCGTCTACGACACCAACGATTTCCTAGATTGGAATTTTTGCTCTGGCTCCCCCGATCTCGTCACATGATCGAGAATGTTTTCGTCACCCCATCGCCCGACACTTTTAGGCTTGCTCTGAGGTCGCCGTACAGCCTCGGAATTTGTCTTATACAAAGGCGAACAGTGTCTCCTTGTACGGTAACAGCGGGGTGTTTCGCAGGATCATTCATCGCCCATGAATGCAGCCTGTTCAAGCGGTGAAGCATGTCACTTGAGACAATGCTATTGCTGTTGATTTGCACTGAGAAGTGACCCGGCATTGCCGGATATTGTCATCGAGAATTGACCCATGTTTTGAACCTTGCTCCGCGTGTTTTTAACGGG